>NZ_WUUU01000130.1 GCF_009831555.1 Halobacterium bonnevillei | reverse complement strand
CGAGCGTCTGCCCGAAGCGCCCGTCGTGGCTGAGCGCGGCGCGGGCGATCACGTGGACGATACCCGCGGCGATCACCCACCCGAGCAGCATCACGAACACGACGCCGAACAGGTAGGGGCCGAAGACGCCCCAGACCTCGTTCGCGGCGCCGTGGTGGCCGGCGGTTCGCAGGCGGTCGGCGAGCACGACCCCGAAGCCGGCGAACGTCAGAACGACCGCGAGAATCGCGACGCCGACGGCGGCGGCCGCGGGACGCAGGTCGAAGCCGCGCTGCTCGAAGTACTGCTTCGGGTGGAGGAGGGGAGTTCGCGGGGCCATACACGCGCCTGAACGCGCACAGTGCATCTATTTTCTGGTCGATTCGCGGACGACAACGACCGTGCGTGCCGGCGAGTAGCCAACGCTTTGACCGGGCCGCCCGTCACGTCACACATGAAGCAGGTTATCGCCGCCCGCACTGACATCGGAATGGGCCAGGGGAAACTCGCCGCGCAGGTCGCCCACGCGTCCCTGAAGGCCTACGAGTACGCCGACGAGGACGTGAAGCGCCGCTGGAAGGCCGAGGGGCAGCAGAAGGTCGTCGTGAAGGCCAGCGGCGAACGCGAACTGTACCAGATCGCGGAAGAAGCGAACGTCCGCGGGCTGCCGTCGGCCGTCATCGAGGACGCGGGCCGGACCCAGCTCGAACCAGGGACCCCGACCGCTGTCGCCGTCGGGCCCGCGCCCGACGCGGACGTCGACCAGGTCACTGGCGACCTCTCGCTCTTCTAGACCGGTTCTCGCGTTCGCCGTCGCGCTCAGCGGCCCATGTAGAACTGGCCGTGGAAGTCGAACGGCAGGACGTCGGGCGCCCACGCACGTGCTCGCTCCTCGAAGCTGTCCGCGTCGAGCACGAGCAGGAACGACTGCTCGCGGGCGGCGTCCAGCACCACTGAGAGGACGACGCCGTCGCGCTCGCCGCCGCCGGGTTCGGGAACGAACACCGGTTCCCCGCAGAACGTCTCTGCCTCCTCCCAGACGCGCGTCTCGAGCGTCTCGAGGTCCACGCGCACGAGGTGGTTTGGCGCGCCGTCCTCGCCACCGGCGCGCGTGGCGTACGCGTACTGGTACGGGCGGCCGCGGCGCCGCTCGTCGAACCGCGGGAGTGAGAGGCCACCAGCGGCGAGCGTCTCGTGGGTGGCGCGGCCGCCGTCGAGGGGAACCGAATACCGCCGCAGGTCGCCGTCGAGCGTCCGGACCGACCCGGCCTGGAGGTCTGCCAGCGCCAGCGAGTCCACGACGCTGGCGTCGTCGAACGCCACGAGGTCGACCACGAGGCGGTCGGCCCGGCGGAACGCGTTGACGTGATGGAACGTGAAGAACGCTGGCGCGGACGACTCGGCGACCACGTTCCCCGTCTCGCGCGAGACCGCCACGAACGTCGTCGGCCGGCCGGGGCGCCAGTCCAGCGCGTCGAGGAACGTGTCGTGGCCGCCGGGCCGCACCAGCCCCAAGACGTCCACGACCAGCGGGCACGCCGCAATCACGACGTGGCCGGGCGTGAGCGCGAAACTGTGCACGTAGACGGGATCGGACAACGACAGGGTGGCGACGACGTCGCGGCTGGTCTCGCCCGCGGGCAGGCGCGTGAGGACGTACGACGGCGTGCGGCCGAACCGGACGGAGAGATTGAACGTCGCTCCGGACTCCGGGTCGACGACCGGGTGGGCGCACGCCATGTGCGCGTCGACGTCGTCGTCGAACGCCCACTCGCCGCGCGTTTCGAGCGTCTCGGGGTCGAACGCCACCTGCGTCGGGACTTCTGTGAGCGCGAGGAAGTGCTCGCCCGTGCGCATCACGTTCACGTTCGCGTTGTCCGTCGACTCCGGGAGCACCGCGTCCGTCAGGCGGCCGAGGAGGCTGCCGCCGGCGCGCGTCCCGAACTGACCCGCGCCCAGTCGGCCCTCTTCGACGACCGCGCGGTACTCATCGGTGCGGAGGAACCGAGTGGTGAGTTCGACGCCACCGTCCCGGAACGCGAACTTCCGGAGGAGCGCGAGGCCGTCGAACCAGTGCGCGAACCCCTCGTCCGCCGCACCCTCCCCACAACCCGCCTCGAACTTCCCAGGGCCGTTCCGGACGAGCGCGCCGTCCAGCCACGCCGGCAGGTCGCCGTCCACCGGGAGGTCGACGCCGTCGCATTCCGTCTCCGCGGACTCGAAGCCGATGCGGTAGTCGGCCATCGGTCGTGCTTCGACGGCCGTCGGCAAAGCCGTGGCGGTGGTGGGGTCGGGGGGTCGCGCCGGCCGGCGCCGAACCGCCCGGGTTAAGCCGCGGGCGCCCCGAGAACGGGACGAATGCGGGACGCGCACGAACTCGAACGCGCCGTCGGGATGGAGTACTACGCCAGCGACAGCGACGGCACCGGCGGCCGCCTCCGGGATTCGCCGTCGGACTTCCGCGTCACGGAGATCGAAGACTTCGACACGCAGCCCGCGGACGCGAACCCCGACGACTACCCGTGGCTCGTGGTGCGCGCGCGGCTCACGCGCTGGGACACGAACGACTTCGCGCGCGAACTCTCCAACCGCCTCCAGATGAGCCGCGAGCGCGTGACGTGGGCGGGCACGAAGGACCGCCACGCCGTCACCACCCAATTGTTCGCCCTGCGAGGCGTCGACCCCGAGGATGTCCCGGACGTCCCGGACGCGGACATCGACGTCGTCGGGCGAGCCGGCCGCGGCCTCCAGTTCGGCGACCTCACGGGCAACGAGTTCCGCGTCGTCGTCCGGGACCCCGAGAACCCCGAGCAGGCCGACGCCGTGAGCGACGACCTCCGCGAGTTCGGCGCTGACGGCGCTGGCTCGGGGCCCACGCCCGCTCGCTCGGGTCGGGACGCTCCGCGTCCCGCAGTGCCGAACTACTTCGGCCAGCAGCGCTTCGGCAGCAAACGCCCCATCACGCACGAGGTCGGCCTCGCTATCCTCCGGGGTGACTGGGAGGGCGCGGCAATGGCCTACCTCGGCAGCCCCAGCGAGTACGAGCCGGAGGACTCCCAGGACGCACGCCGCTTCGTCGAGGACACCCGCGACTGGCAGGCCGCGCTCGACGTGTTCCCGAACCGGCTGCGCTACGAGCGCACGATGCTGCACGAACTCGCTGACGGCGGGAGCTTCCGGGACGCCGTCGAGACGTTCCCGTCGAACCTCCAGCGGCTGTTCGTGAACGCCGCCCAATCGTACGCGTTCAATCGCATCGTCTCCGAGCGCATGGAGCGCGGCCTCCCGTTCCACGAACCCGTCGAGGGCGACGTCGTCTGGTTCGCCGAGTCGGACGCCCCCGAGGGCGTCGCTCGCCCGGACCCCGGGCGCGAGCAGCGCGTCACCGCCGACCGAGTAGAGGTGATGGCGCGCCACTGCGCTCGCGGCCGCGCGTTCGTCACAGCGCCGCTCGTGGGCACCGACACCGAATTCGGAGCCGGCGAACCCGGGGAAATCGAGCGCTCCGTCCTCGACGATCTCGACCTCGAACCCGGCGACTTCGACCTTCCGGGCGACTTCGACTCCGCGGGCACCCGGCGCGCGATTCTATTGGGTCCCGACCTCGAGGTCGACCGCGACCCGCTCACCTTCGAGTTCGCGCTCCCCTCCGGGAGTTACGCCACGGTCGTGCTGCGCGAGTACCTGAAGACGAGTCCGCTGGAACTGTGACTGGCGCCCCGAACGTCGACTGAGCCACCGCGAACCTCGACGACTGCGGCATTCCGAAGACGAACCGCCGGGGACGCCGGGCTGCTCCCCGTCGTCCGCGACTTCGCGGAAACACGGCCCTTTTCCAGACGGAACCCCGAGGTCGAACTAATGGAGTGTCGGCGGTGTGGCTCGCCACTGGAGAAGCCGGGCGACTACTGCCTGGTCTGTGACACCGCCAACTGCGACGGCGTCGTCGCGGCCTGCGACCGCGACCACGCCACGCTCACGTTCGTCGACGACGAGGACGTGGTCGGCCGGACGGATATTGCAACTGTTCCGGAGGACGGCGGCGAGACCGGGGTCGTGGAGCTCCGGAACTTCGCGGGGCGCATCGCCGACGAAATCCGCCGGAAGCGCCCCGAGGACGTCTTCGTCGCGGGCGACCACGACGTCATCCGCGCGGTGCGCGCGGACCTCCGGTACGAGGTCTTCCGAGTGCCGAGCGAGAATCCGGTCGAGACCGTCGTCGAACAGCGCGGCGACCGCCTGCTGGACGTCGTCGAGAAGCCGGTCGCCGAGAAGATCGGCGGCCGGCACTCGACGCTCATCGGCGACCGCGACGGTCAGCGCGCCATCCGCACGGTCGCCGACCACCCGAACGTCAAGAAGGTGATTCCGGGCCCCATCGACGCCGGCGGGTCCGGGTCCCGCACTGGAGTTCGAGCGAAGGTCACGCGCGCCGACGACAACGGCAACCTCCGGCTGCTCGTGCGCGACGGCTCCAGCGTCCAGGAGAACCGCGTCGTGACGACCGCGATGAGCCACGACACCGGCGAACGCGTCCGGTCGGACCTCAACGAGGCGCTCGACGACGCCGAACTCACGGAGTAAGCCGGACGGCGAACGCACGTCGCCACACCTGAGACGCGGATCGCGGTGTCACGCTCGGAATGCGTGGACCGCGTCCCCGGCGACGTACAGTGTCTCGCCTGCGACGGCGAGTTCTGACACCGCGTCGACGTCCCGTCGCCACAGTTCGTCGCCCGTCGACGCGTCGAACGCGACGAGCGGCGCATCGTGATTGTGGTACGGCGCAACGTAGACCGCATCGTTCGCAACGACTGGTCGCTGCAGGCTCGCGTCCGGCGAGAAGTCCCACTCGCGGTCGGCGTCCAGCGACAGCGCGACGAGCCGGCCGTCCTGGCCGAGCGTGCTCGCGGTCACCGTCGACGTGCTCACGTACACCCGCTCGCCGTCCGTCGCTGGTCGCCGCGGCGTGTGCTCCAGCGGAAATCCCCCGAGTCGGCTGCCGTCCGTGGTGTCGTAGACGGAGAGCCGTCCGTCGCGGTCGTTCGACCCGGCGATAGTCCACTCGGGCCGGTAGAGCCGTCCGTTCTCGACGGCCGAGAGCCCGTACCGCTCGTAGGCCGCGTCCGGTGACGCCTCCCACCGCTGCTGGAACTCGCCGTCGCGGACGTCGTAGGCCGTCATCGTGTGCCGACCCGTGTAGACCGGTCCACCCGCCGTGCTCGGCCCGGAAGCGCGCGTGGACGTCTCGTCGACGACAGCCCCAGTGTCGGCGTGGAGCCGGACGATGCGGTCGCCGGACAGAAGGTACACCCAGCCGTCGCGTTCCAGCACCGTGTGACGACCAGTCTCGAGGGTCGCCGACCACTCCTCGGAGCCGTCAGGTCGGAGCGCGGTCACCGAATCAGTCTCGACGTCGTAGAGCCGGCCATCGACGAACTGGAGCTGTCCAGTTGCTGTCCGAGACTCCTCCCACCGGCGGTCCCCGTCGGTGGTCAATGCCACGAGTTTCGTGTCCGTCCGAACGAACACCGAGCCGTCGGCGACGACCAGGGAGTAGACGCCGGAGCCGTCGGGCTCGTACGTCCATGCGGTGGCCGGGTCGTCTCGCGGCGGGGACGCGAACGGGCTGTGTGCGGTGCGCGCGTAGGCGTAGTCCCGAATCGGCCATTCGCCGGGCTCCGGATGCCAGTCGGCGGGGACGCGGCGCTCCGGCGGCGCGTGACCCTTTGACGACCACGGGAGCGACGAACAGCCGGCAACCGCACTCAGTGAGCCGGCACCGACGAGTGCGAGGGCGTCGCGGCGACTGACCGACCGCGTGAGTCTGGAGGGCACGTTGTGAGAGACACAGCGACAGCCCACTTATTCATTGTCCAGCGTCTCACTCTCGGAGAGAGCACTCCTGCCCCAAGATGTGCCCGCTTCGCTCGTCGCTCGCCACAACGTGGGCACCCGATTGTCGGGCACGCTGTTCGCGGTTCGCTCCGCGTTCGCCACAACGTGGGCTCACTGCGTTCGAACACGCTGCTCGCGGGTCGCTGCGCTCACCGCTCGCCATGACGTGCCCTCCCTCCGGTCGGGCACGCTTGAACCGTAGCGTTCATGTGCGCCCCACGGGTAGAAGCGGTCACTATGGCTAATCAGGGCTCCACGGGGAGCGCCGGCCGGTTCGGCGCTCGCTACGGTCGCGTCTCCCGACGCCGCGTCTCCGAGATCGAGGACGAGATGAACGACGACCACGTCTGCCCGGACTGCGGGACGGACGCCGTCTCCCGGCAGGGGACGGGCATCTGGCAGTGCGCGAAGTGCAACTACAAGTACGCCGGCGGCGCGTACAAGCCCGAGACGCCGGGCGGCCGCACCGTCAGTCGCTCGATCCGCGCGGCGCTCGGCGAGAGCGACGAGGACGTCGAAATCCCCGCCGACGTCGACGTCGCCGAGGAGTAAGCATGTCGTACAAGTGCTCCCGCTGTAAGCGCGACGTCGAACTCGACGAGTACGGCGGGGTGCGGTGCCCGTACTGCGGCCACCGCGTCCTCCTGAAGGAGCGCAGCCGCGACATCAAGGAAGTCGAAGTCCAGTAGCCGACCCGTGGCCCACTCCACGGACCTCGTTTTCGAGTACGATTCGCCGGCGTTCGCTCGCGTCGTCGAGCGCAGCGTGGCGGTCGAAGCCGGCGACATCGAAGGTGACCGGAGCGAGGCGTCCGTGTGCCGGGACGGCGACACCGTGCGGGTGACCGTGAACGCGACGGACCTGACCGCGCTGCGGGCCGGCCAGAACACGTGGTTGACGCTGCTAGCGGTTGCCGAGCGAGCGGCGGCCGCGCCGCACCGATAGGCTCGTCTCCGGTCACCGTTCTCGACGCTCCGCGACGCACGTTCGGGACCGAGAGCACCGCTGTCGTTCGTTGCCGGCCTCGGCGCGAGTCGCCGGACGGCCGGGGCGTAATACGGGGGTTTT
Source organism: Halobacterium bonnevillei (assembly GCF_009831555.1). Lineage (GTDB taxonomy): Archaea > Halobacteriota > Halobacteria > Halobacteriales > Halobacteriaceae > Halobacterium > Halobacterium bonnevillei. Next base: position 1,806 of record NZ_WUUU01000130.1, on the reverse strand, counting down.
TCTGTCGGGCGCGCCTCCCACGTCGTATGCAGGGTAATCTGCCGCCGGAAGCGCAGGAGAAGCTCGAACAGCTCCAGGACCTTCAGGAGAAAGCACAGACCGTCGCGGCCCAGAAGCAGCAGGCCGAGACCCAGCTCACAGAGGCCCAGACCGCGCTCGACGCCCTCGGCGACATCGACGAGGACACGACGATGTACCGCGAGGTCGGCGAACTTCTCGTGGAGACGGACTACGACGACGCACACGACGACCTCGAAGAGAAGGTCGACAACCTCGAGGTCCGCGCCGACACCCTGGAGAAGCAGGAGGAGCGCGTCCAGGAGCAGTTCGAGGAGCTCCAGGAGGAACTCCAGAACATGCTCGGCGGCGCCGGCGGTGGCGGCCCGATGGGCGGCCCGAGCGCGTAACTCATGGGCACTGACGCGGACGACCCGACCGACGAGGAAGTCGTCGAAGCCGCCTCGGAGGCCGCGGAAGGCATGGTCTTCTCGCGGTTGGCGACGGGCGACGTGGACGACCTCGACATCACGGTGACGTTCGAGGACGGGACGCTGGACGTGGACGTCTACGTGCACGCTCCCGACGCGGACGAGGACGTCGAGCAGGTCGCGGAGGACGCCGCGCTCGCTGCGCGTGCGGCCGTCGACGACCTGTTCGCTGCCGAGGACTGACCGCGGATTTTCCGCTCGTTCGTCGCGCTCGATAGCGGCTTCGCTGGACGTCCGGGGCCGCTGGAACGCGAGTGTGAGACGTTCGCACTGCCCCGGAGCCCTTATTCTGTCGCCCCGGCGATGTCCCCCATGACCGGATTTCTCGACGCGTACGCGGGAACCGACGACCTGAACGAACAGTACGGGCTCCTCAAGGACGAGATCGCTCGCCTGCGGGGCCGCCGCGACGACATCGAGTTCTTCGACGAGGACGCCGTCGAGGCCGACGTCCGACGGCTGAACGAGCGCGTCGACGGCGACCTGCTGGTCGTTCTCGCGAACGACTACGGACGGCCCCGCGCGTATCGCCCCGAGGGCGTGTCCAGCGCGGCCCAGAACGTGCTCCGGGCGGCGATTCTGGCGAACAAGTACGACGACACAAACGACGACCTGAACGACCTCCGGCGGGCCATCCTGGACGAGCACCCCGCCGTCCACAAGGTCCTCGTCGCGGAGTACACGGAGGACGGGGTTCGATACCACCTCCCGGAGGGGTCCAACGACGCGACGAACTTCGTCACCGTCCGGGAGATGGTGGGCCTCGTCGACTACACCACGAACAGCTTCCAGGCCGCGGGCCTCTCGGTGACGTACTGAGCGGGGCGCGGCGGCGGGCGCCCGGCGCTCCGCTACGTCAGGAAGAAGATGAGCATGCTGATGGCGACGGTTGCGAGCACGGCGAGCGCGGCGACGGCGCCGCCCATCGCGATGACGGCGTTGGCGTGGCTGGCCAGCGTCTCCGTGCGGTCGTTCCCGAACACGGTGACTTCCGCGCGCTCGCTGGCCATCCCGGCTTCGACGGGTTCGAGGTCGGCGACCGCCTCCTCGGCGAGGTCGGCGACCAGCGCCCGGAGTTCGTCCCAGTCGATGGCGCCGCCGACCTGGTTCGTGGACTCGACGGTGTTCACGATGTGGGTGTCAGTCGTCATCACTTCCGCGTGGTCGACGTCCCCGAGGGCGTCCATGAGTTCCTCGCGGAGGCCGGGTTCCATGTTGTTGCCGTCCACGAGCACGTACGCGGTGCGCTGGCCGCCCGTATCGAGGACGGCGACGCGGACGCCCAGCGGGCCGATGCCGTCCGCGGGCCCGCACATCA
>NZ_WUUU01000129.1 GCF_009831555.1 Halobacterium bonnevillei | reverse complement strand
GGCGGCGAACTCCACGTCGACCTGACCGACGGCCGGGCGACGCTCCGCGGGCCGACCGAACACGAACTCGGTGGGGAGGCCGAAACCGTCTCCGCGCGCCACCTCGATGCCTGAGGCGGACTTCGACGTCCTCGCGTTCCACGAGCGAGCGGTCCGGACGCCGTCCCACGAGGACGTCGCCGAGATGCGCGAACTGCTCTGCGAGACGCTGCGCGAGCACGGCCAGGACCCGACCGTCGACGCAGCCGGGAACGTTCTCGCGTCCCGCGGGAGCGGCCGCCCACACGTCGTCCTCAACACGCACATCGACACCGTGCCGCCCCACGTGCCGCTCTCGCGGGACGGCGACGTGGTGTCGGGGCGCGGCTCCTGCGACGCGAAGGGCCCGCTCGCGGCGCTGCTCGCGGCATTTTTCGCGGTCGACCCAGAGGACGGCCGCGTGACGCTGGTCATCACGCCCGACGAGGAGACGGACTCGATGGGCGCGGACGCGCTGGACCTGGACGCCGACGGCTACGTCGTGGGCGAACCCACGGATCTCGCGGTCTGCACGGGCGCTCGCGGCCGATTTCAGGGCACCGTCGAACTCACCGGAGAGGGCGGACACGCCGCCGAACCGGCGTCCGGTGCGAACGCCGTCGCGGCGGCCGAGGGCGTCCTCGAAGCGATTCGGACGTACGACCCGTCGCGGGGCGTCGCCGACCACCCGGAACTGGGGCCGCCGACGCTCACTGCGACGGTGATTCGGGGCGGCGACGCCGCGAACCGCATCCCGGACGAGTGCACGGTGACCTTCGACCGGCGGACCGTCCCGCCGGAGACCAGGCCGAGTTCTTCGACGGGTTCCAGACGCACGTCCGCGAGACGGTGCCCACAGAACTGGGCGTCGACGTGTCGGTGCAGCCCGCGGCCCGGGAGACGCCGTTCCTCGAAGCGTTCGACACACCCGAGGACAGCCACGTCGCGGACGCGCTCGTCGACGCCGGCGCGGACCCCGCGCCGTTCGGCGCGGCGACGGAAGCGTCGTACTTCGCGGCCGACGCGCCGACGGTCGTGTTCGGGCCGGGCGTCCTCGCGGACGACGAGGGACCGGTCGCGCACAGTCAGCGCGAGTACGTCCGGCGGTCGGACGTCGAGCGCGCCGCCGAAATCGTGACCGACGCCGTCGACGCCCTGGTGTAGGCTTTTCTGGGCTCGGGTCGTCGCCAGTCGTATGCTAACGCGGCAGTTCGACGACGCGCGCCCGAGCGGCGAGTACCTCGCGGAGGCAGTCTACGGCGCCAACGACGGAATCGTGACGACGTTTGCGGTGGTCGCGGGCGCGACGGGCGCCGTGCTCGACCCACGGGTCATCGTCATTCTCGGCGTTGCGAATCTGCTCGCCGACGGGTTCTCGATGGGGATGAGCAACTTCCTGTCGCGGCGCTCGGAACTCGACTACCGGGCCGCCGCCGGCGAACCGGTCGAGGAGAACGCCAAGCCGCCCGCCGCCACCGCCGCCGTGACGTTCGGGGCGTTCGTCGTCGCGGGGTGGACGCCACTGCTGCCGTACGTCCTCCGCCTCGACAGCGAGTTCGCGGTGTCGGTGACCGCCGCGGCGGCGGCGTTCTTCGCTGTGGGCGCTGGCCGCAGTCTCGTGACGGACCGACGCTGGTGGCTCGCCGGCGCGGAGATGCTCGCCATCGGACTGCTCGCCGCAGGCGTCGCGTTCGGGGCCGGGGAACTGCTGGCCGGAGTCGCGTAGCGGACGTCCGTGATGGGGAGTCTCCGTGACCGCAAGCACTGAATTGTGGCAATCGGAACGCACTTGCCCCATTCTGTCCATGGTGTGTGTCGTGACACCGATCGCGCTCTCGCAGTTCCTGCTCGGGTTCGCGGGCGTCGCCTACGGGACGGCGCTGTTCATCGAGCCGGGCGTCCTCGGCAAGGCTGCGTCCCACGTGGTCGACGTCGAAACCGGGGAGCCGTCACCGCGCGTGGCACGGCTCCGACGAGTCGCAGGGGTCGCGCTCGTCGCCGCTGGGATGTGGCTGCTCGTGTTCTCGTGGCCGACGTGAACGCGAGCAGTTCTTCGCTGACGTCCTTGTCGACGCCCAGGGACTCGGAGCGGTCGTGAAAACATCGCTAATGACGCGCTTGGGACGCGACAGGTGGGACATCGGGCTCGCGGTCCAACCGAGTGCAGCGTAGTTGCGTCGTCTTCTTTGTGCGCCCTCTCGCTGGTCAAAAAGCACTTGTCGGCTACGAAAGATGAGGGGATATGAACCGTCGTCGCGTCCTCGTGTTGGCTGCGGGGACGGCCGCCCTGACCGCAGGCTGCCTCTCCGACACCGAGTCACCCTCGGAAACGACACAGCAGTCCTCCGAGTCCAGGACGGAACCCCCACACCAGACGACCGACCCGGAGATTCAGACAATCGCTGGAAACCCACCGGACGCTGCCGTCGACTGTAGCGACGACACCGTCGAACCGGTGTTCGTAGCGGGCAGTGAGACGCTTTCCGAGCGAGTGGCCGGTATCGAACTGACAGCGTCGACCGAAGCGGTCACACTCGGTGACGACATCGGATTCTCGCTGCGGAACGTCGACGACCAGACCCACCTCCTCGGCACACCATACAAGTACGAGATCCACCGACGCGAAAACGACGAGTGGATTCCCGTCTACCACACTGACCACTTCGAGTGGATCGACGAGGGGATCGAAGTTGCGCCCGACGACGGGTTCGACTGGGCGTTCACTGTCGCCCGCGAGGGCCTACAACGCGAGAACCACCAGAACTCCGCGTATTACGTCTGTTCGCCCATCGAATCGGGCACCTATCGCTTCGTCTACTGGGGGATAGTCGAAGCGGATGGAGGTGCCGAAGCGCTCGCAGCGACGTTCGCCGTCGAAGATTCGTAGGATACGCCAGGGAATCCATACACGGCGACCGAGGTCAACTCTGGAAGGAGCCTACGCAGGCCGAGGAGGCGTGACTGCCAGGTTTCTGCCACTCCCTTTTCAGGCGTCCCGCGCGATGTCTCCGCCGACGCCGGTGTAGGTCTCCGGCGTGAGCGCCAATAGTTCCTCGCGGACGCCCTCGTCGACGTCCAGGGATTCGAAGAGGTCGTGGAAGTCGTCGATGGTGACGCGTTCGCCGCGGGTGAGTTCTTTCACGCGTTCGTAGGCGTCGCCGTGGCCCTCGCGGCGCAGAATCGTCTGGACGGCCTCCCCGATGACTTCGGGGGTCTCGCGCAGGTCCTCGCGCATCACTTCCTCGTTCGGTACGACCTTCCGCAGGCCGTCGCCGAGTTTCGAGTAGGCGAGCAGGCAGTACGAGAGCGCGGCGCCGATGTTGCGCTTGACCGTGGAGTCCGAGAGGTCGCGTTGGAGGCGGCTGGTCGCGAGGTACGCCGAGAGGAACGCCAGGTCGCTGTTGGCCTTCGCGAGGTTGCCCTCGGCGTTCTCGAAGTCGATGGGGTTGACCTTGTGCGGCATCGTCGACGACCCCGTCTCGGACTTGGCGGCCTGCTGGCCGAGGTACCGCTGTGAGACGTACAGCCACGCGTCCAGCGAGAGGTCCGTCAGGACGCCGTTGGCGCCGCGGAACGCGTCGAACAGCGCGCCGAGGTCGTCGCTGGGGTTGACCTGCGTGGTGGGTTCGACGTACTCGATGTCCAGCGAGTCGACGAACGAGCGGGAGAACGCCCGCCAGTCGACGTCCGGAAACGCGGCCTCGTGGGCGGCCCAGGTGCCCGACGCCCCGGCGAGCTTCCCGGCGAGGTCGTCCGCGGCGGCTTCGATGCGCGCGATTGCGCGACCGAGGCGCGCGGCGTAGACGGCCATCTCCTTGCCGAACGTCGTCGGGGTCGCCGGCTGGCCGTGCGTTCGCGCGAGCATCGGGAGGTCCGCGTAGTCGTGTGCGAACTCGACCAGCGCGTCGCGGACGTCGCGCAGCGCCGGGACGAGGACAGTCTCGACGGCGGGCTTGACGAGCAGGCGGTGCGCGAGGTTGTTGACGTCCTCGCTGGTGAGCGCGAAGTGAATCCAGGGGTGGGAGCGCTCCGGTGCGGCCTCCCGGACGAAGTACTCGACGGCTTTCACGTCGTGGTTGGTGGCGTCGTAGCCGCGCGCGCCCTCGGTCTCGATGCGTTTGATCAGGTCGGCGTCGTCCGCGTCGAAGCCCTCGTAGGCCTCGCGGAGCGCGCCGCGTTCGTCCGGCGTCAGGTCCAGCCCCACCGCGTCGAGGTCGGCCAGCGCGAGCAAGTACTCGACTTCGACGCGCACGCGAGCACGCATCAGCGCGGCCTCGCTCGCGAACTCGGCCAGCGGCGCAGTCCGCCCCGCGTACCGGCCGTCAAGCGGCGTCACCGCGTAGAGGGCGTCGGTGTCGGTCATGCTTCGGAGTGGCCGCGCTCGCGGCAAAAGCCTGCCGGTCCCGCGAACCCACGAGGATGGATACTCGCTCCCGAATTGCGGCCATTCCGCCCGATTTCTATGCTCTTTCGTGCATACTTGCCGCCGTCGAACCGCAACCACTTTGCGGGAGGCGGCCGGTCGTACAGGCATGACTCACGTCGCTGGCCTGGCTAGCAACCGCGGCCGGAACCTCCTGCACATCGACGACCGACGGCCCGGCGGGGCCGACCTCGCGGTCGTGCTGTCGAACCACGCCGACGCGCCAGTGCTCGACGCCGCCGAGGCGCGCGGCATCCCCACGGAAGTCGTCGAGGTCCGCGACGGCGAATCCAGGCGCGACCACGAGCGCCGCGTCGTCGACGCGCTCGCGGACTACGACGTCGACCTCGTCTGCCTGGACGGCTACATGCGCATCCTCTCGGACGTGTTTCTGGACGCGATGCCGACCACGTTGAACGTCCACCCGAGCCTCCTGCCCTCGTTCCCGGGTGCGGACGCCCACGAGCAAGTCCTCGACGCTGACGTCGCCGTCACCGGGTGTACGGTCCACGTCGTCACGAACGCCGTCGCCGAGGACGGCAGCGTCCGCGAGGCGGACATCGACGCGGGCCCAATCGTCACACAGGAGTCGGTCCCTGTGTTCGCTGACGACGACGCCAGCGACCTCAAGGAGCGCGTGCTCCACGACGCGGAGTTCCAGGCGTACCCGCGCGCAGTCCGGTGGTTCGCCGAGGACGCCGTCGACGTCGCCGACGAGGGCGTAACAGTCGACGCCGACGAGAGCGGGGACCTGCCGTCGCGGTACGCCGCGAGCGCGGACCGCTCGGACGTGCTCCGGTACGGCGAGAACCCCCACCAGGACGCCGCGGTCTACCGCGACGACACCTGCGAGGAAGCCAGCGTCGTCCACGCCGACCAGCTAAACGAGGGCGCGAAATCCCTCTCGTACAACAACTACAACGACGCCGACGCCGCGCTCAACCTCGTCAAGGAGTTCGACGACCCCGCGGCGGCAGTCATCAAGCACACGAACCCGGCCGGCGCCGCGACCGCGGACTCGCTGGCCGACGCGTACGCCGACGCGCTGTCGACGGACGCCAAGAGCGCGTTCGGCGGCGTCGTCGCCCTGAATCGCGAGTGCGACGCCGCGACCGCAGAACTGGTCACGGACTCGTTCAAGGAAGTCATCGTCGCGCCCGGGTACACCGACGACGCCCTCGACGCGTTCTTCGAGGCGGACAATTTGCGGGTGCTCGACGTCGGCGAACTGGATGCCGTGACCGAGACGATGACCGAGAAACCCCTCGTCGGCGGCCGCCTCGTCCAGGAGCGAGACCTTTGGGCGCCGACGGGCGAGGACCTGGAGGTCGTCACGGAGCGCGAGCCCACGGACGAGGAACTCGAGACGATGCTGTTCGCGTGGCGCGTGCTCAAGCACGTGAAGTCCAACGGCATCCTGTTCGCGGACGGCACCGAGACGGTCGGCCTCGGCGTCGGGCAGGTGTCGCGCGTCGACGCCGTCGAGCTCGCCGCGAAGAAGTCCGAGCGCGACGCCGACGGGAAGGACGCCGACGGCGCCGTGATGGCCTCGGACGCGTTCTTCCCGTTCCCGGACGGCGTCGAGGCCGCTGCCGACGCGGGCATCGACGCGGTCGTCCAGCCGGGCGGCTCCGTCAACGACGACGACGTCATCGCGGCGGCCGACGAGCACGACATCGCCATGGTGTTCACCGGCCACCGGACCTTCCGACACGACTGACCGCCGGGCACGTCCGACGCGGTTGGCCTCCGGAGCCAACTCCGGAACCCGAGCGTGGAACGTCAGCGAGTCAGTCCGGTTTCCAGTCGAGTTTGATTTTGACGGTCTCGCGGCGCCCGCGGAACCGCGGGTTGCGTTCGACGACCGCGATCTGGTAGTCGACGGACGTCGGCGGATGCAGCTGTATCGTCTTGTTCCCGACGTGGATGTCCAGGTCGCCCTCGCGGAGCGCGCTGGCGACGTCCTCCAGTCTGTCCGCGGCCGCCTCGCGGTCGAGGGACTCGACGTTCGACGTTCGCTCAGCCATAGGGACTCCCTCGACCGTCCAGTTCTTCGTTACTCCGTGCGTACCGTTCCAGCGTCTGGGAGTACGACCGGGCGGTGCCCTCGCGCGCCAGAACCCCGTGGCGTCGTATCTGGCGCGGAGAGACTGCTACCGAGACCGCGGAGAGAATGGTGGTGGGAGCGCCAGCAGGGGATTGACAGACCGGGAGGGGTCCCCGAGTGTGGGGAGGAGGGGGTGCTTCGAGTGGGCTTCGGAGGGCCGGTGGCGCTCCACTCGGTTCAACGGTCCGACCTATCAAGTCGGTTGGGTAGGGACAAACGCGTCTTTTAGGTACGCGCCGTCACTCGATCGCGACCGAGGTCGAGTCCTCGCCGTGGTCCCAGTCCACGGTGAACTCGAAGGCGTCTTCGTCGGTGTCGGGTGCCGTGGCGTCGATCTCGACGACTGTCTCCTCGCTGGCCGGGAGGTCCTCGGAGACCAGCGTCGGCGCGTTGGCGGTGTCCTCGACGACGGCGTAGAACGTGAGCCCGCCACCGCCGTTGTCGACGGGGAGTTCGGCGGTGAAGTCCTCGCCGGCCGGCACAGACTCCGGCGCGGACAGCGACCCGACCTCGTAGTCGACGTTCTGGGAGATGGCCTCGATGTCGCGGGCGTCGAACTCCCACTCGACGGAGCCGTCCCCGGTCTCCAGCGAGACGGTGGCCGTGTACGGGGTGAGGTCGGTGGGGATGGAGTACGCCGCGTCGAAGCGGTTCGGACCGCCGCCGATCGGGAACACGGGGTCGCCGAACTCTTCTTCGCCGTTCAGCGCGAGCGTGACGTTCTCCTCGACGAACGTCTCGTAGTCGCTGATGCCCGACGGCGCGAACTTCACGGTGACGTAGCGCTCCTCGGCGACGGCGTGGATGCGGTCGTCGCCCCGGCCGCGGGTCACCACGAACGCGGACGCACCGGCCTCCAGGGCGGCGAACGCGCGGTCCCCGGAGAGGTTGACTTCGTCGCCCAGCGACAGCGGCCCTGATTGGTCCGGGCTCTCCGTGGTCTCGGTGGTCTCAGTCGCCTCTGTCGTCTCGGGCTGTTCGGTCGTCGTGTTGGAGGGCTCGTCCTGTCCACCCATACAGCCCGCGAGGGCGAGCGGGACTGCGGCGGACACGGAAGCGGGGAACGTTCGACGTTCCATACGAAAGGGGTCGCCGTACTCCGGAAAAGTGGTTGCGTACGGACAAATGCCCATTTTACGTATCCGTGCGTACCCCACCGCTCCCGGCTGATTTCGGCCGTCTCTCGACAGGCTCTCGACGGATACCGGCCGTTTCCACCGGGGTCCGACAGCCTAAAGCGGAACCCTCTGTTCGGTTCGGGTATGCGCTACGACGAGGCGGCGAACTTCCTGCTGGACCTCCGCCGCTACCGGCCGAAACCCGGGACGGACTCGACGGCCGACCTGCTGGCGTCCCTCGGCGACCCCCACGAGGGGCCGCGGTACGTGCAGGTGGCGGGGTCGAACGGGAAGGGGTCGACGGCGCGCCTGCTGGAGGCGACGCTCCGTGAGGCCGGCCTCGAGGTCGGCCTGTACACGTCGCCGCACTTCGACGACGTCAGGGAGCGCGTCCGGGTCGACGGCCGCATGCTCTCGAAAGCCGACCTGACGGAGTTCGTGGAGGCGGTGCGGCCGCGCGTGAACGAACGCGCGGCCGACGGCAACGCGCCGACGTACTTCGAGGTAGTCACGGCGATGGCGCTGTGGCAGTTCGGTCGCGAGGACGTCGACGTGGCTGTGCTGGAGGTCGGAATCGGCGGGCGATACGACGCGACGAGCGTCGTCGACCCGGTGGCGAGCGCGGTGACGTCGGTGACCCTCGAACACACCGGCGTGCTCGGGGACACCATCGAGGAAATCGCACGCGACAAGGCCCACGTCGCGCCAGACGACGGGCCGCTGGTGACGGCGACGGTCGGCGAGGCGCTGACTGCAGTCCGCGACCAGGCGGGCGACGTGGTCACAATCGGCGACACTGCGGACAGCGACGTCCAGGTGGCCTACCAGGGCCGGACGAACCACACCGAGGCAGTCGTCTCGCTGGCCGGCGACGACTGGGCAGTGGACGCACAGATTCCGCTGCTCGGGGCCTTCCAGGCGGAGAACGCCGGAATCGCCGCGACGCTCGCGCGGCAGGTCGCGGCCGTCGACGAAGCGACGCTGGCGCGCGGGCTGCGGAAAGCCTACTGGCCGGGTCGCTTCGAGGTCATGGGGACAGACCCGCTGGTCGTGCTCGACGGCGCGCACAACACCGGCGCGTGCGAGGCGCTGGCGGACACGCTCGACGAGTTCGACTACGACGACCTCCACCTGGTCTTCGGCGCGATGCACGACAAGGA
>NZ_WUUU01000128.1 GCF_009831555.1 Halobacterium bonnevillei | reverse complement strand
CGTTCTCGACGAGCGCGTCGCGGTCGCCTGCAGCTCGTCCATGTCGCCGTCAACGCGCTGGACGACCGCGGTCGTGCCAGCGACGTCGACCTCTTCGCCGGTCCCGCCGCCGGACGCCCGGGCCTCCGCGAGCTGCTGCTTGAGGTCCTCGATGGTCTTGCCGCGCTGCTTCCACTCCGTGAAGAACCGCTCGGCGGTCTCCGGGACGTCCTCGGGCGCCACGTCGAACGTGTCCGCGGCCGCCAGCAGGTCGTCCTCCAGGTCCTGGACGTGCTCGACGGCGGCGTCGCCCGCGGCGAACGTGAACCGCTCGACGCCGTCCTGCACGCGCTCCGTGTTCAGGATCTTGATGGTCCCGATCTCGCCGGTGCGGTTGACGTGCGTCCCGCCGCAGGCCTGCACGTCCTCGGCGACGTGGATCAGGCGGATGTTCTCCCCGGCGGGGATGCCGCCCTGGTAGAGGTCGAAGCCGTACTTCTCCTCGGCCTCGTGGCGGTGGGGCCACTCCCGCTGCACGCTCGTGTTCTCGCGGACGATGTCGTTGGCGACGCGCTCGATGCGCTTGACGGTCTCGCGGTCGAGGCGCTCGTAGTGCTTGACGTCGATGCGGGAGGAGTCGGTCCCCTTCTGGGCGCCAGCCTGCCGGACGTGCTCGCCGAGCACCTCGCGGGCGGCGTGCACGACGACGTGCGTCGCGGTGTGGTGGGCCATCAGCCGCTGGCGGCGCTCCATGTCGATCTGACCGCGCACGAACTCGCCCTTTCCGGGGTCGTCGGTCGTCCGGTGGAGGACGACGTCGTCGCGCTTCTGGACGTCCACCACGTCCACGGACTGGTCGTCCGTCGACAGCGTTCCGTGGTCGGCGGGCTGGCCGCCGCCCTCGGGGTAGAACATCGTCTGGTCGAGCACGACGTCGTAGACCGTCTCCCCGCCCTCCTCGCGCTCGAAGACGTCCAGGACGACGGCTTCGAACTCCCCGCGGTAGGGGTCGTCGTAGTACAGCGCCTCCGTCTCCGGGAGGTCGTCGAGGCGTTCGTCGGCGCTCTCCTCGTCGGCGAGCGCGCCGCCGGAGTCGTGGCGCTCGGCGACCAGGGAGTAGAAGTCGTCGGGCGCCTGCACGTCCGCGCCGACCTCGCCGGCGATGTCCGCGACCATGTCCGGCTGGATGCCGTGGGAGTCGTACAGTTCGATGAGTTCGGACGCCGGAATCGGCTCGTCGCGGTCGGCGTACTCCTCGGCGAGCTGGCGGACGCGGCGGCCGCCGCGCTCGAGGGTCTCGGCGTACTTCTCGACCTCCGAGCGGACGATGCTGCGGACGGTGTCGCGGTTCTCGTAGCCGAGGCGTTCGGCCTGCATGTCCACGAGTTCGTCCAGCGGCACGTCCGCGCCCACCTCGTCGACGAGGCGCTTCGTGCGCCGCAGCACCATGCGCGCGAGGTAGCCGGTGCCGACGTTGGACGGCACGATGCCGTCGCCGAACATGTACGCCATGGTGCGCGAGTGGTCGGCGATGGCGTAGATGGACTCGAGGGGCTCCACGAGGTCCAGGAGGCGGCCGGTGTCGACGCCGATTTTCGCCGCGATGTTGTCGCGAGCGGCCTCGATGTCCTCGGCCTCGTCGATGTCGAGGTTGCCCGCGAGCTTCGCGGCGCGGTGGACGATCTCGGCTTCCTCCTCGGAGTAGTCGATGCCGGCCTGCTCCTTGAGGAAGTCGATCATCTCGGGGTAGATGGACTCGTAGACGGTGGCGGTGCCCTGGCTCATCCACGTCCAGCGCTCGAGGCCGTAGCCGGTGTCGACCACGCGGCGGTCCATCCGGGAGTACGTGTTCCCGTCTTTCATCTCGAACTCGCCGTCCGGGTCCAGTTCCAGGGACATGAAGACGAGCGTCGCCACCTCGAGGCCCTTGTAGATGACCTCGAACGCCGGGCCGGCGTTCCCGCCGCCGACCCACGGGTCCTCGATGAACGTGACGTCGGCGAGGTCGACGCCCATCTTCTCGAGGAGGCCCTCGCAGTACTCGACGGTCTCGTCCTTCCAGTACACCTCGCCCTCGTAGGCGTAGTCGGTGCCCTCGTCGGCGTTGAACGCGTGGTGCCCCATCATCTCGAAGGCCATCGTGTGCCGGCCGGTCTTCCCGACGTTGTCGATGTCCTGCATCCGGATGCAGGGCTGGGAGACCGCCAGCGGGTTCGCGGGCGGCGGCGACTGCCCGGAGGTCACGTGGGGCTGGAAGTCGTAGATGGACGCCTGCGTCAGCAGGACGTCGTCGCGCCACCGGTTCGCCGCCACCGGGTACGGGTCGAGGCGCTCGTGGCCGTGCTCCTCGAAGTACGAGAGGAACTGCTCGCGCATCTCCTCGAGGCTGTACTCCTGGTCGAACCCGGGGTCGTCGATGAACTGGTAGTCCTCACACGGCGGTTCGCCGCAGGTCGTTCGGTCCGGGTCGCGCGTCCAGAAGTGCGCGCCACACTCCACGCACTCCGTGCGATCGAAGCCTTCCTCCTCGAAGTAGTCGAGGCGGTACTCCGATTCGAGGTCGCTCATTGCGTGTAGATGGCCGACCGACGAGTAAAACAGTTCCGGGGCTGGCTCACGCCGTCCAGACCCGCTAGCACGGCCCGTATCGGCCGGTTCCGTCCTCACCGACTGGCGTGCGGCGTCAGCCTTACGTCCGGCCCCGCGTAACCCTACCACGATGCCATCACGGCGCTTCTCGCGGCGCGCCCTCCTCGCCACCGTCGGGTCGGCCATCGCCGCGACGGCCGGCTGTAACGCCCCTGCCGAGTCCTCGGAGACGTCGCCGTCGAACACGACTGCAGACGCCCCCGATTCGACCGACGAGGGAACAGACTCCGGCGCCAGCGACGACCGGGAGATATCGCTGTCCGGCGAGGACGCCTGGACGACGTACGGCTACGAGGCCGGGCACAGCGGCTACAACCCCGACGCCGTCGGCCCCGCCGACGACCCCGGGATGGTGTGGAACTCCTCGGTCGAGGGCATCTACACCCTCCGCGAACCCGCTGTCGCCGACGGCCGCGTGTTCGTCGGCAGCGACCAGATCATGTGGGCGTTCGACGCGATGTCCGGCGACTCGGAGTGGCAACGCAACCTCGGCGGGATGGCTCACCACTTCTCGCCGACGTACCGCGACGACACGCTGTACGTGGTCGCCAAGGACGCCAGCGGCGTGAACAGCGAGGCCGCCGGGTCGGTGCGCGCGCTCAACCCCGAGACCGGCGACCGCCGGTGGGCGAGCAGTCTCCCCGTGACGTCGACGGTCGCACACGACGGCGACCGGCTCTACGTCGCCGCGAAAGCCGACGGGAACGGCTACGTGCAGACGCTGGACCCGGACAGCGGCGACCGCGGGTGGCGCTTCGACGTGCCGGACGCCTCCGAGAGCTACGTCACCGCGGTCCCGACGTACGCCGACGGCACGGTGTACGTCGCCGCGACGAAGGTGGACGGCGACGGCTCGACGCCGGCACGCTGTACGCCCTCGACCCGGAGTCCGGGGACCTGGACTGGACGTTCGACACCGAGTCGGCGCTGTCCGTCGCGGCCGTCGTCGCCAACGACCGCCTCTACGTCGCCGCGCGCGACGGCACGGTGCACGGGCTCTCGCTGGACGGCGACGAGGAGTGGGCGGAGGACGTCGGCTCCCGTGTGTACACGCGGCCGACGTACGCGAACGGCCGCCTGTTCGTCCTGACCGCGGCCGACATCGTCGCGTTCGACGACGGCGGCACGGAACTGTGGCGCGCCGCCAGCGAGCGCACCCAGATGACGGGGATGAGCGTCGCCGCCGACACCCTCTACGTCGGCGGCGAACCGCTGTTCGCGCTCGACGTCACCGACGGCTCCGAGATCTTCGACCTCCCGGTCGGCGCCTACCACGGCTCCTACGGCGCGCCAGTCGTCGTCGACGACGTCATGTACGCCGGCATCTGCATCAAGGAGGAACCCGGGTCGCTGTACGACAACTACGTCCGCGCGTACGTCTGACTCCCGCCCAGCGGTGGGATGGCGAGCATCACGGCGAGGCCGGCCGGTTCCACCAAGCCGTAAGCAGCTGGCGCCCGTGAGTCCCTCCATGGGACGAATGGTGGACGGCGAGTGGCGGACCGAGGCAGAGCAGATCGAACACGACGAGGGCGGCGAGTTCGAGCGCGAGACGACGTCGTTCCGGGACTGGGTCGGCGATGAGTACCCCGCGGAGTCCGGCCGCTACCACCTCTACGTCTCCTACGCGTGCCCGTGGGCGCACCGGACGCTGCTAGTCCGCGCCCTCAAGGGCCTCGAGGACGCCGTCTCCGTGAGCGTCGTCGACCCCGTGCGCTTCGACCAGGGCTGGGAGTTCGCCCCGGACAAGCCCGGCTCCACGCCCGACCACGTCCACGGGTCCGAGTACCTCCGCGAGGTGTACGCGCACGCCGACCCCGCGTACACGGGCCGCGTCACGGTGCCGGTCCTCTACGACACCGCCGAGGACACCATCGTGAACAACGAGAGCGAGGAGATCATGCGCATGCTCGATGTCGCGTTCCACGACCTGGCCGACCGCGACGTCGACCTCTACCCCGAGGGCTACCGCGACGAGGTCGACCGCGTCGTCGAGGACATCTACGACCCCATCAACAACGGCGTCTACCGCGCCGGCTTCGCGGAGACCCAGCGCGCGTACGACAACGCCGTCAACGACCTCTTCGACGCGCTCGCGCACTACGACGACGTGCTCGGCGACCAGCGGTATCTCGCGGGCGACGTCCTCACGGAGGCCGACGTCGCGATGTTCACCACGCTGTATCGCTTCGACGAGGTGTACCACACGCACTTCAAGTGCAACCGCGAGCGAATCGCGGACTACGACAACCTCTGGCCGTACCTCCGCGAGCTCTGCCAGCTCCCGGGAGTCGCGGACACGCTCGAGATGGACCACGTGAAACAGCACTACTACCGGAGCCACGGTCACCTCAACCCGAAGCGCCTCGTCCCCACGGGCCCGAACCCGGACTTCTTCGCGGCCCACGAGCGCGACGACCTGCCGGGCGGCCCGCCCGCGGACCTGCAGCGGTAGTCGGTGCAGCCGCGGACCTGCGGGAGTACTATGGTCGCTCGCCGCGTCGACGCAGCATGGTCCTCTCGCGAACCGACCTGCCGGGACTCGCCCTCGCCGTCGTCATCTGCAACGCGGTCGGCGCGTCCCCCGCGCTCCTCACCGCCGGCACCGTCGAGACGTGGTACGAGACGATCACCCAGCCGGCGCTCGCGCCGCCGAACTGGGTGTTCGGGCCGGTCTGGACGCTGTTGTTCACGCTGCTCGGCGTCGGTGTCTACCTCGTGTTGCGGGACGGCAGCGGCCGGGCCCGAACCCTCGCCGTCGGCCTGTTCGTCGGCCAGTACGCGTTCAACGTCGCGTGGACCCTCGTCTTCTTCGGCGACCAGAACATCGCCGGCGGCCTCGCAGTCATCCTCGTGCTGCTCGCCCTCATCGCCGCGACGCTCGCGGCGTTCTGGCGCGTCCGCAAAGAAGCAGGCCTGCTGCTGGTCCCGTACCTCCTCTGGGTGGCGTTCGCCACGTACCTCAATTACGCGTTCTGGGTGCTGAACTGACCGCCCGGTCCGTTACTCGTCGCCGCCGCGCTGCTCGCTCTCGACGGCGAGCTGGTCCTCGGACTGCCAGCTATCGAGGCGTCGGTCGACCTCGTCGTAGACGTCATCGCGGCTGACGTCGGCGCGCTGGGAGAGGTGGAGCACGTAGGCCGATAGCAGGTCGAACTGGGGGGCGTGGTCGTCCTCGTCGGCCCATCCGTTCTGGAGCAGCATCTCCGGGCCGTCCTGTGGGTCGTACCGCAGGAGGGCGGTCGGGACCTGCTCCTCTTCGGACACCAGTTCGACGCACTCGCGCTGGAAGTCGGTGAGTTCGACCATGCCCGACAGTTCGCCCGCGCCGGGAAGAACCCTGTTATCCGGGGTCAGTCGTCGGCGCGGAGCGCCACCGACGCCAGCAGCGCTTCCAGCTGCACGCGCTCGTTGGCGCCCTCCGCGATGCGGTAGTCGGCCTCGCCGAGGCGGTCCAGCAGGCGCACGGCGGCCTCCTCGTCGACGTCGAAGTCCCAGACGGAGCGGTGGACCTGGTCGATGATGTCGCCGCCGGCCAGCCCGCGGTTCGAGATGAGGTCGTCGAGCGTCGAGCGCGCGGCCATGAAGTCGCCGTCGAGCGCCTCCGTCACCATGTCCTCGATCTCCTCGGGGCGCGCCGTCGCGGTGATTGCGAACACCGTCTCCTCGTCGACGACGTCGCCCGTCGCCGACGCGGCCTGCAGCGCGTTGATGGCGCGGCGCATGTCGCCGTCGGCGGCGTACACGAGCGCGTCGATGCCGTCGTCGGTGTACTCCAGGTCCTCCATCTCGGCGACGCTGCGGAGGTGTTCGGCGACGGCGTCGTCGTCGATGGGGGAAAAGCGGAACACCGCACACCGGGACTGGATGGGGTCGATGATCTTCGAGGAGTAGTTACACGAGAGGATGAACCGCGTGTTGTCCGAGAACTGCTCCATCGTTCGGCGGAGCGCGGACTGCGCGTCGTCGGTGAGCGCGTCGGCCTCGTCGAGGAAGATGACGCGGTAGTCGTAGCCGCCGAACGACGTCCGCGCGAAGTTCTTGATGCGGTCGCGGACCACGTCGATGCCGCGCTCGTCGCTGGCGTTCAGTTCCAGGAAGTTCTCCCGCCAGTCGTCGCCGTACAGTTCCTTCGCGATGGCCACTGAGCTGGCCGTCTTCCCGGTGCCGGCCGGCCCCGCGAAGAGGAGGTGCGGGAGGTCGTCGCGGGCGACGTAGCTCTCCAGTCGGTTCGTGATGGAGGGGTGCCCGATGATGTCCTCGAGTCGCTCCGGCCGGTACTTCTCCACCCAGATTTCCTGCCGACCGCCGGCGGCGTCTGCCATAGATCCGGACAGGCGCTACCCGGACTTAAACTCCGCGAGACGTCGCCCCCTCGTAGGCCGGTTATCGACAGCACTCACCGAATGAACTCCCGGACGGCCCCCGGTCGCGGTGGGTGTGCTGACAGCACGCCTCACACCCAGTATTATCTATTCGGACGTTGTCACGTACGGTATGTCGACTTCCAGCCGCTCCAGGCGCGTACTCGCGCTCGTGCTCGTCGTGGTCCTCGTCACTCCGCTGTTCGTCGGCGTCGCCGCGGCCGACCAACGTGCAGGCGGCACCGTCGTCGTCGACGAGGGCGAAACCGTCACCGGTGGCCTGCAGGCGACCGCGGGCTCGGTGGTCGTCCGCGGCACCGTCGAGGGCGACCTCCAGGCCGCCGCAGGTTCGATCAACATCGCGGAATCCGGCACCGTCACGGGAGACGTCTCGGGTGCCGCCGGATCCATCCGCATCGCAGGCACAGTCGAGGGTAGTGTCGAGGCCGGCGCCGGCAGCATCGACATCACAGAGACCGGCGTCATCCGCGGCGACCTCGACGCCGGAACGGGGTCGTTCTCACACGCCGGCACCATCGACGGCACCGCCCGCGTCGGCGCCAGTAGCCTCACGCTGACGTCCACGGCGGCCGTCGGCGGCGACTTCGTCTACGACGGCGACATCACCGTCGCGGACGACGCGACCATCTCCGGGGAACTCCGCGAGGACCCCTCCCTCTCGGGGTCGCCGTTCACTGGCCTGCCGGACGTCGCCAGCTGGCTGCTGACGCTGTACAGCCTCCTGCTCACCGTCATCGTGGGGGCCATCCTCCTCGCGGTGTTCCCGGGCGTCTCCCGGACCGTCGCGGACGGCCCCCAGGAGTCGCCGGGGCGCTCGCTCGGCGTCGGCTTCCTCGTGCTCGTCGGCGTGCCGATGGTGCTCGCGGCGCTGTTCGTCACCATCGTCGGCATCCCGCTCGGGATTCTCGGCATCTTCCTGTACGTCCTCCTGTTGCTGGTGGCGTTCGTCTGGGGCGAGTACGCGGTGGGCGCGTGGCTGCTGTCGCTCGCTGACCGTGACCAGCGCTGGCTCGCGCTCGTCGTCGGCGTCGCCGCGGTCTACCTCGTCGGCCGCGTCCCGGTGCTCGGCGACCTCGTCGAGTTCGCGGTGCTGCTGTTCGGTCTCGGCGGCGTCGGTATCGCGAGCTACCGGTGGTTCGGTCGCCGCCGCGGCGGCGACGAGACGGAGTCCGTCTCGAGCGACGGTGGCGACGACGCGGACGCTGGTAGCGGCGACGAGAACGGCGACGGCGATTCCGGGGTCGCCGGACCCGTCGCGTAAACACGTTCGCCCGCTGCGCGGGACGCTTTAGCGAACGCGCGCCCTACGGCCGGATGGAACGCCATCGCGGGACACCGACCTGCCCGCAATCGGGCTTCCTAAGGTCGCCCACGGGCTACGTCAGGCCATGCGCGTGACCGTCGAGGTGGTCGGCGAGGACACCCACGAGTTCGACGTCGACGACGAGACGTACGCCGACCTCCTCGGACGAATCGACCTCAGCCCGCACGAAGTCTCGGTGATGGTCGACGGGACGCCGGTTCCCGAGGACCAGCCCGTGGCCGCCGACCACGTGCGGGTGCTGCGACTCATCAAGGGTGGGTAGCGTGCCAGCCAGCGACGGCGACACCGACGGGACCGACCGACCGGCGACTGCACCCCCGGACAGCGTCGTGATTCGGCGCGCGTCCGCCCGCGACCACCTCGGAGTGATGCGGGTGGTGGACGGCGCGAACCTCGAACTCGCCGCGGAGACGGCCGAACGCCGCATTGAGGGCGGCACGGTCGTGGTCGCGGACGACGACAACCGCATCGTCGGCGCGCTCGTTGCGGTCCCACGGGACGAGGGCGTCCACGTCGAAGCAATCGCCGTGCGCCGCCGCCGCCGCGCGCAGGGGCATCG
>NZ_WUUU01000127.1 GCF_009831555.1 Halobacterium bonnevillei | reverse complement strand
GATGCGGCCGGCGCACCTCGTCCTGGACGAACCGTTCACGGGGCTGGACGCGCCCGCCCAGGAAGCCGTCCGTGACAGGCTCGCGGCCCTGAAGGCGGCCGGGACCAGCGTCGTCGTGGTGACCCACGATCTGCGCGACGTCGCCGACCTCGCGGACCGCGTCGTCGTCCTCCGGGACGGCACCATCGCGGCCGACGGGGACTACGAAACCGTGCACGAACGACTCCCGGACCTCGGAGTGCGGCAGCCGTGACCGACCTCGGCCTCTCGTACGACCCCGGGGACACCGTCGTCCACCGCCTCGACGCGCGTACGAAGCTGCTCGGGCAGTTCGTCGTCGCGCTCCTGGCGTTCACGTGGAGCGACTCGCTCGCGCTGCCGGTCGTGTGGGCGCTCGTCCTCGGCGGGATGGCGCTGGCGAGGGTGCGGCCGCGCAGCGTCCTCACCGGGTACGCGCTCCCGTTCGTACTCCTCGGGATTGCGACGCTGACGCGCGCACTCACGCTCGGCCCGCCGTGGGTGGACGTCAACGCCGGCATCGAGGCGACGCTGCACAGCCTCCGCGTCGCCGCCATCCTGCTCGCGAGCGCTGTCTACGTGCAGACGACCCCCGTCTCGGAGACGCAGGCCGCCATCTCGCGGCTCGTCCCCGGGAAACCCGGGCAGTTCCTGGCGGCCGGGACGTCGTTCGTGCTGCGGTTCCTGCCGGTGTTGCTCGCGGACCTGCAGAGCGCGCGCGCCGCACAGCCAGGCGCGCCTCGGCGACAAGCGCCGCCTCCACGAGCGGATGCAGACGGTCGCGCTCGCCGGCCTGAACCGGACGTTCGAGCGCGCGGACCGCTTCTCGCTGGCGCTCAAGGCGCGGTGTTTCGCCTGGAATCCCACCCCGCCGCGAATGTCGTTCACGCGAGCGGACTGGCTCGTCTCCCTCGGCTTCGTGGGGCTGCTGGCTGCCGCGACGCTCGCCTAGCGTATTCGGATGTGAGTCGAACTATTCCACGGTTACCAGTACTCGTTGCATTCAGCGCTTCGAGTTCGAATGCGTCCCAAAATCTATTATACGTCGCGCGCGAAATCCACCCACATGGTACAGATTGACATAAACTGCGACATGGGCGAGAGTTTCGGGAACTGGACCATGGGCCGCGACGAGGACGTGATGCCGTACATCTCGTCGGCGAACATCGCCGGCGGCTACCACGGCGGCGACCCCCACGTGATGCGCGAGACCGTCGCGCTCGCGGCGGAACACGACGTCGGCGTCGGCGTCCACCCCGGCCTCCCCGATAAGATGGGTTTCGGCCGCCGGAAGATGGACGCCACACCCGAGGAAGTCAGGGACTACGTCACGTACCAGTTCGGCGCGCTCCGCGCGTTCTGTGACCAGCACGGCGTCACCTTCCAGCACGTCAAACCCCACGGCGCGATGTACTCGATGCTCTCGGAGAGCCCCGACCACGCCCGCGCCGTCATGGAGGGCATCCTCGACGTCGACGACGACCTCATCTACCTCGCGACGGACATGAACATCTACGAGGTGACCCAGGAGTACGACGACCTCGACGCCGTCTTCGAGGGGTACGTCGACCTCGACTACAACCCCGACCGGAGCCTCATCGTCGAACAGGAAAAAGAGACCCGCGACCCGGAGAACGTCGCCGACCGGTTCGTCAGCATCGCCACCGAGGGCACCGTCGAGGCAGTCAACGGTGAGACACTGGACGTACCGGCGGACAGCATCTGCATCCACGGCGACACGCCGAACGCCGTCGACATCCTCGAGGCCATCCACGACCGCATCGACGAACACGACATCGAACTCGCGCCGCTCCACGAGATCGTCTGAGGTCGCACAGCGCCCGCGCTCTCGTTTCACCCGTTTTTTGCGAACCGCTCACGGAGCGTTCCGCTCGCGCGTGAGCGGCTGCGTCGGCAGCCGTGTGACTGCTGGGCCGTCTGTTCGACTGCGTAGACGCACGCGAATCGAGAGTTCGGAACGCAATAGACTCGAATCGCCGAACGGGAGACGCTACCGCCGCGTCACTCCGTCGCTTCCTGCGAACTAGACCGGTACAGCACCGCGATGGCGGCGCCGATCAACACGAACGACAGGACGACCGTCAGCCCCGCAATCGCGAACACTTCCGGCGACAGCTCCACCTGCAGTTTCGCGAAGACGTACGTCGGGATGGTGTTCTGTCCGAACTGCAGGAACACCGTCCGCGAGAATTCATTGAACGACAGCACGAAACTGAAGATGACGGCGCTGATGACGCCCGGCCGAATCTGGGGCAGGATGACGTGGCGGAACGTCTCGAACTCGTTGGCGCCGAGGTCCGCGCTCGCCAGCAGGACGTCGTCGCGGACCGTCGACATGCTCGTCAGGATGACGAGGAACGCGAACGGGAACGCCCAGATGACGTGCCCGATGGCGGTGGCGACGAACGCCTGCCCGAAGCCGATCTGCTTGAACAGCATCAGGAGGCTGAAGCCCTGCACGACGCCGGGGACGAACAGCGGCAGGATCATCGCACCGACGAACAGCGCCTTGTACGTGGTCTTCCGGTAGGACAGCACCGCGAGCAGCGCCAGCAGCGGCGCGGCGATCATCGTCACGACGGCGAGTTTCAGCGACCGCTCCATCGCGGTGATGAGCGGGTCGCTCTGCAGCATGAGGTCGTACTTCGCGAGCGTGAGCCCCTGCGGAACGCGGACGTACGAGGCGGTGTCCAGGGAGATGAACACCAGCATGATCGGGGGCGCGAGGATGAACAGGATCCAGAACGCGATGAACGCCTTCCAGAGCCGGTCCTTGGAGACGTCCGACAGCCACACCGTCGGGTCGGTCCGCAGGACGGCGCTCAGGCGGGAAGAGCTCGTGCTCACTATATCTCACCCACCGTTTTGAGGCCGTAGACGTACTCCCACGCGAGCAACAGGGCCACCGCGAACAGCAAGACGATGGCGCTGATCGCGCTCGCCAGCGGGAGGCGCGCGGAGTTCACCGCGTTGTCGATGATGGTCGCGATGAGGGAGATGTTGCCGCCGCCGAGGAGGACGGGGACGACGCTCTCGCCGAGCACGCCGACGAACACGAACACGGCGCCGATGAGCAGTCCCGGAATCGACAGCGGAATGACGACGTGGCGGATGGTCGCGAGCGGCGAGCCGCCGAGGTCCGCGCTCGCGTGCAGGATCTCGTCGTCGATGCGGCTCATCGCGAGCCACGCCGGGAAGATCATGAACGGGAGGTAGCTCGCGAGCATCCCCAGGCGGACGGCGAACGTCGAGTACAGCAGCCACCCGAGCGGTTCGTTGATGACGCCCGCGAACAGCAGGATGCTGTTGAACACGCCGTCGCTGCCGAGGAAGGAGATCCACGACAGCGTCCGGAGGATGTAGCTTGTGAGGAACGGAATGGCGAACAGCAGCATGAGCGGGAACGTGTACTTCGAGTCGCGCTTGAGGACGCCCGCGTAGTACGCGATGGGGAACCCGAACACGAGCGCGAGCGCGACCTGAATGACGCCCTCCTTGATGGTCGTCCAGAAGGTGTCGACGCGGTACGAGTCGAAGAACGCCTGGTAGTTCTCGAGCGTGAACCCGAGTTCGAACCCGAACGGCTGTGGGATCGCGACGCTCCAGACGAAGATCGCTGCCAGCGGCAGGAAGACGAACAGTCCCAGGATCGAGAGCCAGGGCAGGACCTGCAGGCTGAACCGGAGTCGGTCGTTGTCGACCAGCGGTCGGATGACCGCCGGGAGCCGCTGCTGTGCCGAGAAGTCGACACCGCTGCGGTCACCGCTACCGGTCGGGTTGGAGTTGTCGTGAGCCATGAAATACCTGCGCGACGGGTTACGAGGTGAGGCGGTTCCACTGCGAGTTCATGTAGCTGAACGTCTCCGGGTACCGGTTGCCGAAGACGCTGACGTCGTCGCTGAACCGGCTGCGGACTTCCTCGTGGCGCTGCTCGATGAACTCCGCGTCGAAGTCCTCGGAGTCCTCGGCGTAGTCGATGCCGAGCTCGCTGGACGAGAGGTAGCCCCGGATGGTCGTGATCTGGGCGTTGTACCAGCCACCCATCATCCAGTTCACGAGGTCTTCGGCGGCGTCGCGGTTCTCCGCGCCCTTGTTGGTCAGCCACGGTCCGATGGCCCACAGCGAGTACCCCTCCTTCGGTTCGAGGTACTCCGCGTTCATGCCCTCGTCGCGGAGCGCGAACACGACCGGCTCCCAGGTGTCCATCGCAACGACCTCCTTCTTCGAGAGGAGGTTGACGGCGGTCTGCCAGCCGCTCCAGAACGTGCGGAACTGGCCGTCGTTCTTCTGTTCGAGGAGGAAGTCGACGACGGCGTCGATGTCGTCTTCGGTCGGGTCCTCGATGTTCTCGATGTCGGCCATGTTGTTGTGCTGGAGGTAGAGCGCGACCTTGTGGAAGGCGGTCGCCCACCCGGCCTCCAGGGAGGTCTTCCCCTTGAACTCCTCGTCGAAGAGGATGCCGTAGGAGTCGATGCTCCCGGGGTCGCCGACTTCGTCGGTGAGGTAGGCGACGGAGTCGCCGTTCTGCACGCTGGACAGCGAGTGTTGTTCGCCGTCGATCTCGGTCGGGCCGCTGTTCTTGACTTCGTCGTAGACGTGCTCCCAGTTCGGGAGGTCCTGCAGGTTCGTGGGGTGGATGACGTCCTGCTCGGCGAGGACGCCCGTGAGCGTGGTGTCGTTGCCCGCGAGGTGGAAGTTCTCCGAGGCGGTACCCTGCACGAGTTTGGTCACCGTCTCGCCGGGGCTCCACGCCGCCGCGGAGTAGTTGACGCTGATTCCGGTTTCGTCCTCGAACCCGGACCAGTCCTCGGGGTTGGTCGTGCCGACTCCCCAGTACGAGAGTTCACTGACGGAGTCGCCGCCGTCGTCCGTCTGGGTGTCCTGGTCGCCGTCCGCTTCCGTCTGGTCGGTCTGGTCGTCGTCGCCCTCGTCGCCGTCGCCGCCACCGCCGAGACAGCCGGCGAGCCCCCCGACTGTGGAGGCGCCCGCGACACCGCCGGCGAGTTTGAGGAAGCCACGGCGTGATTCGTCACCATGATTCTCGGTATCACTGTTCGGAGCCATACACAGTACTACGTCGGGCCGGACATCAAGATTCCTATTTATACGGTTTTCTGGTCCGGGAAACGAAGTTCATTTCGTATATTTTGCGGTGTAGGTGGATAATATCAAACCAAGTCCGATGGGAGAGGTCTTTGTCAGACCGCTTTCGAGACGTGGCCCGCCAGAAGTCCGGAGAACGGACACATTTACATTCGACGACTGTATTCAGTCCGAGTATGGACGAGCAAGACGTCGAGATACTTAAGGCGGTCGCGGAGGTTGGTGAACCCAGTCCGAAAGCGATCGAAGCGGAGACCGGCATCCCGAAATCGACAGTCCACTACCGACTCGAGAAATTGCGCGAGAACGGCATTGTCGAGGACGAACTGTTCAACCTCGACCTCAAGGCGATCGGGCTGAACCTGACGGTCATCACCGAAGTGATGGCCGACTACGAGGAGGGGTACCACGAGGAGGTCGGCGAGCAACTCAGCGCCATCCAGGGCGTCAACCAGGTCTACTTCACGATGGGCGACACCGACTTCATCGTCATCGCGCACCTCTCGAGCCGCGAGATGGTCGAGGAACTCGTCGTCGCCTACGAGGGCATCGACGCCATCCAGCGAACCAGCACGAACTTCGCCATCACGACCATCAAGAACGAACGCATTCCCTTGCGGAACTACGACCTCGACACCCTGAAAGACATCGTTATGGACGACTGAGGCGTCGGCCAGCCGGCTACGAGAACGACTGAAACGGCCGCGAGTCGGCTACTCGCCGCCCGCGACCTCGAGTTCCTCGTCGACGAACTTCGTCGTGTGTTCGGCGTTCAGGAACCGGTCGTCCGTGAGGACCTGTTCGTGGAACGGAATCGTCGTCGGCACGCCCTCGATGGTCGTCTCCTCGAGGACGCGCAGGCCGCGCTGAACGGCTTCGTCGCGGTCCTCCCCGGAGACGATGAACTTCGCGAACATCGAGTCGTAAAACGGCGCGATGCGGTCGCCCTGGTCGATGGCGTCGTCGACGCGCGTCCCGATCCCGGTCGGTGGCCGGTACGTCGTCACTTCGCCGGGCATCGGCGCGAAGTCGTTGCCCGGGTCCTCGGCGTTGATTCGGAACTCGATTGCGGAGCCACGGGGTTCCACCGCGGACTGCGGGAACGACAGCGGCTCGCCGGCCGCGATCCGGAGCTGCCACTTCACGATGTCGATGCCGGTCACGACCTCCGTGATGGCGTGTTCGACCTGGATGCGGGCGTTCACCTCGAGGAAGAAGAAGTCGCCGTCCTCGTACAGGAACTCGAACGTGCCGGCGTTGACGTACCCGGCTTCCGCTGCGCCGCGCCGCGCGGCCTCCCACACTTCGGCGCGGGTGTCCTCGTCGAGAACGGGGCTCGGCGTCTCCTCGATGAGTTTCTGCTGGCGGCGCTGCGTCGAGCAGTCGCGCTCGCCGAGGTGACGGACGTTCCCGTGCTGGTCGCCGAGAATCTGGACTTCGATGTGGCGGGGGTTCTCCAGGAAGCGCTCGACGTAGACGTTCGCGTTGTCGAAGTACGCTTCCCCCTCGCGTTTCGCGTCCTCGAACTGGTCGTCGATCTCCGCCTCGGAGCGGACGACTTTGAGGCCGCGGCCGCCGCCACCGCCGTCCGCCTTGATGGCGACGGGATAGCCGTGTTCGTCGGCGAACGCCCGGACGTCGTCGGCGCTCTCGACGGGGTCCGTCGTCCCTGGGACGATGGGGACGTCCGCGCGGTCCATGATCGTCCGCGCCTTCGTCTTCTCCCCGAAGTCCGCCATCACGTCGCTGGGCGGGCCGATCCACTTGAAGTCGCTGTCCTCGACGTTCGCCGCGAACTCGGCGTTCTCGGCGAGGAACCCGTAGCCCGGGTGGATGGCGTCGACGTCCGCTTCCCGGGCGGCGTCATGATGGCCTCCTGGTTGAGGTAGCTCTCTCGCGCGACCGACGGCCCGATGTGGTAGGCGTCGTCGGCGAGCCGAACGTGTTTCGCTGTTTCGTCCGTATCGCTGTACACCGCGACGGCGTCGACGCCGAGTTCGCGGCACGCCTGGATGATACGGATAGCAATCTCGCCCCGGTTCGCAATCAAGACACGGTCTAGCACGTTGGTGGAATACGGCGGATTCGCAATATTAGTCTTTGGGTGCCGGATTTCTCGCACCCCGTCCGAATATTGTGGAAGAAATTGAACGAGAGTCGTCGAAGTCGCCGCGTGCGCCAGTTCCGAGCGGACTCCGGCCGACGAGTCGCCGGTGTCAGTCGAACACGGAGACGGCGTCGGGTTCGAACCCGACCTCGACCGTCTCTCCCTCGGCGAACAGCGTCTCGCCGGTCGTCTGGTGCGCGCGGAGGTTCCGACCGGTCTCCAGTTCCAGCGCGTACTCCGTGTGCGGCCCCTTGAAGATCGTGTCCGCGACGACGGCCGAGAACGAGTTCGTCTGGCCGTCGCCGAATGACAGCCGCTCGTTGGGCACGAGGAACGTCAGGTCGTCGTCGACCGACGGCACCGTCCCGACTTCGCTGCGCGCGATCTGGAAGTCCAGGCCGCCGCTGCTGACGGTCACCACGTCCTCGCCCACGGCGGTGACCGTGCCGGTGACGAGGTTCGGCATCTGGAGGAAGTCCGCGACGAACTCCGTCGCCGGGTTCTTGTAGATGTCGAGCGGTTCGCCGACCTGTTCGACGTCGCCCTCGTTCATCACGGCGATGCGGTCGCTCATCGAGAACGCCTCCTCCTGGCTGTGCGTGACGAACACGAACGTCTTCTCGACTTCCTCCTGGATGCGCTTGAGTTCGACCTGCATCTCCTTGGCCAGTTTCTCGTCGAGCGCGCCCAGCACTTCGTCGAGCAGGAGGACGTCCGGCTCGATGACGAGGCTGCGCGCCGTCGCGACGCGCTGGCGCTCGCCGCCGGAGAGGTCCTGGATGTTCCGGTCTTCTTTCCCCACGAGGTCCATCAGTTCGAACATGTCGTCGGCGCGCTCCCGCCGCTCGGCTTTCGGGACGCCGCGGAGCATCAGGCCGTACTCGACGTTCTCGCGGGCGGTCATGTGCGGGAACAGCGCGTACTCCTGGAAGACGAGACTCGTCTTCCGGTTGTACGGCTTGACGTCGTTGACGACGTCGCTGCCGAGTCGGA
This sequence comes from Halobacterium bonnevillei, assembly GCF_009831555.1. GTDB lineage: Archaea > Halobacteriota > Halobacteria > Halobacteriales > Halobacteriaceae > Halobacterium > Halobacterium bonnevillei. The sequence continues at coordinate 691 of NZ_WUUU01000127.1, read as the reverse complement.
TCTCGCCGGACGTCGGCGTCTCGATGCCGCTGATCATCTGGAGGAGCGTGGACTTCCCGCTGCCCGAGGGCCCGAGGATGGTGAAGAACTCGCCCTCGCGGACGTCGAGGTCGACGTCGTCGACCGCGACGATGGTGTCGTCGTAGACTTTGCGGAGGTTCTGCATCTCGATGACCGTCTCCTCTGAGCGCGCCTCGCGCTCCCCTCGGACTTCCGTGCTCATTGTTACCAACGGATACTCGCCGGACCACATATAAATCTGTTCAGAAGAATCAACTCAGTTCCGTGAATCCTGGTTCGATTAAACTCAGTATAAAGAAAGGCTTAGATGTGAGAAGGTATCCTATACTAGTGAATGGAGCCGAGCCCGATCACCGCCTCTGACTCGCTCGACGACGTCGACGTCCTCGACGGCGCAGTACAGCTCGGCGAACTCGCAGCGGGGCTCTACGGACCGGAGGGCCGCCACAAGCTCGTCCTAACCGGCGAGGAGCCGGTCGTCACGAGCGACCTCCACCAGCTGTTCGACACGCTCGACGTCGAACACCCGGGCGCAGTGATGGTGGGCAACGGCGCCGTCCAGCAGAAGGAGAGCGTCGGCGACGGGTCGACCGCGGTCGTCCTGCTGGCGCGCGCCCTCGCGGAGCGCGCCGACGACCTGCTGTCGGACGGCATGCACCGCGCGTCCGTC
>NZ_WUUU01000126.1 GCF_009831555.1 Halobacterium bonnevillei | reverse complement strand
ACCACGTGTCGGGCGTCCGCGCAGTCGCGGCCGAGACGGACGCGGAGCGCGTGCTGCCGGCGGGCGCTGAGGGACGTGGTCTCGAGTACGACGCGTCGCTCGTCGCCGACGGCGACGTGTTGACAGTCGGCGACCGGGAGCTCGCCGTCCGCCACGCGCCCGGTCACACAACCGAACTCGTCGTCCTGGAGTGGGGTACGGACCTGTTCACCGCCGACTGCCTGTTCCTGGACGGCGTCGGGCGTCCGGACCTCGAGGACGAGGACCGCGCCCGCGAACTCGCCGGCCGGCAGTACGACACCCTGGCGGACGTCGTGGTCGCGTTCCCGGACGATACTCGCGTGCTTCCCGGGCACGTAGAAGCCGACACGGAGCGCTCGGACGGCGGCTTCGAGCGTTCGCTCGGTGCGGTCCGGGAAACGCTGGACCCTGCAGCACTCTCTCGCGAGGCGTTCGTCGAGCGACTCACGACGGACCTGCCGCCGCGACCTGCGAACTACGAGGACATCGTCGCCGTCAACCTCGGGCGACGACCGGTCGAGGAGGAGACGCTGGAGTTAGAGCGCGGACCGAACAACTGCGCGGTCTCGTCGGCCGACTGACGGCGACCGCTCCGCGACCGCGGGAGCGGCGTGGCTCCGGGGGTGTTAGTCGTCGTCTGCGGGTGCCTGCCCCTGGGCGCTGGCGTCGGACTCGATGCTCGGCGGGTACTGGCCGCGGTCGAGTTTCAGGTCGGACTGCGGGCGCGCCATGCACGTCAGCGCGTAGTCCTCGGATTCCTCGTCCGTGAGTCCGCGGGCGGCGGGCTGCGTGACGTCGCCCTCGACGATCTTCGCGGAGCACGCCAGACACATGCCGACGCGGCAGGAGTACTCCTGGGCGATGCCCTCGCGGAGGCACGCCTTCAGGACGGTTTCCGTGTCGGAGACCTGAATCTCCTCGCCGGTCCCGACGAACTCGACGGTGTACTCGGTCATAGGGGGCGATTGCAGGAGCACCGGGAAAACTCTTTACTCACCGCGCCCCAGACTCGCCACCAGTCCGCACTCTGTCCTCGACGCCCCGACGGATTGGTGCATAAAGAGTTTTCCTCGCGGCTACGAACGCGGGTGTATGACCACCCACGAGTACGACGTCGTCGTCGTCGGCGCCGGGACAGCCGGCTGTTACACCGCCGCGACGGTGGCCAACGCTGGCTACGACGTCGCTATCGTCGAGCGAAAATCCGAGGAGGAAGCCGGGCACATCGCCTGCGGTGACGCGCTCAAGGGCGCGGACGCCTTCCCCGAGGCCATCCCCAAGGAGCGCCTCGAACCCGCGTTCACGAACACCGGTGTCGACCACGGGCGCTTCGAGATTCCCCAGGAGGACACCGTCCTGGAGATTCCCGTCCCCGGCGAACTCGCGGTCATCGACCGCTGGGAGTACGGCCGCTGCATCATCGAGGGCGCCAGCGACGCGGGCGCCGACTTCCACTACGACGTCGTGGTCCAGAACGTCGACCAGGACGACGACGGGACCGTCACCGGCGTGACCGGGAACCGAAACGGCGACGTCCACGAGTTCGACGCCGACGTCGTCATCGACGCGGCCGGCTCCCTCTCGATCCTCCAGGACAAGACGGACTTCTCGGCGGCCACCTTCGACACGAACGTCTCGTACTCGCAGTTCTGCTCGGCGTACCGGGAGATCGTCGAAGTCCCCGAGGACGTCGAGTGGGACGACGCGCTCGTGTTCAAGCCGACCGAGCGCGCCGCCGGGTACCTCTGGTACTTCCCCCGCACCAGCACGGAAATCAACGCCGGCCTCGGGTTCCAGATGAACGAGGAGCCGATGGAGCTCGTCGACGACCTCAAGAAGGACCTGAACGAACGCCCGGAGTTCGAGGGCGCGGAAGTGAAGGACAAACTCGGCGCGGCGCTCCCGACGCGGCGGCCGTACGACTCTGCGACCGCCCCCGGCTTCATGGCCGTCGGAGACGCCGCGGGCCACGTCAATCCGACGACCGGCGGCGGCATCGCCGGCGCGGCGTACGCCGGGAAGTACGCTGGCGAGCAAGCCATCGAGGCCATCGAGGCCGGCGACGTCTCCGAGGCCGCGCTCTGGGCGTACAACGAGCGCGTGATGGACCACTACGGCGCGCGGTACGCGGCGCTGGACGTCTACAACATCCTCTCGACGGCCGTCGACGTCGACGACCTGATGGGCTTGCTCGCGGCGCTGCCCGGCGAGAAGCTCGCGGAAGCGCTCTACGGCGGGAGCGCTGACTTCAGCCTCCGACTGAAGGTCGTCACCGCGCTGAAGTCCTTCGGCTACTGGAGCAACATCTGGAACTTCTACAAGACGAAACAGGAAGCCGACCGCCTGCTCGCCCACTACGAGGACTACCCGTCCAGTCCCGACGCGTTGGCAGACTGGCAGGACACCCGCGACGACATCATGGAAGACGTCTACGCGGTTACTGGCGCGGACCCCAAGTACTGAGGCCGCGTCGACCGCGCCGACCCCCGTCGAGATTATCCGCGCTGATACTGGCCCAGCAACATTTTTGTGTGACCTTCACTCGTGTCCGTGTGGGCTAGGGCACGTCACACGTTCAAGGTGACCCACCCCCCGGCCACCCCCGTCTCGTCGACGTTCTGGGTGGCCTTCCCCCGGTCACCGCGTCTCGTCGACGTTCTGGGTGACCCACCCCCGGTCATCCCGATTCGTTGCCCCAACATCCCGCGGTCACTGGTCTCGCCCCTACACAGCTCTGAGTTGGCGTTCTCGCGGCCTCACACCTGGCGGTCACAGATCACGCGGCCACACAGCCCGCAGTCTCCGGTCTTGCCGCGTCGCGCTGGCTCTGCCACGGGTCTCGACGCAGTCCGCCGGCCCTGGCCAGTTGATTCACACGGTTTCCAGACGCACTTCCGCCAGGCAGCGTGCGGCGAGAGCGAGTCAGGGCGGACGAGGCGTCACTCCGACTCCCCGCCTTCGCTACCCTCGCCGTACTCGCCGCCGTACTTCAGTAGCGCCCACGTGAACCCGAGCACGCCGACCAGCGCGGCGACTGCCCAGACTGCCAGTTGTTGGGCTTTCGCGGGGAGCAGCGAGGTGTACCCCTCCTCTTCGCCGGCGTCCGGCGTCACCTCGAGGGTGGCGACCATGCCGACGGACTCGTGCGGGATGCAGAAGTAGTCGTAGGTCCCCTCGACCTCGAACGTGTGCTCGTAGGACTCTCCACCCGGAATGTCCCCCTGGTCGGGGTAGGCCTCGCGGGCGGCCTGCTCGGAGTCGAACCCGCCGCTCGCGAAGAACTCCGCCTCTTCGGGGATGTCGTCCTCGTAGGCGGTGACGCTGTGTCCGATGCTGCCGACGTTCTCCCAGACGACGGTCGTGCCCGGAGTGACTGCCGCCGAATCCGGGGCGAACACCAGGTCGTCGGTCATGTCTATCGTCCGCGTGTTCTCCTGGGCTGCTGCCTCCCCAGTCACGCCGACTCCTACTATACCGGCCACTGAGGCGAGAAATCCTCGCCGAGACAACTCAGTGTCCATGAATGACTGTTCTCCGCTTCGACATAAGACGTTTTCCCGCGTCTAGACAAACGCACCACGTAGCTCGCACGCCCTCTCCTGGCGAGCGGACGCAGACCCTACGGTCGCTGGGCTGCGACCCGCTGAATCGACCGAGTGAGCGCGTCGATGCCGACGGCGAGTGACTCCTCGTCCACGTCGAACGTGGGCGTGTGGTGGCCGCCGGGGTGGTCAGTGCCGACGCAGACGTAACACGCCAGCCCGCCGTGTTCCTGCACGCGCTTCATGAGGTAGGTAGCGTCCTCGCTGCCGCCGAGTGCGTCCCGCTCGACGACCCGGTCGACCCCGTCCACGTCGGCGGCTTCCGCCGCGAACGCGTCCACGAGCGGCTGGTCGCTGCGCGCGCTCGGCGCCTGCCCCTCTGTCGAGAGCGTGACCTCGCAGTCGTGCATCTCCGCGGCCGACTGGATGACCCGCTCGGCGTGGTCTTTCATGTAGTGCATCAACTCGGTCGTCTCGCCGCGCACCTCGCCCTCGACGAACGCCTCCTCGGGGACGATGTTGGTCGCGGTGCCGCCGCCCGCGCGGCCGGCGTTCACGCGCGTCGCACCGTCCTCGTGGCGCGGAATCGCGTAGAGGTTCTGGATGGCTGCCGCCATCGCCTGCACGGCGTTGCGGCCCTGCTCGGGGTGGGCGCCGGCGTGCGCGGACTCGCCCTCGAACTCCGCGAGGACGTGGCTCACCGCCAGGAAGTCGTCGATGCCCGCGACCACCTCGCCGCTCGGGTGGTCGAGGCCGAGGTGGACCGCGTACAGGTAGTCGACGTCGTCGAGGTGCCCGCTCTCGGCGACCGCTCGCCCGCCGCCGACGCGCTCCTCGGCCGGCTGGAAGACCACCTTCAGCGTCCCCTGGAAGTCGCTGTCAGCGACGGCCTCGAGCACTCCCAGCCCGATGGTGGTGTGGCCGTCGTGGCCGCAGGCGTGCATGTAGCCCTCGTGGTCTGACCGGAACCCCTCGTCTGCGGGGCGGTGGTCGTCAGTGTCGGCCTCCCTGATCTGGAGTGCGTCGATGTCGACCCGCAACCCGACCGTCGGGCCGTCACCGCGCTCCAACACCGCGATAGCGCCGGTGTGGCCGCCCCGGAGTTGCGCCAGAACCGCCTCGTCGGCGCCGTCCGCGAGCGCGCGCTCGTACCACTCCGCGAGCGTGTCCTCGTCCGGGACTGCCATCCGAGCGCCGGCGTCGATGGCGTCCGGCCCGACGTGGAGTTCGTCGACGCCGATGCGGCGGCACTCCTCGACGACGCGAGCGGTCGTGTAGAACTCACACCACGCGGGCTCCGGGTGCCGGTGGAGCTCCCGGCGGAGGTCTCGTCGGGAGCGTCCAGTCTCCGTACTCATACACTAATTCGGGCTGGCGCTCCTGATAAATGTACAGACTCTGAGGCCTCAGCTAAGATATTTATATATGTGCCGTAAGGGGTGAAATGTGGTACCATGAGCAGTGAGGACGATAGCGAAGAGTTCTCAGAGGAACTTTCGGCGACCGGCGCGGCATCGTCGGGCCCGCCGGAGATTTCGTTCTACGGGGGCAAGTGGATGAGCGCATTCCCGCTCGCGTTCTTCGTGGTCTGGGCCATCGTGCAGAGCGGCGTTCTGCGCATCGGCGACACCACGGGGCTCGTCGCGGGCATGCTCATCGCCCTCATCCTCGGGATGCTCTTCGCGAAGGGGTCGTGGAAAAACTACGCGAACACAATCTTCGAAGGGATGACCCGCCGCGTCGCAGCCACCGCCGTCGTCGCGTGGCTGTGGGCGGGGATGTTCGCCGAAACGATTCAGGTCGGTGGCTTCGTGGACGGACTGGTGTGGGCGGCGGACGCCGCCGGCATCGGTGCGAGCGTCTTCCCCGCGGCGACGTTCATCCTCGCGGCGCTCCTCGCCACCGGTATCGGCACCGGGTACGGGACGACCGTGGCGTTCACGACGCTGTTCTTCCCCGCGGGCATCCTCATCGGCGCGAACCCGGTGTTGCTGTTCGGCGCCATCCTCTCCGGGGCGGTCTTCGGGGACAACCTCGCGCCGGTCAGCGACACCACTATCGTCAGCGCCGTCACGCAGGACTCCGACATCGGCGGCGTCGTCGCGTCCCGGTTCAAGTACGCCGTACTGGCAGCCGTAATCGCCTTCGTCGGCTACCTCGTCGCCGGCGCATCGATGCAGGGGTTCGACGTGGCCGGCCAGGAAGACCTCCTCGCGGCCGCCAGCGAACCGGCTGGGCTCCTCCACCTCCTCTCGATGCTCGTCGTCATCGGGACCGCCGTCGCGGGTCGCCACATCATCGAGGCGATCTCGTGGGGCATCATCGTCGCGTTCATCTTCAACGTCGTGTTCGGGCTGGCGTCGGTCTCGGACATGGTCGTGTTCAACGCCCCGGAGAACCTCGACATCGCGCAGTCGCTGGCCGTGTTGCCGTTCGTCGAACTCGTCGACGCCGGGTCGACGGGCGTCGGCGGCAGCTTCTACTCGGGCGCGCAAGGGTTCTTCCCGCTGATCGTGCTCGTGTTGCTCATCGTCGCGGGCGCACAGATCATGATCCGCGGCGGCGGCTTCCAGGCCATCCAGGACTGGCTGCTGGAGTCCGTCGCGACGACCGTGCGCCGCGCCGAGATCACGATGGTGTTCGGCACTGCGCTCGTCAACGCGATGATCACGATCAACACGGCAGCGGAGATTGCGATCGGGCCGTACATCGCCCGGCTCGGTGAACGGTTCAACATCAACGGGTACCGTCGCGCGAACATCCTCGACGCGAACACCGCCGCACTCGGGTACATCTTCCCGTGGTCCGGCGGCGTTCTCGTCGGCTTCGCGGTCATCCAGGACCTGCCAGAGCAGTACGACTGGTTTACGCAAGCGATGGTGGTCAACCCCGCGGACGTCGTGCTGTACGTGTTCCACGGCTGGGTGCTCGTCATCGTGTTCCTCCTGGCCGCCCTCACCGGGTTCGGCCTCGAGTACACGAGTGACCGCGAATCCGAGGAGGTCGAACGCCTATGAGTCTGCTCGACAAGTACACGAAAGGCTGGTCGTTCCGGACGAACAAGCCGTCGTTCAGCGAGGGCGACGAGATCGCAGTGTTCGTCACTGGCATGGAGGACGGCACGCCGATCGCCCGAATCGGTGACTCGAAGCTCCGCCTGCCGGACGCGCCGGCGGGCCTCGTCGACAAGCGCGTCTTGCTGCGGGTGACGTCATTCGACGACAACAACCACCTCGGCGAAGCGGAGTACGTCGAGACGGTCGGCGAGAGCGCCTTCTAGGCGTTCCGTTCACGCATTTCTTCGGCGAGTCGGCCGACAGCAGCCGATTCAGTACGGCGGCGCACGACGAGGACGCAGTCGCTGCGTCGGCTGCGGAGTCAGTAGCCCAGTCGGGACGACAAACGGCAGGAACTGGTCGCGACGGAGGACAGCTACGAGGAGCCCAGCGGCTTCACTTGCTCGAGTTCCGCTTCGACGTGCACGCTCTCCGGGAAGTCCCGCTCCATGATAGCGCGCGCGAGGTCGTCGTGGCCGTGGAGTTCGAGGCGTCGCCGGTAGACCGTGTAGTGCCACGACCCCGTTTTCTCGGACTGTTCGCCGCCGAGCTGGCTGTACAGTGGCACGGACTGGTCGGCCGGGGGTTCGGAGTGCGGGCCTTTCATCTGCGCGCCCTTCCGACGGCACGTCTCCTTGATGTCGGAGACGACCCCGTCGAGGGCAGCGCGGTCCCCGCTCTCCAGGGAGAGTTTAGTTACGAAGGTCATGGCTGGGTGTTGTCCGTAGTGACGCATTCCACCGTGAAAAAGCGTGTGTTTGGCGTCCTGGCGTATGTCAGCGACCCACCCACTCCGACATTCTCTTAACTGGTCGGCCACTACCCAACGGTAATGACGGTCGAAGCGACCAGCGCCGGAGCAATCCTGTTCCGCAACACGCGGGACCGGCGCGAATACCTCCTCCTGAAGAGCCGGCCCGGGGACTGGGAGTTCCCGAAGGGCGGCGTGGAGGGGGACGAAGAGCTCCAGCAGACGGCTATTCGAGAAGTACAGGAGGAAGCCGGTATCGAGGATTTCCGCCTCGTCGACGGCTTCCGCGACGAATACGACTACGTCTTCGAGGCGAACGGGGACCGCATCCACAAGACGGTCCACTTGTTCATCGCGAAATCCTTCGAAGCGAGCGCCGAGTTGTCGAACGAACACTCGGACCTCCAGTGGCGGGACTACGACCAGGCGATCAACACGATCACCCAGGACGGCCCCCGCGACATTCTGGAGGACGCCCACGAGTTCCTCGACCAGGAACTCGAGGCCTGACCGCGGCTCCCACCGCTGTTTTTCCTGCAGCCGACGCCGAAAGAGGTAGGTAGCTCGGCGGCCGCGTCTCCGTCGTGGCCGACTCCGAGTTCGCGTTCGAGCTCCGCACGTGCGCTTGGGCGGAGCGCAACTGGCACCCCGAGGACGGCGAGCGGCCGTGCATCGTCGCACGACAGCTCGGGACGCGCAGCCGCCGCTGGGACACCATCGTCGTGGAAGTCGACCCGGACGCGCTGGCGGCACGTCGCAACTTCGGCACCGAACGGCTGGACTCCGACCTCCTGCACGTCGTCAGGCACGCCCCGGCGGACTGGGCGTTCTACCGGGACGCGCTCCCGCGGCCGGGCTACCCGTGGCGGTACGTCCGCGAGGCCGTCCACAGCGCGGCCGACCGTGGCGTCGTCGAGACGCGGCGGAACGGGAACAAGATCGAACTCCGCAGGAAGTGGCAGTACCCCGACTGGGTACGGCGCATCGTCGCCATCGAGAACAAGCCAGACCTGGACGCGTCCGCCGCGGACGCGCTCGCCGACCAGCTCGAACAGGACGTCGCGCTCGCACTCGCCGACGAGGTGTGGCTGGCGACGGAATCGACGGGCGCCCGCGAGCGAGCGCTGTTCGCCGAGATGCCCGTCGAGGCCGGGATTCTGACGTTCGCTGACGGCGAGGCGTCCGTCGAGTGGCACCCGCGCTCGCTGGACCCGGACGCCACCGGCACGCGCATCACCGAGCGGCCGTCGGCCAGCGAGTTCGATCACTCGCCCGCGAGCTTCGAATACGTCGACGCCGACTGGAAGGCAGACAAGCGCCTGGAGATCGCCGAGCGCGCCTACGAGCGCGGCTGGCGGTCGTACCTGGACACGATGCGGCCGGACTGCCGGCACTTCGCGCTCCAGCGAGCCGACGACGGGTACGTGCCGTACTGCGCGGCGAACGCCCGCGAGCAGACAGCCGCGGAGTGCTCGGGGTCGTGCCCCGAGTACGAACCCGAGCCGCCGGCGTGGCGACAGCGGGGCTGGCCGCTCTCCGGCGGACCCGGCGCCGCAATTCGACGCGTGCTCGACGAGCGACGGCAGCGACGGCGATAGCA
>NZ_WUUU01000125.1 GCF_009831555.1 Halobacterium bonnevillei | reverse complement strand
ACTCGCTCGACGGCGTCCCCCACGTCCGCGCCCGCGTCGGCGGCGCGCTCCAGGACGACGTCGGCGACCAGTGGCTCCGTGCCCACGGCGCCCGAGTACCAGATTCGGTGGCCGTCGACCTCGGCGGGGACGTCGTACCCGGTTCTGTAATCGTCGGTCAGGCCCATGTCCTCGGGGATGTCCTCCTGGGTGTGGAAGCCGTCGGCGACGAACAGCGGCACGACCACGACGTCCTCGGCGTCGAAGAACTCCGTGACGTCGTCGACCTCTGGGTCCTCGTCCATGAAGAGGGCGTTCACCTCCTCGAAGCGGCCCGAGTCGCGGATGCGGTCGGCGTGGTAGTAGATGGCTTTCGCGGAGTTCTCGTTGCGCTCCGTGCCGTGACCGACCACGGCCAGGCCGAATCCATCCCCCACGTCGGGGTCGCCCGTAACCGACTTCGCGCGCTGCACGATGACGTCGCTCATCGAGTCGTGGGTGCCGACCGGGCCGCAGTAGTGGATGGTCTTGTCCACGTCCGTCGCGCGCAGCGTGACGTGGTCGGCGTCGGTACCATCCGAGTCCCAGTTCCCGGGGTCCCAGTCGCCGAGTCGGAGTTCCCGTGGGATGACCTGCTCCGTGAAGTAGCCCTCCGAGATGAACAGCGGCACGACGTACACCTCCTCGGACTCCAGCGTCCGCAGCACCTCGCGGAACGACGGTTCCTCCTTCCAGAACGCTTCCCGTACCTCGTCGAACGCGCCGGACGCCCGGATGGTGTCCGCGTGCGTGAACGCCGGGTCAGACGAACCCGGGTTGAGGTGCGAGCCGTGGCCGACGATGACCAGCGCTTGCATGCCCGTCCGTTGGGGCGAACCGTCCTTAGGAACTTCGCTCCCGGCGGCGTCCCCGAAAAACGGCGAGTTTCGCCCCATTTATTTGCCAGCACGCTAATGCTAGAGCAGAAATGCGTCACCGGACCCTCCTCGCCGCCGCCGTCGCCGTCCTCCTCGTCGTCAGCGGCTGTACCGCCCTCCCGTCGTTCGGTGAGTCCGGACAGTCGCCGCCCGACGTCGACGTCGTCGACCGGTACGAGTCCCTCGAGAGTCTCGAGGCCGTCCAGAAGTCGACCATCGACTACGGGAACACCACGAACGGGAGTCGGTCGACCGTCCGCATCGACTTCACCAGCGACCCGCCCCGCCAGTTCCAGCGCGTCCGCGAGCCAGCGGACCGCGCCGGCGACGTCACCGTCGTCAACGACTCCGGAGCGCTCATCTACGACGCCAGCGACAACAGCGTCACTCGCGTCCCGCAGACTGAAACCCGGACGACGGCCCGCCAGAACCGCTCGGAGTACTTCGCGCGCATCGTCGCAGCCGCGCGCAGCGACGAGGTCGCAGAACCCTCCAGCGGCGTCTCCCCGCTGCCAGTCGTCCCCGCCACGGGGGGTTCGCCGATTCCGGCGGACGCGATCGAGGGCTTCGACGTCGAGTACCTCGGTACGCAGACCGTCGCCGACCGGACCGCACACGGCTTCGAGATGACGGCGACGTCGGAGGCCGCCCTCAGCCTCAATCAGACGCTGTGGCTCGACAGCAAGTACTACTACCCGCTGAAGACACACCAGGTCCTCGACTACGGGAACCGCACCATCGAGACCACGACGCAACTGACGAGCGTCACGTTCAACACCGATCTCTCGGACGACGCCTTCGAGTTCTCGGTGCCCGAGGACGCCACCGTCGACACGCTGAACATCTCGACACAGACGTTCGACACCGTGGCCGAACTCCGCGACCACACCGAGCTCTCGGTTCCCGACCCCGAGGTTCCCGACGGCTACGAGTTCCAGCAGGCCCGTCTGTTCGGCGAGAACGTCACGGAAGTCAACCTCCGGTACGCGAACGGCGACGGCGACTTCATCAGCGTCTCGAAGATGGACTACGTGTCCAACGGGTCCAGCGGGCTCTCGACCGGCGAGAACGTCACCGTCGCCGGCCACGACGGGCAGTACCTCACGACGGGACAGTCCCAGTTACTGATGTGGTCCTGCGAGGACCGCCAGTACTCCGTCGTGTCGACGAACCTCGACAGAGAACACCTGGTGGCCGTCGCGGAGTCGATCGCCTGCGAGTGACCGTTTCGGATCGCGTCGGGCTACGACGGCCGCCGGTACAGCGAGTACGCGATACACAGCAAGCCCGCTAGCTGGAGGAGCCGCACCGTCAGCGTGAACGGCTGCCGGAGTGTGCCGTCGATGACGCCGTACCGGAGGAGCGCCGACCCGGCGAAGGCCGCGGTGTACGTGACGGCCGTCAGGAGGATGAGGCCGGCCGAGAGGTACTGCATCGCCGTGCTCTGGTGCCGGCGGAAGCCTCGATACGCGTGGTAGCCGATGAACAGACCGACCACGGTCGAAGCGAACGACACGCCGACGATGGTGATGTAGAGCGCGTTCATTAGAGTCCCTCCCACATGCGTGTGAATCGGTCGGCGACGTCCTCGGTCTCGCACTCGACCTCGGTCGTGTACTCGCCGTCCTCGAGTTCGAGCGTGAACCGCTGGAACGTCGCGCGGTAGACGCGGTGGTGGTTCCCGTCCGACCGGACGTTGATGGACTCCTCGAGGAGTTCGTGGTCGGTCAGGTCGTCGATTCGTCGGTAGACGGTCGCCGTCGACGCGTCGCAGGCCTCGCTCAGTTCACTGGCGGACATGGGTTCCGTACTCGCCGCTGCGAGGATGGCACGAGCGTGCTCGTCGTCGAGCAACGAAAGTAGTGCCGTCGGTTCGCTGTCCTCGCTCACGACGCGTCGTACTCACCACGGGGATTTAAACTCGGGTCGTCGCTCGCAACCATTGAGATTAATGCGCGCCGAGTTCCGATGGAGTCCTATGAGCCAGGCGTCGGTGACGCGCGCGGCGGTCGACGACCACCCCTTCCTGCGGCGTGCGCTCCGCGCTGGCGTGGTGAACCACGCCGCCGCGGCCCGCTTTCTCGACGTCGAGGGCGACGAGGACGCCGTCTCGGCTGCGCTGCGTCGCTACGCGGAGGATCTCCCGCCGCTGGACGTCGCCGAGCGGGCGGGAAGCGTGACGATGGAGTCTGGGCTCGGACCCAGCGAGGACGGAGTGCTGGTGGTCGCGGGCCGCGGCTACGCGCCCGGCGAAGGGCGACTTACGGGGCTGCTGGCAAACGGGGACGTGGACGCGCGGACGCTGGCAGCCGTCCTGGACCGCCTGCACGTCGCGGACATCGACCCGGACGCCGCTGGCGTCGCGGACGGCACGCTCGCGGTGGTGGTCGACCGGCGGGACGGCGCGGACGCACTCCGCGTCGTCGAATCCGCCCTGGAGGGCGTCCCGGAGTAAAGCCTGAACACCGTCCCGGAGTAAAACCCGGGCACTCTCCCGGAGGAAGGCCCCGAGGCGGTGTGCCGGCCGAATAGCGAACGCGCTCCGCGTCGTCGAAGGCACCGACAGTCGCTGTCGATTCCGACGCCTTCAAACGCTGGCGCGTCTACCTACGGGCATATGTCGCTGTACGTGTCGAACACCCTCTCCGGCGAGCGAGAGCCCTTCGAGCCCGACGACCCCGAGAACGTGCTCGTGTACACGTGTGGGCTCACGGTCTCCGACGACTCACACCTCGGGCACGCTCGCCTCTGGGTGCAGTCGGACGTGATGGTGCGGTGGCTCTCACACCTCGGGTACGGCGTCCGCCACGTCCAGAACTTCACGGACGTCAACGAGAAGATTGTCGCGCGCACCGGCGAGGGCGACCTCGGTGACACCGAGCAGGCGGTCGCTCGCCACTACGTGGAGTCGGTCATCGAAGACATGCGGGACCTGAACCTGGACCGCGCGGAAGTGTATCCGCGGGTGTCCGAGCACATCCCCGAGATCATCGAGATCGTCGAGACGCTCGTCGAGAAGGGGTACGCGTACGAGGCCGGCGGCTCGGTCTACTTCGACGTCACCGAGTTCGAGGACTACGGGAAGCTCTCCGGACAGGACGTCGAGGAGATCGAGTCCCAGGGCGCGGAGTCCGACCGCGCGGAGAAACGCCACCCCGCGGACTTCGCGCTCTGGAAGGCTGGCGCCGTCGACCCCGGAGACGCGAACGAACACCGCAGCGACGACCTGCCGCCCCTGGAGGAGCCAGCGGGCCAGACTTGGGCGTCGCCGTGGGGCGAGGGGCGGCCCGGCTGGCACGTCGAGTGCTCGGCGATGAGCACGACGCACCTCGACGACAGCATCGACGTCCACGTCGGCGGTCAGGACCTCGTGTTCCCCCACCACGAGAACGAGATCGCGCAGAGCGAGGCGGCCTCGGGCGACCAGTTCGCGACGTACTGGCTGCACGTCCGCCTGCTGGAGACGGCCGGCGAGAAGATGAGTTCCAGCCTCGGGAACTACTTCACGACGAAGAACGCCGTCGAGGAGTTCGGCCCGAACGTCGTGCGGATGTTCCTGGTGTCGACGTCGTACACGCAGCGCCAGACGTACTCCGAGGCGACGATCAGTGAGGCCCAGGAGCGCTGGGAGCGCGTCGAGCGGGCTTACGAGCGTGCGACCGACGCTGCGGACAGCGTCGACGCGTACGCGAAAGTCGAGGACGACGACCTCCGAGCCGCCGTCGTGGACGCCCGTGAGGCGTTCACTTCGTCGATGAACGACGACTTCAACGCACGCGGCGCGGTGAGCGCGCTGCTCGAATTGGCGTCGGCGGTCCACCGGTACGTCGACGAGGTCGAAGCGTACGACTACCGCGGCCTCGTGGACGCCATCGAGACGTTCGAGGACCTGGGTGGCGGCGTGCTCGGGTTCCAGTTCGGTGCGGCCGACGGCGGTGACGCGACGCTGGCAGGCGACCTCGTCGAACTCGTTTTGAATATTCGAGAGGAAGAGCGAGCGGCCGGGAATTACGAGCGCGCCGACGAACTCAGGGACCGCCTGGAGGCCCTCGGTGTTACCGTCGAGGACACGGACGACGGCTCGACCTACCGGCTCTGAGGTCTGCCGCGGGATCGTATTGGACGACGGACAAATAGGCCACCAAGCTTATCCCGGCAGGTGGCCGTTTGTCCAGCATGAATCGACAGACGACAGTCGCAGTGGGGTTGGCGGTACTAATCGCCACGACGGGGTGTCTGGGCATCCTCGACGGCCCAGTCGAGTTCTCCGCATCGGAGGCAACCGCGTCGGAGAGCGCGCTCGCTGAGACCGACTACGAGGAGGTCTCCGTGGAGTCCTCCGAAGTCCAGCGCGAGTTCTCGGCGGCCGGCCAGTCGAAGAACGTCTCGGTGACGAACCAGGTCGCGATGTACGAGCGAACGGTCAGCCTGGCCGGACTTGGGGAGCAGCGCGCGGCGGTGTTCTCCACGTTCGCGAGTCCGGAAGTGAGCGTCGTCGGGCAGTCGTTCAACCCCATCGACGACTACTCGAACAAGGAACTCGCGAACCTCGCCCAGGAGCAGTACGACGGCCTCCAGATCGGTGACGAAGTCGGGGCTCGCGAGCTGACAGTGCTGACCGAGTCCGCCGACGTCTCGAAGTTCGAGGGCACCGCGACGCTCAGCGGCCAGGACGTCGACGTCTACGTGCACGTCACGAAGGTGAAACACGACGGCGACTTCGTGGTCGGCGTGGCCATCCACCCGCAGCAGCTCGACGGCGAACAGGAGCGCGTCGACACTCTCCTCGAAGGCCTCGAGCACTGACATCCCGGTAGACGCCGATTACTGGTCACGAACGCGCCGCGGATTCTTTTCGCAGTCCGGGGGTCGGTCGCACTCAGATGACCCGACACTACTGCGGAAAACTGGACATTGATGGAGCCTCGGGGTTCGAATCCGGGCATCGGAGGACTGGAACGAGTGAGCGGTGAAGACGCCCCAGGACAACTGTTGGTAAATGAACAATTGTTCGCGGCCAGCCTACGTGCAGAAGTAAAACTAAACAGAAATAAGCACTTCCCGAACTTTTCCAATGTATGTTCAGTTCTACTCAGTATTAGTTAGATTCTGCTCTGTTTTTATCCCCTTATTCAGTATTATGGTCACTCTTACCACGATTGCTTGTGAAACCGTAGCATACGATGGTTCGAACAGATTCCTACACGCGACCGGAGATACACCGCTACGAGTGCACGGACTGCCTCGCGAGAATCGAGAGCGAGGACCGACTCATCGACTGTCCGGAGTGCGGAAGTCGCGTCCGCAACGTCGCCGTGCCACGCGAATAGCGGCCGCGTCCCCATCGCTCGCGTCCGGAACCGCCCGCAACTGCAACCGGAAACGGGACTGACCTGTCACCCACCGATTGGTGCCAGTTGGTTGCCGACTACCAGCCAATCCCCGGCAGCAACGTCTCCACGCATAGTCTTTTGTACTCACAGTTTATCTTATGTACGCACATGTCAGTGTCAGATGACAGTGGTGGACTCGTCGGCGTGTACGAACGCCAGATTGGCTCGCCACAGACGGCCGACGAAGCGTACGGCTACCTCGTGTTCGTCCTGGGGTTGCTGTTAGGCATCGTCGGCATGGCGCTGTTCCTACCGAGCGAGTCGGCCGGTTCGACCCGCGAACTGAGCATCGCGCTCGGCGCCGCCGGGTTCGCGTTACTGATCGCGGGCCCGGTCATCCGGCTCCCGCTCCAGCGGCTCGCCACGCTGGCCGTCTACGTCGGCCTGGTACTGTGCACAGCTGCCATCGTCTGGTTCACGATGGTCTTCCCGAGCGAGTGGCAGGTCGCGACCGGCCACCAGGGCGTCATCAGCCTCTACATCGTCGGGATCGCCGTCATCGCCGCGGGGGCCGTGCTCGTGCCGCTGGTCACGTCGACGCGTTCGGCGGCCGAGACGACTGCAGCGGAGACACGTGCCGAAGAGACCGAGATGCGACTGGAGGAGGAACGGAAGGCACGCGAGGCCGCCGAGACGGCGCGCGATGAACTCGCTGGCGAGCTCGACGCAATCCGCACCAGCCAGGCGCAGTTCGAACTCTTCGAGGACAAGGCCGGCCAGTACCGCTGGCGGCTCCGCCACCGGAACGGCAACATCGTGGCCGACAGCGGCGAGGGATACACCCGCAAACACAACGCCCAGAAGGGAATGCAGAGCGTCCGCCGGAACGCGCTGGGCGCGGGGACGCTGCACGCCGACGAACTCGAGGACGTCTCCGACGAGGCGGACCTCGACGACCTCCCGCTGCTCCCGGCGGAAGCCGAAGACAGCCAGGCCACCTTCGAGGTGTACGAGGACAACGCCGGCGAATACCGCTGGCGGCTCGTCCACCGGAACGGAAACATCGTCGCGGACAGCGGCGAGGGCTACAGCTCCCGCCACAACGCCGAGCGCGCCATCGACGGCGTGAAAGCGAACGCCGGCCCGGGCTCGTACCTCCAGTTCGACCCCGCGTCGTTCGAGATCTACCGCGACGTCGCCGGCGAGTGGCGCTGGCGGCTCGTCCACAGGAACGGCAACATCCTCGCCGACGGCGGGCAGGGATACAGCCGTCGCCGGGACGCGCGCCGCGCGACCGATAGCGTTCAGGACCGCGTCACAGAGGCCGATTTCGACGTCTACGAGGACGACGCCGGTGAGTACCGCTGGCGGCTCCGTGCGGAGAACGGCAACGTCGTCGCGGACAGCGGCGAAGGCTACAGCTCCCGGAGCGAGGCGGAGAACGCCGTCGAGCGGGTTCGCGGCCACGCGCCCGACGCGGACGCGCTCGACGTCGGCTTCGCGGCGTTCGAGGTGTACGAGGACAGCGGCGGCGAGTGGCGCTGGCGGCTCCGCCACCGGAACGGCAACATCATCGCTGACGGCGGCCAGGGCTACAGCGAACGGTCGTCCGTGCACGACGCCATCGAGGGCGTGAAGCGCAACGCTGCCGGCGCGCCCGTCGAAGTCGAGTAACGGCACCGAATCCGGCCACTCCACGCGTCCCCCTTGCTCGACCGGCGCGGGAATTCAGCCCGCAGGAGGCACCCCATGGACGCAACCCCCATGCGAACATGTTCGCCCGGTACCTGAGGGGTTCCAGTCCCCTGGTACGCAGTATGTCCGAGAATTCTGCAACGGCCACTGACGTTGAAGTCACAGACCTGGACGCGCTCGAAGAGACCACCCACGCCGAGGTGTTCGAGACGACGCCGCCACGGACAGTCCGCCTCAGTCTCGACGCCGGCGACAGCGTGCCCGCCCACCAGCATCCCGAGTCGCACGTCGTCATCTACGTTCGCACCGGCGCCCTCGAACTCACACTCGGGGACGACGTCCACGACCTCGAGGCCGGCGACGCCATCCGCTTCGACGGCGCACAGGACGTCTCCCCGCTCGCCGTCGACGACGCCGACGCGCTCGTCTTCTTCGCCCCCAAGGCCGGCGACTGACGCGGCGTCCTCAGAGCGCTATCGGGACGAGCAACACAGCCATCAGGTGGACGCGTCGCGCGCCGAAGTGCGGCGGAATCAGCCCGACCAGCGTCGCGACGCAGAGGAGGCCGACGCCCAGCCACCCCGCGAACACCCACGCCAGGACCGCGAGCAGCACGCAGACCGCTGCCGTCAGTCGCCGGTGGTTCAGTGCGCGTACCAGCCGGAAGTACCGGTCGCCCAGCACGGGGACCAGCACCGCGCCCGCGCACGCCGCGAGCGCGATGCTCGCGAGCAGTAACGGCAGGGTCCGCGGCAACGATGCCCGCTCGAACGCCACGAGCACGCCAGTATGCGGGTCGCCGAGCGCGAACAGCGCGAACAGCGCGAAGACGGTGTTCGCCGTGTTGACGCCGGACAGCGCTGCGACGAACGCCCT
Source organism: Halobacterium bonnevillei (assembly GCF_009831555.1). GTDB lineage: Archaea > Halobacteriota > Halobacteria > Halobacteriales > Halobacteriaceae > Halobacterium > Halobacterium bonnevillei. Next base: position 207 of record NZ_WUUU01000125.1, on the reverse strand, counting down.
GTCACCGTCCACACCTGTTGCCTCAACTGCGAACACGGCTGCGATAGCGCCCGACACTCCGGGCACATAGGCCACTGCCGCACCCGCGAGGCTCCCCGCGAACCCGGGGCCGGCAACCGACCGCGGGCTGTCAGCGACCACCGGGTCGTCCTGCTCGGGGACGCCAGCGCCGCGGTAGGCGGCCAGCAGGACGGGTGCACCGAACAA
>NZ_WUUU01000124.1 GCF_009831555.1 Halobacterium bonnevillei | reverse complement strand
GCCCGTCGTCGCCGGCGTCCTGTCCGGCCTCGGCCTGACGTTCGTCGTCATCGTCACCGTCTTCGTCGGCTACCGCCGCGGGCTCAACCCCGACGCGCTCGCCGGCCCCGTCGTCACCACGACCGGCGACGTCATCGGCATCGCGACGATGCTCGCGGGCGCGCGAATCGCCATCCAGGCCGGGGTGGTCTGAGTGTCCCAGGAGTGGACCATCGAGGCCATCGTCGCGGCGACGTTCCCGTTGCTGGTCGTGCTCACCGTCTTGGAGCTCTGGGGCGGCCTGGTGCTGGACGGCAGCAAGGCCGTGCTCACGCGCTACCCGTCGCTGTTGACGCTCGTTCCCGGCATCATCGCCGTCGCCGGGAATCTCGGCAGCGTGCTCGCGAGCCGCCTCTCGACGGCGTTCCACCTCGGCACGCTGTCCTTCGACCCGACCGACGACGCGCTCGTCGGGAACGCCGCCGCCACGTTCGCGCTCGCCGGAACGCTGTTCCCCGCGGTCGGCGCGGGCGCGTGGCTCGCGCGTACGCGCTCGGCGACGCCGCGCTCTCCCTCGTGACCGTGGTCTTCGTCGCAACCGCGTCCGGCCTCCTACTGGCCGTCGTCGCCGTCGCAATCGCCACCACCGCGACGTACGCCGCCTACCGGCTGCGACTGGACCCAGACGACGTCGTCATTCCCATCGTGACGACGACCTGCGACGTGCTCGGCGTCGTCGTCTTCCTGCTGGTCGTCGGCGCGACGGTGTGACAGCCAGCGCTCCGGTCAGGAGACCGACACCCGTAATTCGCCCGAGTACGAAGGGCGGGTGTGCAACTCGCGGCGCTCCTCGTGGACGTGCTCCCCCGGGTCGCTGTCGTCGCCGTCGCCATCGCCGTCGGCCTCACGCTCGCGAACCTCGCGGTGGCGTTCGGCGCCGTGCGGTACGTCGCCGGCCTCGCGCGCCCGCTGACCGGGCCCGCGAACCTCCCGGACGAAGTCGGCACCGCGATCCTCGCCACGACCGCGTCGCCGACCGCCGGCTACGGCATGCTCAAGGAGTACCGGGACGCCGGCGTGCTCGACGACCGCGCCACGCTGGTCGCGGTGACCATCAACACGTTCTTCGGGTTCGTCCAGCACATCTTCACGTTCTACGCGCCCGTGCTCATCCCGATTCTCGGGCTCCGCGTCGGCCTCATGTACGTCGGCGCGCGCGCCGGCATCAGCCTCGCCATCACGGTGGCGGGCGTGCTCGCCGGCGCGCTGTTGCTCTCGGAGCGCAACGTCGCCCCCGCGACCGACTCGGACGTCGACCTCCCCGGCGGCGACGACCCGGACAGATGGACGGCGGTCCGTGACGCGCTCGCGGAGACAAAGACCAAACTCGTCCGCATCGTCCCGCGACTCGCCATCGTCTACACGGTCGTCGTCTACCTCACGACCGCCGCGGACGTCACCGAGTACACGGCCGCCGCGGAACCGCTGACCCGGGCGGTCGGTCTGCCGTCGGCGAGCGTCCCCGCCGTCGCCACGTTCGCCGTCGACACGACGACGGGAGCGATCTTCATCGCGCCACAGGTCCCCGGGACGTTCACCGCGCGGCAGGCCGTCGCGACGATGCTCGTCGGCGGCATCGTCTCGTTCGCCGTCTCCACGTTCAAGCGCTCGATCCCGTTCCAGTACGGCATCTGGGGCGCGCGCTTCGGGTCGAAGGTCATCGCCGTCAACGTCGCCGCGAAGGTCCTGTTCATCGGCGTGACCGTCGTCGCCCTGCTCGGGTAACCGCCGGCGCCCCGCCAGTTCTCGTCGCCGTTCCGCGCACGGCGACGCGCGGGCCCGCCATTAAGTCAGTCTGCGTCGTAGGCTCAGATACGGCTTGACAGCCGGGTCCACAACTGATGATAGAGCCGGGAACCGCGCCGCTCACGACGGTGGTGTTGCACCTCGGGGTCGCGCTCGGACTCGGCGCGCTCGTCGGCCTCGAACGCGAGCAAAGCGAGTCCGGCGGGTCGTTCGCGGGGAGCCGGACGTTCCCCCTGTTCGCCCTGTACGGCGCGCTCGTCGCCGCGTTCTTCCCCGACGCGCTCCCGATAGCGGTCGCCGTCCTCGCCGCGCCCCTGACCGTCGCCTACGCCGGGAAAGTCCGGTACGAGCGCGACATCGGTCTGACGACGCTGATGGCCGCGCTCGTCGTGACCGTGCTCGGCGCGGTGACGATGCACTCGGAACGCGGCGTGGTCGTCGCGATCATCGTCGGTGGCACCGTCACGGTGTTGCTCTCCCTGAAAGACCCCGTCCACGAGTTCGCCGACCGGATCGAGGCACAGGAGCGGTTCGCGTCCGCGAAGTTCATCCTCGTCGCGCTCGTCGTGCTCCCGGCGCTCCCCGACCGGCCAGTCGACGCGCTCTACGGGCTCAACCCTCGGTTCGTGTGGCTGATGGTCGTCTTCGTCACGGGCCTCGGGGCCGTCGCCTACGTCCTCGGAAAGGTCCTCGACCCCGAACGCGGCATCGCCATCACCGGCGTCGTCGGCGGGTTCGTCTCCTCGACGGCGACGACGGTGTCGATGGCGGAGAAAGCCAGGCAGAACGTGTCGCTGCATCAGGCGTGCGCGTTCGCGGTCGCCACGGCGTCGATCGTGATGTTCCCGCGCGCGCTCGTCGAAGTCGCGGTCGTCAACCCGGAGTTGTTCCCGAGCGTGGCGGTGCCCCTCGGCGCGATGACCGCGGTCGGAGCGGTCGCCGCCGGCGTGCTGTACTGGCGGACGAGGTCGTCGGACGCGGTCGAAGCCGAAGAGCTCCGGAACCCGTTCCGTCTCGGGCCGGCGCTGGTGTTCGGCGCCGTGTTCGCGGTCGTGTTGCTCGTCTCCGAGTCCGCCCACGAGTGGTTCGGCGCCTCCGGCGTCTACGCGACGGCGTTCCTCTCCGGGCTCGCGGACGTCGACGCGATGACGATCACGCTCAGCAAACTCGCGGCAGACGGCGCGGTCTCCACGGAGGTGGCGACGACCGGCATCGTCATCGCGGCGGTCGCCAACACGTTCGTCAAGGTAGCGCTCGCGTGGCTGCTCGGCACCAGGCGACTGGGGCGGCTCGTGGCGCTCGTGCTCGGCATCGTCGTCCTGAGCGGGGTCGTCCTCGTCGTCCTGTGAGCCGGTCGCCGCGCTGGACGCCGCCGTTCGTCGCCCCGTCGCTTATTCGGGCGACTCGACGGGTTCGCCCTCCTCGGTTTCCGGCGCGAGGTAGCTGATGAACGACGCCACGTCGGGCTCGTGGACAGTGACTTCGACGTGGACGTCGCCGAGTTCGTCCGGACTCCCCACCGAGAAGTTCACCTTCCCGACGTACGCCGCCTGCTTCTTCAGGTCGAAGCTGAACCCGCTGTCGGTCCGATTCCGCAGGAACTCCTTGCGAGCGGTGTCCAAGATGCGCTGTTCGAACAGCTGCTCGCGGAACGCTTCCACGTCGTGGCACTCCGCGACAACGCGGGTCGCGGGTCGTTCCTCCCCGCTCGCTCCAGTCGTCGTCTCCGCACCGTCGGCCACGCGATTTCCTCGCGTTTCCACGTCCGCCGACGGGAACAGCCCCGTCACCGTCTCGACCACGCGGTCGGTGACCTCCGTCGGCTGCACCGGCGCGGTAATGCGGACGTCGACGCTGTAGAGGACGCCGTGCTCGGTGTCGCTCACGACTGCTCCACCCCGCCGGTCGCGGATTTCGAATCGTCGCCGCTGGCGTCCTCGTCGCGGTCAGCGTCTGCGGCCTCAGTCAGGAGTTCCGTGACGCGCTCGTGGAACGCCTCGAGGGAGCCAGTGTTCTCGATGCGGAGGTCGGCCGCCTCGATTGCGTCATCCATCCCGAACCCGCGCTCGCGCTCCTCGCGCGCCTCCAGGGATTCGCCGTCGACGTCCCCGGGCCGACCCCGGCCCTCGATGCGCTTCCGGCGGAGTTCGAACGGCGCGTACACTTCGACGAGCGTGAACGCGTCCCCGAACGCGTCCCGGAACTGCTCGACCTCCACGTCCGACCGGATGCCGTCGACCAGCACCACGTCGTTGTCCTCGAGGTGGTCGCGGATGATCGGGAGCGAGCGCTCCGCGATGGCGCCCGGGCCGCGCTCCTCGCGGAGTTTCTGTGCGATGCGGCCGTGGTGGTCCGCCGGGTCGAGGCCGCGGTCCCGACACTCCTGGCGGATGACGTCCCCCATGATGACGACGGGGACGCCGAGTTCCTCCGCGACGGCGGCAGCCTCGCTCTTGCCGCTGCCGGGCATCCCCACGGTACCGATAACTCTCATTACGAGCACAGAGGTGACCGCGGTACGTGTGTGCTTCGACTTCCGGCGTCCGCGGCCGCAGCACAACCCGTCGGTTTTTACTCGCGGTGCCTCTACGGTACGGTGAGGGCACGTAGCTCAGTTCGGACAGAGCGTCTGGCTTCTAACCAGACGGCCGGGGGTTCGAATCCCCTCGTGCCCGTGCAGCGAACGCAGTAAGCGAACCGGTTCGAGGGGAGTCGCAACCCTGGAAGTCGCAACCGCGAGCGAAGTGAGCGGTCCGTCTCCCTTCGGTTCGAATCCCCTCGTGCCCGTATTGCGGTCGCGAGTAAACGGAGGCGACGCGACTAGTAGAGACGAATCCAGCCAGTAGGCACTACAGACCAAGAATACCGATTCTTCGTGGCGACTGCGTGGGGGCGAGCGGCGGCGAGTAGTCGTGCCCGGGTCCCGGGTCGAGACCGCTGGTTCGACCGGGTGTGCACCGACGATAGCTACATCAACTGTTTGACTTCCTCGAAGTCGGTGCGGCAGAACGGGCAGCGATAGCTCGTCTCGAATCCCGTGGTCTGCGCGATAGTTCGCGTTTCGAGTTCGTGCATCGCGATACCGCGGTCACAGTCCGGGCAGTCGAGCTTAGGCACGTCACAACGGTAAACATTCCATTAACTTAAAACAGGGGTTGGTAATTGATAACATACCAGCGCCAGAGACGCCACAACGACCCGGATATCGCGCGTTCCGACCGAACCCAGGGGAAAGAATGCTGTCAAACGTCTTGTGGCAGCGCACTCGAATTAAGAATCTCCTAACCACGTGTCGGAGCAGCAAACCGCGAGTTTGCAGGCCACGGTTCGACTGCGATCCAACTCCGAACCCAACCCCCAAACGCGCCGACCCATCGCGCCGCGCTACTCCTCGAATCCGTCTTCGAACCTGAACGTCCCGTCGCGCTGCACGACCTCGCCGTCGACCTCGATGTACGAGTCCTCGCTCATGTCCACGATCATGTCGACGTGTTTCGCGGACTCGTTCTGCTCGACGCCCTCGCCGACCGTCTCGGGGTACGCGCGGCCCAGCGCCATGTGGACGGTGTCGCCCATCTTCTCGTCGAACAGCATGTTGTACGTGAACCGGTCGATGTCCCGGTTCATCCCGATGCCGAGCTCGCCGAGGCGGTCCGAGCCCTCGTCCGTCGTGAGAATGCCCTCCAGGACGGCCTCGTTCTGCTCGGCGCTGAAGTCCACGACCTCGCCGTCCTCGAACTCGAGCCACGCGCCCTGAATCTCGCGGGCCTGGTGGTAGACCGGCTTGTCGAACAGCACCTCGCCCTCCACGGAGTCCGGAACGGGCGCGGTGAACACTTCGCCCGCGGGGAGGTTGTTCGTGCCGCAGTCGTTCAGCGTCACCATGTCCGCGACGCTCATCGTGACGTCCGTCGTGTCCCCGGAGACGATGCGGACCTCCTCGGCAGGGTCCAGAATCTCCACCATCTGCTCCTGGTGGTCCTCCACGGCGTCCCAGTCTTTCAGCATCGCGTCGTAGACGAAGTCCTCGTACACTTCCGTCGACAGCTCCGCGAGCTGGGCGTCGGCGGGCGCCGGGTAGTGCGTGAGACACCACTTTGTCTCGAGGCGGGCATTCAGGACGTCTCGGTACGCTTCCGCGTACGCGGCCCCGATCTCGGTGCTGACGTCGCTCTGCTCGGCGACGTTCTCGTGCGGGCGGGCGACGACGGCGGCGTCGGCGTGCTCGAACAGTTTGAGGAGGTGTTCGGGTTCCTCGAGGTCCGCCGCGTCGACCTGCTGGAGGTACGCACGGGTCGCGCGGTCGGTGCCGATGCCGCGGTCGCCGCGCGCGAGCATTACTGGATTCGCGCCGACCGTGCCGATCTCCTCGTAGAGAGCGACGCGGAGGTCCTCGGCGGCCGGTGGCATGCTCACCACGACGTTCTCGTCGGGCTGGAGGTCGATGGCTCGGTCGACAATGATTTCAGCGTGGCGCTGAACGCGGGAGTCCATACGGAAGGCTTCGCGGGAACGCCCGGAAGGCAGTTTCGGAACGCCGCTGGCCCCGCAACGCTGTCGGCTTCCGGGACGCCCCAACTTTTGACGTTCGAGCACCGACGTCCGCTCGTGATTGACCTGCGAAGCGACACCGTGACCCGGCCCGGGGACGCGATGCGGGCGGCCGCGGCGGACGCGGACGTCGGCGACGACGTCTACGGCGAGGACCCGACCGTGAACGAGCTCGAACGCCGCGCCGCCGACGTCGTCGGCGCGGAGGCCGCGCTCTACGTGCCGACCGGGACGATGGGCAACCAGATCGCCGCGCGCGTTCACACGGACCGCGGGCAGGAAGCCCTCGTGGAACGGCAGAGCCACGTCTACAAGTACGAACTCGGCGGGTTCGCCCAGCACTCCGACCTCCAGGTGCGGACGTACAACGGCGGGGCGAACGGCGCACCGACGCCCGAACACGTTCAGTCGGGATTCGTAGAGGAGGACCTCCACCGGGCGGGGACGGGCCTGCTCTGCCTGGAGAACACGCACAACGTGAAGGGGGGCGTACCCGTGCCGGCCGACGAGGTCGCTGCAGCGGCGCAGGCCGCACACGACCTCGGCGTGCCCGTTCACGTGGACGGCGCGCGCGTTTTCAACGCTGCAACGGCGCTGGACGTCGACCCCGCGGACCTGCTCGCGCCCGTCGACTCCGTGATGTTCTGCCTGTCGAAGGGACTGGGCGCGCCCGTCGGATCGATGCTCGCGGGGGACGCCGAGTTCGTGGGGGCGGCCAGGCGCATCCGGAAGCTCCTCGGGGGTGGAATGCGCCAGGCCGGCATCATCGCCGCGCCGGGTCTTGAAGCCCTGGAGAACCGGGATCGGCTGCACGTCGACCACGAGAACGCGACGCGACTCGCCGAGGGACTCGACGCACTGGAGGGGCTGTCGGTCGCCGAGCCGGAGACGAACATCGTGCTCGTGGACACCGCTGCGTCCGGGTCGACGGCGGACGAGCTCCTAGAGCGCTGTGAGCGAGAAGGCGTGACGGGGTCGAGGTTCGGCGAGTACACCGTCCGCTTTTGCACGCACCTCGACGTCGACGCGTCGGACGTCGACGACGCCGTCGCGGCCGTCGAGCGCGCGCTCTAGTCCCGTTTCCCGCTCTCGAAGCCCTCCTTGAACCCGGTCAGGGTCCGCCGGACGAACAGGAACAGGAAGAACACGAACAGCAGTATCAGGCCGGCGACGACGTAGAACTCGGGGCCGAACTCGACCATACGTCTCTGTTCGCGCGCCGGCCATTAGTCGTTTCGTCCGCGTGCCGCGCCAGATTCGATTCCGTGCCGCGTCAGTTCGACCCGCCGCCGAGCCGGCGCTGACGGCGAGCACCGCGAGGCTGTCGCCGAATCGGGTCGCCCGGGACGGCCGCCCGTGGAGCGCGTTTTCGACGATAGTTCGTTCGGTATTTCCGTCGACCCCTGGCGTGTCAAGATAAAACTCATTGCACTCCGTCTCTAAGGCGATGTTATGTCCGGCCTGCTGCCCTCCAAATCGGAGGCCGACGACCCTGAGGGCGAACCCCGAGTGGTCGGTGTCGACTCCGACGACGCCGACCGCCTGCTGTCGGCGCTGTCCTCGGGGACCGCCCGCGACCTGTACGCCGCCCTCCACGACCGCCCTGCGACCCCGTCGGAGCTCGCGGAGGACGTCGAGACGTCCCTCCAGAACGCCCAGTACCACCTCGGCAAGCTCGAGGACGCCGAACTCATCGAGGAGTGCGACACGCGATACTCCGCGAAAGGGCGCGAAATGAGCGTGTACGCGCCCTCCGACGCGCCCGTGGTGTTGTTCGCGGGCGACGAGGAGGAGAGCAAGACCGTCCAGACCGCGTTGACGAGTCTGCTGGGCGTGCTCGGCCTGCTCGGCGTCGTGAGCCTCCTCGTCCAGCGGCTGTTCGGCACCGGCCTGCAGGCGCCGGGGAGCGACGCCGACAGCGCCGGTGGCGTTGTGGGAACGACCAGCGAGTTCTCGGGGTTGGTCGCGGAGAACGACCAGCCAGCACAGACAGCCGTCGACGCGACCAGGGAGGGAATCGCGACGCTTCCCGCGGGCCTGTTGTTCTTCCTCGGCGGTGTCGTGGTGCTCAGCCTCGTCGCGGGTGCCTGGTACGTCAGGCAGTGAGCGCCGCGGTTTCGGGCCGTTCGGGTAGCTAAAATTCGTCTTTGAGTCAACGTCGCCTACTTGGTAGGGGGACACGTACCTGTGTGGTACAGGCTGCCGAAGCCTGGCTCTCCCGCTGACACTACCGGCCCTCCACACGGAACGACCGGAGCACGCTCCCCTCGCGGGTTCGAATCTCGCCGCGCACGCCACCGTCCATGGGGGACAGTTCGGCGTGCGCCGCGGGGTTCCCCCGCGGGTCGGCGTGACTACCCGGATTCAGCAACACTGCGTCTTCTGTCTGCGTCACCGACGGCTGGTGCGTGTGTCCCGACACGACGAGGTCAGCGCCGCGTTCGAGCCCGAACAGCGACAGCCCAGTGGGGCCGCCGCGCTGGTGGTGGGTCACCGCGATTCGGAGACCCGCCGCTTCGAGCGTCCGCGCTTCCGGGAGGCGGTCCTCCACGGCGGGGTCCAGTTATCCCGCCGGTCGGTGGCAACAGTCCGCCCTCGTCACGATACGAAAGGCGTGCAACCCACGTCTCGCCGTTGTGGGTGAACTTTGCTGCTCGGCTGCCGTCCGCGTCTTTCACGAGGGCGTC
>NZ_WUUU01000123.1 GCF_009831555.1 Halobacterium bonnevillei | reverse complement strand
CCCTCGTGGCCCGCCATCCGGTCGTCGAGTCGGTCAGCGCGGTCAGGAGCGCCCACGGAGCGTCGTCCTGCCAGGCGCGTCCGAGCGCCCGCGCCAGGTCGTCTGTCACAGCATGCTGGTACGCGCGCCCGCCGGGAAAAACTACGGGCGGGTCCGGAGTGGCGACACGCCCCGGCCGGCGACCAGGTAGAGCCAAGTGGCTGCCCTCCCGACGGCCGGTCGTGAACCTCGAGGACGTACTTCCGGGTGGGGTGGGGCGGGCCCCGTCCGGGTCGCGGAACGCGATTACCGACGTGGACGGCGTGACGGTGGGCCACCGGACGCTCGACGAGCCGGCCGCGGTGAACACCGGTGTGACGGTCGTGGACCCGACCGACGCCGTCGCCTTCGAACAGCCGGTCACGGGGAACGCGTTCGTCCTGAACGGCTTCGGGAAGTCGACGGGCCTGATGCAGGTCCGTGAACTCGGCACGATAGAGACGCCGCTGGCGCTCACGAACACGCTGGACGTCGGCACGGCCGCGTCCGCGCTCGTCGACCACACCCTGGCGGCGGGCCCGGACGTCAGGTCGGTGAACCCGCTCGTGCTGGAGTGCAACGACGGCTACCTGCACGACATCCGCGGCCGGCACGTCTCTGCGGCGGACGTCCACGCGGCCCTCGACGTTACCGGCAAGTCTGTCCCCGAGGGCGCAGTCGGCGCCGGCCGGGGCATGACCGCGTTCGGTCGGAAGGGCGGCATCGGCACCGCGTCCCGGCGGGTCGAGATAGCCGACGAGTCACGGAGTGTGGGCGTGCTCGTGCTCGCGAACTTCGGACGCCTCCGGGACCTCCGCGTGGGCGGCGTGCCAGTAGGCCAGCGGCTCGCGGCCGAGTCTTCGGCGGGCGAATCGACGCTCGACGGTGAGCAAGGCGAGGACGCCGACTCAGCGGGTGACCGGAACGACGGCAGCATCGCGATGGTCGTCGCGACCGACGTCCCGCTGACGGCCCGGCAGCTCGGCCGGGTGGCGAAGCGCGCGCCGCTCGGAATGGCGCGGACCGGCGGCTACGCCCACCACGGGAGCGGAGACCTCGCCGTCGCGTTCAGCAACGCGCCGAGCGGCGCCGACGCCGCTGCGGACGCGGCGCTCGATTCCCTGTTCGAGGGGGCTGTCGACGCCACGGAGGAAGCCATCTTGAGCGCACTGTTCGAGGCCGAGCGCACGGAAGGTCGCGACGGCCACGTCGTGGACGCGCTCGACCCGGCGGCCGTCGAGGACGCCCTCCAAAGCGACGCCTGGGCGTGAGGACCGGTACCGCCGTCGCCGGTTTCGACGGTAATTTTCACGTCGGACCGGCGGCAAGCGCGGCGCTTTTTGCCAACGCTTAACCGACCTGACGCGAAGCACAGTTGTATGAGCAGCGTTCCCGAACGAAGCGAACTCTCCGAGCAGCACAAGTGGGATTTGGAGAGCATCTACGCGACCGACGACGACTGGGAAGCCGCATACGACGACGTCGAATCGAAACTCGACGACCTCGAGGCCTTCGAGGGCCGTCTCACGGAGTCCGGCGACACGCTCCTCGAAGCCCTGGAGCTCCGCGACGAGGTCCACCGCGAGGTCGAGAAAGTCTCCTCGTACGCCCGGATGCGCTCGGACGAGGACACCCGCGACCAGCACTACCAGGCGCTGCGCGCCCGAGCGTCCAGCCTCCTCGCGGACGTCTCCAGCGCGACATCGTACTTCGAGCCCGAGATCCAGGACTGCACGCGCGAGGAACTGCAGGCCCTCGTCGAGGAGACAGCCGAACTGGAGACCTACGAGCACTACTTCGACGACGTCCTCCGGATGAAGCCGCACACGCGCTCCGCGGAGGTCGAGGAACTGCTCAGCGACCTCGGGGAGGTGTTCGGCGCGCCGAGTGACGCGTACAACATGCTCACGGACGCGGACCTCGAGTTCCCGACCGTCGAGGACCCCGACGGCGAACCCGTCGAGATCTCGCAGGCGAACTTCACGAAACTCCTGAAGACCCCCGACCGCGAGTTCCGGCAGACCGTCCACGAGGAGTTCTTCGAGACGATGACAGGCGTCCGGAACACCATCGGCTCCACTCTGAAGAACCAGGTGAAAAAGGACGTCAAACTCGCCGAAGCGCGCAACTACGACACCGCACGCGAGGCCGCACTGGACGACGCGAACATCCCGACCGACGTCTACGACAACCTCGTGGACACCGTCGACGACAACCTCGACAAACTCCACCGGCACACGGACCTCAAGCGCGAGGCGCTCGGCGTCGACGAGGTGAAGATGTGGGACCTCTACATGCCCATCGTCGACTCCGAGAGCCCCGAGGTCGGCTACGAGGAGGCCAAAGACCACGTCGTCGAGGCCGTCGCGCCGCTGGGCGAGGACTACCAGCGCCGGGTCGCCGACGGCCTGGAGTCCCGCTGGGTCGACGTCTACGAGAACCGCGGGAAGCGCTCGGGCGCGTACTCCGGCGGGGCCTACGACACCCAGCCGTTCATCCTGATGAACTACCAGGACGACATCTCCTCGATGTTCACGCTCGCCCACGAACTGGGCCACAGCCTCCACAGCCAGTACACCAGCGAGGAACAGCCGTACGTCTACTCGCAGTACGAGATCTTCGTGGCCGAGGTCGCGTCCACCGTCAACGAGGCGCTGCTCGTCAACCACCTCCTCGATACGGTCGAGGACGACCACTTCCGGAAGCACATCCTCAACGAGTACCTCGAGCGGTTCCGGTCGACGCTCTACCGGCAGACGCTGTTCGCGGACGTCGAACAGCGCCTCCACGAACTCACTGCGGCGGGCGAGGCGTTGACGCCGGACCGCGTCGACGAGGTGTACGGCGAGCGGAAGGCGGCCTACTACGCGAACGCGGACGTCGACGAGTACATCGAGCGCGAGTGGATGCGCATCCCGCACTTCTACTACAACTTCTACGTCTTCCAGTACTCCACGGGCATCTCGGCGGCCGTTGCGCTCGTCCAGGACATCCTCGAGGAGGGCCAGCCGGCCGCGGACCGCTATCTCGAGTTCCTGGAGCGCGGGTCCAGCGAGTACCCCCTGGAACTGCTCCGTGAGGCCGGCGTGGACATGTCCACGAGCGAGCCCATCGAGCGAGCGCTCGACGTCTACGACGAACGCCTCGGCCAGGCCGAGGACCTCGTCTGAGGCCGGAGCGACCTGACGGGGGTTTCGACCCTCGTCCGAGACGCCGGCGACCTGGCGACGCCGTCGGACTGCGTCTTCGGGCGCGGCGACCCGACGGCACCACGTCACACGACCCAATCGCGATTTCGGCAACATTCTCCAGAACCACCGGTAGCGGCCCGCTGTGTCTGACGCACGGCCGCCGGTAGGCATTCCGCCGACCCAAAGGAACTTCTACGCCGAGCCCCTAGCACCGCCAACGAATGTCGCGTAGTCCCTCACTGCCGGACCGGCCGACGCTCGACGTCGACCCCGAGCTGACGCCGGAGGAACACCTCGACGCGCTCCAGGACCACTACTCCGAGATTCTCGACGTCCACGAGCAGCTCCAGGAGCAACTCGAGGACGTCGAGTCGCGTCGCGAAGAGCTCCGCGAGGAGGTCAACCGCCTCCAGCGGGAGAACGAGACGCTGAAGACCGCGTCGCTGTACCTCGCGACTGTCGAGGACCTCCCCGAGGACGACAGCGCCGTCATCAAGCAGCACGGCAACAACCAGGAGGTGCTCACTGAGCTGTCGCCGCGACTCGCGGACAAACTGGAGGTCGGGGACCGCGTCGCCATCAACGACTCGTTCAGCGTGCAGCGGCTGCTGGACGACGAGACGGACGCCCGCGCACAGGCGATGGAAGTCGACGAGTCGCCGGACGTGGAGTACGACGACATCGGCGGCCTCGACGAGCAGCTCCGGGAGGTCCGGGAGGCAGTCGAGGACCCGCTTGTCAACCCCGAGAAGTTCGAGAAGGTGGGCGTGGAGCCGCCGAGCGGCGTGCTCCTGCACGGCCCGCCCGGAACCGGGAAGACGATGCTCGCGAAGGCGGTCGCGAACCAGACCGACGCGACGTTCATCAAGATGGCCGGCTCCGAGCTGGTGCGGAAGTTCATCGGCGAGGGGTCGCGGCTGGTCCGCGACCTCTTCGAACTCGCCGACCAGAAGGAGCCCGCGATCATCTTCATCGACGAGATCGACGCCGTCGCCGCGAAGCGCACGGACTCGAAGACGAGCGGCGACGCCGAGGTCCAGCGGACGATGATGCAGTTGCTCTCCGAGATGGACGGGTTCGACGAGCGCGGGGACGTCCGCATCATCGCGGCGACGAACCGCTTCGACATGCTGGACTCCGCGATCCTCCGGCCGGGCCGCTTCGACCGCCTCATCGAGGTGCCGAACCCGACCGTCGAGGCCCGCGAGCGCATCCTCGAGATCCACGCCAACGACATCAACGTCGCCGACGACGTGGCGTTCTCAGACCTCGCCCGGAAGACCGAGGAGTTCTCCGGCGCACAGCTCGCGAGCCTCGCGACCGAGGCGGGGATGTTTGCCATCCGGGACGACCGCCAGGAGGTCCGCCGCGAGGACTTCGACGCCGCCTACGAGAAGCTCGTCGCGGAGGGCGAGGACGGCGACTTCCGCGCGAGCTACCCGAGCTACATCCAGTAGCTGTCGGTCACGGTACCGTGATTCAGTGGTTTTTCGGCGGGAATCCGGGCGGTTTTCGGGGCACGCTTCTCGCCGGGTTCGACCGGCCGGTATCCACTCCGTCCTCGACGCAGCAGTCCGTCGGGTATCGAAGTGAACACCGTCTGGTCACCTGTCGATTAGAAGCCTCTTGTGTCGGCGCGGCGGAGGTGGAGGTATGACCATCAGAGTGGCCTGGGGCACCGGGTCGGGCCCGACCGGGATGGCCGCCTACGACGCGGCGCTCGCCGACGCCGGCCTCCACAACTACAATCTCGTCTCTGTGTCGTCGGTGATTCCCGCAGACGAGGACGTGACGGCGGTCGGGACTGCCCCGGACCTGGGCCCGGCCGGGAACCAGCTGACTGTCGTGGAAGCGCACGCGAACGCCGCCGGACCACGGCGCGTCAGCGCCGGACTCGCGTGGACCGACAGCGAGGCGGGCCCGGGGCTGTTTTACGAAGTGGCCGACGAGACGGACGCCGCGACGTCGAGGCGCGCGTTCGCACCGGCATCGAGGCCGGGATGGAGTTGCGGGACTGGTCGTTCCGGGAGCCGTCGGTGCGCACGGTGAGCACGGACGCCGACCCCGGCGAGTACGCCGCCGCTGTCGTCGTCGCAGCGTACGGACAGAGCACGCCGATCTCGGGGGGAGACTCGTGGTAGTACCGGGGGACGCCGTCGCCCCGGGTCTCGAATCGTCTCCCAACAGATAAATAGCCGTTTGGCCAATCGTTACAACTGAAACAGGACAGATGTACGCCACAACATCCAGCGGCCTCCTGCGGCTCACAGCGGTCCGGGAACGGACTGCGGCCAGGGTAGCCGCTGCTCGATAGCGCGTACCTGTGTCTCTCGAGCCCATTCGTCCCCCATGACATCCAACTCGCTCTCCCGGCGCGCCTTCCTCGCGTCCGCCGTCTCGGCCTCCGTAGCGGGCTGTAACGGTATCCAGTACCGGGACCGCTACAAGCCGGGGGAGCGGGTGTCGCTCACCGTGAGTGCGCCGCCCGCGGACGACGACGAGGCCGCGACCACCATCGCGCGCACGCTCACGGACCGGCTGTCGTCGCTCGGCGTGGACGCCGTCTTCGAACCGAAGGGCCGATCGCAGCTCTACCTGGACGCCCTCATCAACCACGACTTCGACGTGTTCGTCGGCCGGTATCCCAATCTCACGCACCCCGACGCGCTCTACCCGCTGTTGCACTCGTCGTTCGCGCCCGAACCCGGCTGGCAGAACCCCTTCGGCGTCACGAGCGTCGCAATCGACGACAGCCTCGAAGCCCTCCGGGAGTCAGCGGACTCGACGGCCGCGCTCCGGGAGTTCCTCGACGTGTACGTCGAGCGCGTGCCGTTCTCCGTCGTCACGGCGCCGGACTTCCTGACCGTTCGGCGCGAGGCGCTGTCCGTCCCGGACGGTGCGACCACGGAGCGACCGCTGGACGTGCTCGCCCAGTTGGCGTCGTCGTCACTGGACCGACCGTTCCGCGCGGGCATCTTCTCCGTGGAGATCACGGAGAACCGGAACCCGGTCGCCGGCGAGTTCCGCTGGAACGACCAGCTGCTCGGCCTGGTGTACGACTCGCTTGCGCGGCCGTCACGGACCGGGGCGGGGTTCATTCCGTGGGCGGCCCGCGAGTGGTACTTCGAGGACGGCGACCTCGTCGTCGAACTCCGTCCCGGCCAGACGTTCCACGACGACAGCCAGCTGACCGCCCAGGACGTCGCGTTCACGCTGCGGTTCCTCTCTGACACGTCGCTGGGGGCGGCGTCGTCGCCCGTGCCAGCGACCCGGTTCCGCGGCCACACGACGCTGGTGTCGGGCGCGGAGGCGACCGACGAGCGGACGGTCCGCTTCGAGGTCGCCGACCACGTCGACCCGGTGAACGCCGAGCGCGTGCTGACGATCCCCATTCTCCCGGAGGCGGAGTGGGCGGACCGGACGGAACTCGTCGAGGAGCGCGTCACGAAGGCGCTCGTCTGGGAGAACCGACAGCCGGTCGGTAGCGGCCCGCTGGCGTTCGAGGAGGCGACACCCGAGGAGTCCGTACAGTTTCGACCGTACGAGCGCCACTTCCTCGGGAAGACGAGCGACGACCGGTTGACGGAGTACGCGCCGGCCCTCGACACCGACGGCGTGGTCGCGCGGTACGCGCCCTCCGGCGAGGACGCACTCGTCGCGCTCGGCGACGGCCGCCTGGACACGTCGCTGCACCTGTTCCCCCTGCAGGCCGTCGGCGGCGTCGAGGGCGCGAACGACGTCGTGTCGGCGAGTTCGCCGTCCGACGAGCTCTGCATCGTCGGCTACAACTTCCGGCGGGCGCCGCTGTCGGACTTCCGGTTCCGACAGGTCCTCGCGCGGCTCCACGACCGCGAGCACACGGCAGCGTCTGTCTTCGACGGGTTCGCGCGGGCGACGGACCTGCCGATGGTCGAGGACTGGCACGAGGTCGACTGGAGCAGCGAGTTCACGGTCGGCTCGTTCCCGGGGTCGGACGGCGAACTGGACGTATCGACTGTCCGCGACCGCTTCGAGGAGGCGGGCTACACCTACGACGACGACGGCAACCTCTTCCGGTGACCCATGGTCCTGGCTGACACCCTCGTCGTGCTGGCGGCGAACGTCCTCGCGATGCTCGTGCCGGCAGTCGCGGTGTCGGTCGGGCCGCGGCGGTTCCTGGGGGCGCTGCGTGACTCCAGGCGCCGGTTCGTCGCCGTCGCGCCGTACTTGCTGCCGCTGGCGGTCGTGCTGGCTGCGCGCCGGCTGGCGCTCTCCATCGGCCCCGAGATCTCGTGGTACCTGGAGTGGAACGTCACCGGGTTCATCTACGGGCTGGAGGGGACGGCCGTCGTGCGCCTCCAGGAGCTGGCGTCGCCGCTACTGACGGACTACTTCGTGTTCGTCTACCTCTACGGCTACGTCTTCCTGCTGGTGTTCCCGATAGTGGCGTACTTCGCCCTCGACGACACCGACCGCCTCGCGGAACTGCTCGTCGCGTTCGTGCTGAACTACGGGATCGGCCTCGTCTGTTACGTGCTGTTCGTGGCCTACGGCCCCCGGAACGTCATTCCCGAGGTCGTGGACTCCCTGCTGTACACGACGCAGCCGACGTCTCAGCACCTGACCGGGGAAGTCAACCGGAACACGAATGTCTTCCCGTCGCTGCACGCGTCGCTGTCCGCGACCGTCGCGCTGTTCGCGTGGCGGACGCGCAGCGAGTACGTCGAGTGGCTGCTGCTCGCGGTGCCGCTGGCGGTCAGCGTCGCCGTCGCGACGATGTACCTCGGAATCCACTGGGTGACCGACGTCGCGGGCGGCCTCGTGCTGGCGGGCGGGTCGTACTGGCTGGCGATCCGCGTCGTCGACCGCTACGGCTGCTGGGAGTCGATGCCGGCGTTCTTCTCGCGGCTGTCCGCGCGGTCGTGACTGTCGGGCGTTCACGCGGTAGTGACGGTCGCCGTTCAGTGGTACCCTCCCGCTGTTTACGTGTAGTGCAACCGACACTTACCGGGTGCCGTTCTCCCGGTCGAGTGCCGTGCTATCGACCACCAAACTAAAAGGCATTTACGTAGAGGGGTCCTATAGGATACGAATGCACGGGAACTCGCCGTACAGTGGCACCGAACCGAGCGAACCCGAACTCACGGGCACCCAGCGGCGCGCACTCCGGGACAGCATCTCCCAGATCGCCGCCCGGACGCGCGACTTCCTGCCCGACGAGTACGTCGTCGGCTCCGAGATCAGCACGGGGTCGAACGGCGTCCAGGTGACCGTCGCCGTCAGGCCGCCCGCCGGGAACCCCGTCAGCGCCGGGTTCACGCCGGAGTTCGACAGCGTGACCGACGACGACTTGATTCCCGACGACGACCGCGAGGAGGTCGCGCGCGGCCTCGCCGCCAGCGCCGCCTTCCAGGTCAAAGCGGCCCTCGGCGAGGACGTCCCGCAGACCGCCAGATAGCGCCCGTTTCTCAGCGGCGCCCCGTCCCCAGTTCGCCGCCCCGTTGAAATACTCCTGTATTCTGGAGCGAACGCCTGTTGGCCGTTCCTGGCTGACCTCCTGGTATGTGGGCGAGCATCCTCACTAGACGCGACGACTCGCCTGGTGGACTCCCAACGAATCCCCCCAGGACGGTGTCGTCGCCATGACAGACGAGTGGACAGTCGTCGTCGGCGTCAAACAGGTCCCCGACGAGGACGACGTCTCCATCAACCCGGACACGGGGACGCTGGACCGCGCCGACGCCGACGCGATCCTGAACCGCCCGGACCGGAACGCGCTGGAAGCCGCGCTGCAGTTGAAAGACGCGGTCGGCGCCCGCGTGGTCGCGATGACGATGGGGCCGCCCATGGCGTCGCCGGTGCTCGAGACCGCGGTCGCGATGGGCTGTGACGACGGC
>NZ_WUUU01000122.1 GCF_009831555.1 Halobacterium bonnevillei | reverse complement strand
CGGCGAGCGCGAGCGCCGCGACCGTGCCGCGGTCGCTGCTGTGCAGGAGCGTCACGCCCGGGTCGAGGTCGGGCAGCGCGTCTGGTGCGGTCATACGCGAGACCAAATCGACACGCCGGATAAGCCACCGGCAGGTGCACAGTGAAAGTGAAACTTGCGAGTGCAGGGCGGCGAACGGCCGAATCTAGGCGTCACGCGGCCGCAATCGCCACGTCAGCGATTCGTCAGACGCCGTTTCACTTTCACCGATCGGGAGCCGGTGGTCGTCAGTTGTCACACGCCGGAACTGCGAGCACCGGGCCTGAACCGTCACCCCTTACGTCGCTCGAGCGTACACTCCGGTATGAGCGAGCGCGACCTCCCGGACGGCTGGCGGGTGTGGAACGACGACGAGGGCACGACGATTCTCGTCTACAGGCCCGACGTCTTCGACACCCAGCAGTTCCCCGCGCCCTGCCTCCCGACGATTCGGGTCACCCAGCGCCCGCCCACCGAGCGCAAGCGCCGCGCCGGGTCGAACCCGTCGGGATGGTTCGTGTCGCTGCGCCTCGAACCCGAGGTCCGCGTGAAGAGCGCCGACGCGGGGTTCGAGACCCGCGACGCCGCGGAGGACGGCGCACGCGACCTCGCGGAACGCTTCGCCGCCGGCGACGTCGACTACCGCGGCGCCTACCAGATTCCCCGCGAGGACTACCTCGACGAACTCGACGCCCTGACTGGGGCGTAACACGAAACCTTCCCGAACGCCCGCCGCGGGCTACGTGGACGGCCTGCGTAGAACGCGGTTGAATCCGGGAGGCGGTTAGCTCAGCATGAGCGGCCCCATCGAGAGCGTCTGTTTGGCGAGCGTCGCGAGCCGCAAGATGTAGGATGTGAACAGGAGAAATGGCAGCGCTGAGACGGCGAACGCGGCGCTAACGACCCAGAGAACGCTCTCGACGCCGAGGAAGGTGCCGGGGAACGTTGTCGGGTCGACGAAGACGACCATCCCCCCAGCGACGGTGAGTGAAATCACTGCGGCGTACAGGATGGCTCGCGAGAGTTTCACCAGCGCCCACTGGATGTAGAGATCCTTGATGTACTCGCGGACTGGCCCGTACATCGTGAGCGCTTCGAGCAACGTTCTGAACGCGCTTCGCTCCTCGTCGGTGAGGGAATCGTCGTACTCCATCCCGAGCCGACGAACGTCGTGCATCTTCTGATCGTAGTTGTAGTCGAGGGCGGGCGACAGGACGTCGAAGGTGCCGAAATCGCTGTCTTCGAGGTGGTCGAGTGCGTGGTCGGCGTTCTCCAACAGGTCGGTGACGTACTCGTCGACCTTCTCGTAGAGCTCCTGGTTTTCAGTCTCGGAGAGTGTGTCTCGCAGCGTCTTTGCTCGCTGTTCGCTCGTTTCGATGAGCGCGTGGAGGTAGGCCGCAGGGTCGGCGGGCGTCATCATCCCGAGGAGGGTGTCGGTGTTCTGGCGGAAGTCCATCGTCACGTCCATCCGACTACGCTGGCTCCCGAGCGAACCGATTTCCTGGGAGAGAACGAGCTGATTGATCGTGACGACGAGCGTCGTTCCCGTAATGATCGCGCCGACGAGACCGGCGAATACCGTCTCGACCATGTCGCTCGACTGCATGGTCGAGTGCAACGACACCGGCTTCATCACGCCCCAGATCATGAACACGAGGAAGAGCAGGAAAGCGAGCCCACCGGCGACGACCCACCGGTTGGCCCCGAGCAGCAACCAGAACCAGTACTCGTTGACGTCCGTCCGCTCACGTAGCGTGTTGTCGGTCGAGAGGTCACTCATGGGCGACTGGGCGTTTGAACAGCAGTAGTTTCGTGCCGCCGCCGTCGTAACTGATACTCTCTGTGAGTTCCCAGCCGTCTGCACCGAGGCGGTTGAGTTCCTCTGTCGGATCGACCGCCTCTCGCTTGGTCAGTCCTTTCGGCGGTTCGAGTGCCCTGTATTCCCATTGCTGGTGCATCTCGGTACCCATACGTTGTTATCGGTTCTCACGATGATGATTCTACTGACAGGCTGTTTTCCCGTCGCGCAATGGTTGAGAACGGAGCGGCGTGCTCGTGCGTCTCCATAGTGATGGGTGCTGACGGGGCTACACGTCGGTTTGTTGCGGAAGCGGGCGCGAAGGGCGTTCGACTAGTGAACGAATCGTCCTCGCAGGCGTGAGACGGTCGCGTTCGGACAGCGCAGAATAGCGGCGTGACCAGACACTGAGCCGCTAACTGCAGCGGATGGATTCGCCAGAATCGCCTCAACGAACGGTGGCGTCGCGTCGCAACCACCTCGAAGTGGAATCCGTCTGCACCCGGGCATGAACATCCATTACGATTGGGCCAATCGCGTGCCTACGGATTCGGGACGCTGCGTTCGCGCCGCGTATCTCGCACCACGACTGGAAAATATGACGGAACTGCCAGAACCACCAGTGGACCGCGCGTGGTCCTCCGTCGTGATGGGTGACCCGCGTTTCCAGCGATTGTGAGAAACGAACCGCTAGCAGATGCGTCCCCGCCTCTCCGAAACGGGTGGTTGGCGAGACCGAGGGAGCTTGGAACGCGTCGTGGACTGCGTTCCTCTCAGCACAAAACGATCAATCGAATCCTGCTGGCGGGACGCTTAACCGGACGCGCGTCGAACGTCCGGGCATGAGTATCACGCTGCTGGGGTCGCGGCTCGCCGAACCCGGCACGGAGTTCGTCTACCGGGGCGAGTCGTCGGACTGTGCGGGGTGTCCGTACCGGCAGCAGTGTCTGAACCTCGAGGAAGGCGTCCGCTACGAGGTCAGTGAGGTCCGGGAGGGCGGCCAGGTGCTGGATTGCGCGGTTCACGACGAGGGCGTCGTCGCGGTGGACGTCGAGCCCGCGCCCGTGACGGCGAACGTGCCGTCGAAGGGCGCGTACGCGGGGAGCAAGGGCAAACTCGCGGGGCCGTGTCCGCACACGGAGTGTCCGAGCCACGAGTACTGCGAGCCCGCAGGTGCGGACTTCGACGAGGAGTACCAGATTCGGGAGATTCTCGGGGACCCGCCACACGACTACTGCGCGCTGAACCGGGATCTGACGCTCGTGGAGTTCGAACCCGGCGAGGAGTGAGCCGGACGACGCGCCGGTTCTGTTCCAGTCGTCACTGCTACGGTGCTACCAGTTAGCACAGGGCGTTCGAGGCGGTACGGCGGGAATATATCAGCCCTCCAAAATATTGGCGGTCGGGATGAATCGGGGCGGCTTTCGCGGCGTCGTTTACAAGATTCTTAGAATCGCAGCGGCAGTTTATGACTCGGATCTATAAATTTATACATATGAGGCCGCTAACCAGGCGCTCGCTTCTGGTCACTGGAACTGGCGCGATGGCCGCACTGGCGGGCTGCACGGGCGACGGTGGCGGTCCATCCGAGGAAACCGAAACGACGACCGCACCGACGACGACCACCGCAGCACAGCCCACCGCGCTCGATATCCAGAACCCGGTCCTCTGTGCGGAGGCGCCGGCTGGCTACCAGCAGTACACCGAACAACCGGAGGACACCTACGAGCCGGGAGACGTCATCTGGGTCTACTTCGAGCCCTCGACAGTCGGCACCGAATCCGCCGGCGAGGGCGAAATCCGGTTCGAGTACGACTTCTCGGTCAGCGTCACCGACCCGGACGGCGAGAACCTGGGTACCGTCGAGGACACGGCCAGCAGGACGATACCGGAGGGATCGGACCTCTCGACGGTCTTCCTCTCGGTCAATTACTCCCCGCCCACGGAGTTCGAGGCGGGAACGCACACCCTCGAACTGGAGGTCACCGACACCGTCGCCGGCAATACGGCCACGGAGTCGATCGAGTTCGAGGTCGAGTCGGGGCTCGAGTACACGACCGGCGACTTCGGCTTCGGCGAGTTCGCGTTCACGGAGTCTGAGGCACGAGGCTACCGGGACTACGACGAGCGCTCCCCGCCAGAGTACGAACCAACCGAGACCGTCTGGTACTACTACGAGATCCAGGGGTTCGCGTACGAGGAAACGTCGAACGCGCTCACCACCGACCTCTCGATATTCGAGACGCTGACGGGTCCGGAGGGGGACATCTGGTCGCAGGCGGACATCCCGCTCTCGAACATGTTCGACCCCGAGACCGACCTCGACACGTACTACGTCGCCGACCGGGTCATTCCCTCCGACGAGTGGCTGCCAGGGGAGTACGAACTCCACTTCGAGGTGACTGACGGCCACACCGACGAGACCGTCACCGGAACGTACACGTTCACCGTCGTGGAGTAACTCGGCTGGTCGACGCGGTGCTTACAGCGTCGCTTCGACGTCGCCGAGGACCCCGCGGCGTTCGCCGCGGTAGCCGAACTGGCCAGGGTAGCCGTACGGCGACAGCAACACCGGCCAGAAGGGGTCGTCGGCGACGAGTTCCTCGCCGTCCGCCGCGGCGAACGTCTCGCCGGCCTCCACGCGCTCGAAGTTCTCGACGAACACCTCGTACTCGTCGGCGGGCGGTTTCGGAATCGCGTCGCCCATCTCGAAAACGGGGACTTCGCGTTCGACGGCGTCCCCGGGGAGCGCGCCGACGGCAGTGAGGAACTCGCGTGCGAGGCGGTAGGCGTTCTCCGCGGCGGTGTCCGTGCCCTGGAGGCCGGCCTCCGCTTCCACGATGTCGGCGTCCGACGCGAACAGGCGGCCTTCGCCGAACTCGGGAGTGTCCACGACCGCGACCACGGGGAGCGCGCGGACGACGCTGGCGACGCTGTCGTCCAGGCCCGACGTGATGGCGAACGGGTCGGCGTGGGACTGCGTGGAGTGCAGCGACAGCACCGTACAGCCCTGGATTTCGTCGGCGAGGCGGCGGGCGAGCGCTCGCTCGTGGGCGTTCTCCGGGGTGGCTTCGCCGATGGACCGATTGAGGTCGGCGTCGACGTACCGGACGCCGGCGTCGAGCGCGCGCTCGTTCGCCACGACGAGTTTCACCGGTTCGACGACGTCCGGGTCCTCGCCGAGGAGGCGGTCGACGGCGTGTGCGCCACAGGGTTCGTCGCCGTGAACGCTCCCGACGACGGCAACCTCGGGTTCGCCGTCCCCTAACTGTTCGACTCGCATTGACGCTCTGTAGCGGCCCTGTATTGAAAGGGGTTGTCGTTGCGGGTGTCGGTGGCGTCGTGGGGTGGAGGGGTGGTGTCGGTGGCGTCGCAGTCAGCTGGCAGTGGCGAAGTGGCTGGCGTTCCGACTCGTCGACCGACGGGGTTACGGCCCGCGAACCGCAATTAGCACGTGATGGACGAACACACGCGCGACGCGAGCGTCGCACCGCCGCTCGGGAATCCGACTGGCTGGCTCGCGGACCGGCGGGTGTGGGAGCACGCGACGTTGCGCCGCGCGACGGAGCACGGCGTGCGCCTGTTCAACAGCGGCGAGTTCCACGAGTCCCACGATTGCTTCGAGGACGAGTGGTACAACTACGGCAGCGGCACGACGGAGTCGGCGTTCCTCCACGGGATGGTGCAGGTGGCCGCGGGCGCCCTCAAGCACTACGACGGCGACGCCCAGACAGCCTCGGGAGAGCGGCGGCAGTCCGGGAACGACGACGGGATGCGGAGCCTGTTCCGGACGGCGCTCCAGTATCTCGACGGCGTGCCGGGCGACTACTACGGCGTCGACGTGGACGACGTCCGGGCGACGCTGCGCGCGGCCATCGAGGACCCGGCGACCCTGGACGGCTGGCGAATCACCATCGACGACGCCGCACCGACGGCTATCCCGCGGACTACGAGTACGCCGAGCGACTGGACTGACGTCCGGCGGACGTCCTCGTTCTGTGTTGACGCTGCGGCCAGCCGTCGGCGAGTGAATCGACATCCGTGGATTCAGGATGTGGGGCGGATGGGAATGGGTTCGATGGAGTGGATGGGGGTGGGGATAGGTTGGAGGAAGCGGATGGGGACGGGGATGGGGATGGGGATGGTGAGGAGTAGGCTACCCTGCCCGCTCCTATCGCTGGCTTTATACGAATCTACCCCTGAATCCGAGGCAAGCAAGATTGTCAGTATGTTCCTACCAACAGCAATAGCGAGGTGGCAGCGGTGAGTAGAATCGGCGCACTCGCAGGATTCGTCACGAAACACAGCAAGGCGGCCATCGCCGTCATGCTCGTGTTGACGGTGATCGTCGGCGCCGGCGCGCCGATGGTCGAGCAGTCCTCGTCGCTAGACCAGTTCCAGTCCGAGAGCGACGAGTCGGAGAAACTCGACTACATCGACCAGAACTTCCAGGCCGGCGACGATAACACCACGACCGCACAGATCGTCGTTCGCGACGGCAACATCCTCTCGAAGGACTCGCTGGTCGAGACCCTGGAGTACGAACGGGCGCTGTACGACAACCAGACCGTCAACGACACGCTCAGCGACGAGAACTCGATCACCGGCGTGGCGAACGTCGTCGCCATCGGGTCCATCCAGCAGGAACGCGGCCGCGAACTGGAGGCGACCGTCCAGGAGTTCGAAGCGCTGAACCAGTCGGTGCAATCGGAGCGTCGCGCAATCGGGGCGCGCAGCGACGAACTCAACCAGACCGTCGACCTGCTCCGCGGGGAGCTGACGCACCTCCGCGAGAACCCGAACGCGAGCGTGGACGCCGCCTTCGAGCGGGTCCGCGCGAACTCGACGGTGGAACTCGGAGACAGCCACTACGCGACGTTCGAACAGGCCGCCAGCGACCTCCGGAGCGCGACCAGTGAGCCCGAGGTCGAGGCCGCGTACCGACTCGGGACGCGCGGCGTGCTCGCCGACGAGTTCCAGGCGCTGGACGAGCGCGCCGACGACCTCGAAGCGCAGGCCGAGCAACTCCGCGAACTCGGCGGCGAAATCGAGACGCAGCGCGCGGCGTTCGAGAACGCCAGCGACGCCACCCTCGACGAGCAACTCGAAGCGCTCCGGTCTCTGAGCGAGTCCGAGGTCGAGGACCTCGTCGGGACCGTGCTCTCCGCCGACCGCGCAGGCGGGAACGGCGGCGATAGCGGCCGCTCGGTGTTCGGGCTGATGCCGTCCAGCTACGAACCCGGCTCGACGACGGCCGAAGCGACGATGCTCGTGGTGACCCAGCAAACCGACAGCGAGATCCCCGGCGGCGGCCAGGTCACCGACGACAGCATCGTCGACGCGCAACTCGCGATGCAGTCCCTCGGCGAGGACCGCCAGCAGGACTACCTCGTGTTCGGCGGCGGCATCATCACCGACGAGATCAACGCGTCGATGACCGACAGCCTGCTCATCGTCGGGCCGCTGGCGATTCTGTTCGTGCTGGTGGCGCTGGCCGTCGCGTACCGCGACGTGCTGGACATCCTCCTCGGGCTGTTCGGCATCGGCGCGGTGCTGGCGTGGACGTTCGGCTTCATGGGCTGGGCGGACATCGCGTTCAACCAGATCTTCATCGCCGTGCCCGTGTTGCTCATCGGGCTGTCCATCGACTACGCGATCCACATCTTCATGCGCCACAGGGAGGAGCGCCTGGGCGCGACAGACCACAACGACCGGCCCAGTGACTCCCGGGGCTCGATGCGTATCGCGCTGTCGGGCGTCGGGATCGCGCTCGTGTGGGTGACCGCGACCACGGTCATCGGGTTCCTGTCGAACCTCTCCAGTCCGGTGCCGCCGATCCGGGAGTTCGGTATCGTCTCCAGTTTCGGTATCGTTGCCGCGCTGCTCGTGTTCGGCGTCCTGATTCCCGCGATCAAGGTGGAACTAGACTCGTTCCTCGAGGGCTTCGGCTGGGACCGCCGGAAGCGCGCGTTCGGTACGGGCGGCGGCCGGTTCAGCCAGGTGCTGTCCGTCGGGTCGACGGCCGCACGGAAGGCGCCGGTCGTCGTGCTCGTGTTGACGCTGCTGGTGACCGCGTCGGGCGCGTACGGCGCGACCCAGGTCGACACGTCGTTCAACCAGGAGGACTTCCTCGCCGAGGACCCCGACGAGTGGATGAAAGACCTGCCGGAGCCGTTCGCGCCCGGCACGTACACCGCGAAGGAGAACCTGCGGTACGTCAACGACCGGTTCGTCCGCGAGGACTCGCAGGCCCAGATTCTGCTCGAAGGCGACGTGCGGGGTGACGGCACGCTCGAGCGCGTGCAGGCGGCCCGCGACACCGCCGCCGAGAAGGACGTCACGAAGATCCTCTCGAACGACGAGCCCGCTATCGACGGGCCGCTGGCCGCGATGCAGCAGACTGCCAGGACCAACGAGTCGTTCAACGCGACGTTCACCGCTGCGGACACTGACGGCGACGGCGTCCCCGACCAGGACGTCGAGGCGGTGTACGACGCGTTCTTCGACGTGGCGCCGGACCGCGCCGGCGAGTACGTCTACCGGACCGACGACGGCACCGTCGAAGCGCTCCGCCTCGTCGTCTCCGTCGACGGCGGCGCGTCCGGCGACGAGATCACGACGCAGATGCGCGCCGTCGCAGACGCTGCGTCCGGCGACGGCGTCGAGGCCACGGCCACGGGCAGCGCCATCCTGAACAAGATCGTTCAGGACCAGCTCCTGGAGACCGTCATCCAGAGCCTGCTCATCACGCTCGTCTCTGTGTTCGCGTTCCTGATGTTCACCTACCGCATCACTGACGGGAGCGCGACGCTGGGCGCGGTCACCCTGCTGCCGGTCGTGTTGAGCGTCGCCTGGATTCTCGGGACGATGTGGGTGATGGACATCCCCTTCAACGTACTCACGGGGATGATCACGAGCCTCACTGTCGGGCTCGGGGTGGCGTACAGCATCCACGTCAGCGAGCGCTACATGCAGGAACTGGAGCGCAGCGACTCGGTGTGGGATGCGATGCACACCGCGACCACCGGCACCGGTGGCGCGCTCCTCGGGAGCGCCGCGACCACCGTCGGCGGGTTCGGCGTGCTCGCGTTCGCCATCCTGCCGCCGCTCCAGCAGTTCGGGATCATCACCGGCCTCACCATCATCTACGCGTTCCTCGCGGCCGTGCTGGTGTTGCCGACGCTCCTGGTCGTCTGGACGAAGTACTTCGGCCCCGACTGGACGGCCGGCGACTTCGTCGACGAGGACGGCGAGGACGCCGACGACGCCGAGGGCGGTGACGTCCCCGCGGCCTCGGCGGTTCCGCCGGGGAGCAACGCGGATTCGGCTGCCAAAACGTCGAATCCGGGCGGACACGACGCCGAAGCCGCCGACGCGGCGTCGAACCCGGCCGGTGGCGCGGCGGCGAACACCGACTCGGCGCCGGTCG
>NZ_WUUU01000121.1 GCF_009831555.1 Halobacterium bonnevillei | reverse complement strand
GTGTTCGCCGGTCACGTCGCCGGCCCGGCGCGCATGCACGCCGATTTCGCCGTCTTCGCGGGGCTGCTCGCCCTCGCGGCCGTGGACGCGGTCGCCCCCATCTCCGCGAACCGCCTCGATGCGGTCCAGCAGCACCTTCGCGGTGCCGCTTGGCGCGTCCCGCTTCCCGTTGTGGTGGGTTTCGGTGACCTCCACGTCGTACTCGGGGAGCGCCCCCACCGCTTCCGCGACGACGTCCAGCAGCGCCTGGACGCCGCGGGAGAAGTTCGCGCCCAAAAGCACGGGGACGTCGCTGCCCGCGTCCCGGAGCGCTGCCAACTCGGCGTCGCTGAATCCGGTCGTGCCGACGACGACGGGGACCCCAGCGGTCGCACACGCGGTCACGTAGTCGAGGCTGACCTCGGGGACAGTAAAGTCCACGACCGCGTCAGGATTTCGCGCATCCGCCAGCGCGTCGAACTCCTCGGCGGAGTCGAGGTCACCGGCAGCGTCCCGCGTCGTGGCGAACGCAACCTCGATGCCGCGCGCTGCGGCCTCCTCGCGGACCTCGCGGCCCATCCGACCGGTCGCGCCAGTCACCCCGATTCTCATGCAGGTACCTCCGGTTCGTCGAGCGCGTCCAGCGCCTCGCGGAGTCGCGCCCACGTCGCGTCGTCGGGCTGGGTGAGCGGCGACCGGTAGCGCGCCGGTCCGTCCCCGCGGATCTCCTGGGCGGCCTTCACGGGAATCGGATTCGTCTCCGCGAACAGCGCGCGGTTCAGCGGCGCGAGTTCGTGGTGGCGCTCCCGGGCGGCCTCGGAGTCGCCCTGGAGGGCCGTCCACACGAGGTCGCTGACGCGCTCCGGTTCGACGTTCGCGGTGACGCTGATGGTGCCGGTGCCGCCAACCGAGAGCACGGGCAGCGTCAGGCCGTCGTCGCCCGACAGGACCGCGAAGTCCTCGCCGCGCGTGCGCTCGACGACTTCGCTGATGCGGCCGAGGTCGCCGCTGGCGGCCTTGTAGCCGACGACGTTCTCGTGGCTCGCCAGCGCGTCCGCGGTTTCCACCGCGATGTTGCGGCCGGTCCGCGACGGCACGTTGTAGATGATCTGTGGGGCGTCCACCTGGTCCGCGATCTCCCGGTAGTGGGCCTCCATGCCCTCGGGTTCGGGCTTGTTGTAGTACGGCGAGATGAGGAGGAGCGCGTCGGCGCCGGCGTCCACGGAGCGCTGGGAGAGGTCCAGCGCTTCGTGGGTCGAGTTACTGCCTGAGCCAGCGATGATCGGCACGTCGTCGCCGGCCGCCTCGACGACGGCCTCGACGACCTGGACGTGCTCGTCGTGGGTCAGGGTCGCGCTCTCGCCGGTCGAACCGACCGGCACGAGGCCGTCGACGCCGCTGTCGACGAGGCGGCGCGCGTGCGCCTGGAGTCGGTCGAAATCGATACTGCCGTCGGCCGCGAACGGCGTCGTCATCGCCGGGAAGACGCCGGTCACGAGTGTTGTGTGGTCCATCTGGGTTCAGTCTGGGTCGGGTGTGGTGTGCGGGCCGTGCGTCCATCGGCGGCCCGACACGGGGATGCTACGCCCGCAGCGAGCCGAACGAGTCGGCTGTGCTGCGTTTGCGTTTACCCGAGAAGGAGACGGCGCTCTCGACGGTCGCGGCCCGCGTGCCGAGAGCACCAATCATACGCAATACTGTGGCCGTCCTGTCCTAAAGGCTTGTCGCCGGTCGCAAGGACTGCCCGAGTTTCCCGTCACGCGTCCAGCGCCCCCACCATCCATCCAGCGCCCCGCCACCCATGCCCGGTTTGTTCACGCGCGCATCGGGGGTTTTTGCCGCGTCTTGCCCCAGAACACCACGAATGCTCGTCCTCGGCGACGCACACGCTGCCACGCCCGCCCGACGGCAGTCGCTGTTCGCAGCGTACCGGGCCGCCGACGCCGACGTCGCGCTCCAGGCCGGGGACCTCATGTACTACGACCTCCCGATTCCCACGTTCTTCATCGGCGGCAACAACGAGGACTTCGACGTCATCGAAGCGCTGCGCCACGGGCGCATCGAGAGCAGCGGCGTCTCCAACGCTATCCTCCTCCACAGCACCGCCGAAACCGTCCATGGCCTCCGCGTCGGCGGGCTCTCCGGTAACTACGCGCCCACGCAGTTCGACAAGACTCGGAACCAGTTGTACGACGACCGCCGCCGGCACTTCGTCCGCGACGACGTCGAACGAGCGAAGCGACTCGACGACGTCGACGTCTTCATCGCTCACGAAGCACCCCACGGCCTCCCCGTCACCGAGGAGTACGACGTCGGCTGCACGTACATCGACGACATCCTGACCGCCCTCGAACCAGACCTCTGTATCGTCGGCCACCACCACGAACACGCCGAAAGCGAGTTCGGACCCACGCGCGTCGTCTCCCTGGCGCCCGCCTGGGAGTCGTACTACGAACTCGACCCCAACTCGCTGTCGTTGACGCGCCACGAGACCCCGTCCGCGTAGCCGGCGACACGGCGGCCGGCACGGTGACCTCGCGGGGACGATGCTACGGGCTCCGGCCCCGAGCGTAACGCATGCCGGTCGCGTACATTCTTTACATCCCCACCGCAAATCGAGGGTATGGCCCCGATACACGCTGGACAGCGCGTCGCCGTCCTGGCGGACGCGCAGAACCTCTATCACTCCGCGCAGAGCGTCTACTCGCAGAACATCGACTACGCCGCCCTCCTCGAGAAAGCCGTCCAGGAGCGGGAGCTCACGCGCGCCATCGCCTACGTCATCCGCGCGCAGTCCGAGGACGAGGACCGGTTCTTCGAGGCGCTCCAGGACATCGGCTTCGAGACGAAGATCAAGGACATCAAGACGTTCGGCGACGGGTCGAAGAAGGCCGACTGGGACGTCGGCATGAGCCTCGACGCCGTCACGCTCGCCGACCACGTCGACACGGTCGTGTTGTGCACCGGCGACGGCGACTTCTCGCGGCTCTGCAACCACCTGCGCCACGAGGGCGTGCGCGTCGAAGTGATGGCGTTCGAGGAGTCGGCCGCCGACGAACTCGTGGACGTCGCTGACGCGTTCGTCGACCTCGGCGAGCGAGACGAGACGTTCCTGCTCTAGACCATCCGGCCGTCGGAGCCGGTGCTCCCCATCAGCAGGGACCCGGCTGCCAGTCCCGTGGTCGCCAGGGCGGCCGCGACGAGCAGGACGATTGACTCGGACGACGAGAATCCGCTCCAGAACAGGAGGATACTGCTCAGGCCGAGCAACACCGCGGCGATGCCTACTTTCGTAGCGTCGTTCATGCTCGAGGGTAACTACGCGGCCTACATAAGCACATCTACTTCGGCGAGGGGCCGCCTACTCGACAGACGGCATGGGTGTTCGTACCACACAGGGTCGGGCCGAACGGACCTGGCCGACCGAGCCAGGTCGCACCGGTGCGGTGCGACCCGAAGTGGCTTTACCGCTGCCGGCCGACCGTCCAGGCATGCAGAACGCCGACGTGGACTCGCTGCGAACGGTCGCGGACTACCAGTTCGGCGCCGGCGCAGGCGCGTCGCTGTTCCCGCCGGAGGAACGCTTCGACGTGCAGCGGTCCAGCACCGGCCGCCCGCAGCAGGTCGCCCGCGACGACGGCGAACGACTCGTCTCCGTCGGTCTCCACGGGCGATTCACGCTCGGCGTCGCCGGCGGCCATCGACTCGTCGACGACCTCCCGCATCCCGCCGCCCGTGTCGTCGTCGGCGACGACAGCGAACCGTTCGTCCGGGACGGGAAGAACGTGTTCGCGAAGTTCGTGCAGACCGTCGACCCGTCCGTCCGGGCGGGCGACGAAGTCGCGGTCGTCCACGAGCGCGGCGACCTGCTCGCAGTCGGGCGCGCCGAACTCGACGCCAGTTCCCTGCTGGACTTCGACACCGGGATGGCCGTCATGGTCCGGGACACCGTCCCGGCGGAGTAGCCGACTGGGCGAGCCGCCCGGGCCCACGTCGAGGAGCGCGCTCGAACGAGAACGTGCCGGGAGCGACGCGCAAGCTAGAGCGAGGAGGGCCCAGGGAGCGAAGAGCGAAGCGAGGTTCGGCCTACGAGAGGCCCGCGCTCTACGCGGGTTCGCCATCCTTTTCACGCCGCAACGCCACTCTCCGCGCATGTTTGGCGGAGGCGGCATGAACCCACGGAAGATGAAACAGATGATGAAACAGATGGGCATCGACGTCGACGAAATCGATGCCAGCGAGGTCGTCATCACGAAGGCGGACGGCGACGAACTCGTGTTCAGCGACCCCGACGTCACGAAGATGGACGCCCGCGGCCAGGAGACCTACCAGATCATCGGCGAGCCAGAAACCCGCGCGAGTGCCGGCGGCGCGATCGAAGCCGGCGAGCCCGAGGAGGCAGAGGCGGAAGCCGACGAGGGGAGCGAGTCCGGCGGCATCCCGCCGGAGGACGTCGAACTCGTCGTCACTCGCACCGGTGCCAGCGAGGCTGACGCACGAGCCGCGCTGGAGGCGACGGACGGCGACCTCGCCGCTGCCATCTCCAGGCTGGAGTGATTCTGCTGGTTCGCGAGGACCGGGAGTTCCTCGCAGCGCCGGGCGACGAAGTCCACACGGACCTGGGCGTCATCCACGTTCCGGAGTCCGTCGACCCCGGGGAGGTCGTGGAAACGCACATCGGCGAACCGTTCACGGTCCGGAAGCTGCGCGGCCCAGACCTCTTCAATCACCTCGAGCGCACCGGTGCGCCGATGATGCCGAAGGACATCGGCCTGATCGTCGGCCACACTGGCGCTGCGGCCGGCGACCGCGTGCTCGACGCCGGAACGGGTACTGGCGTGCTAGCGGCGTACCTCGGCCGACTCGGCGCGGACGTGGTGACCTACGAGCGAGACCCGGGGTTCGCGGACGTCGCACGCGAGAACATGGAACTCGCGGAGGTGGCCGACACGGTCGACGTTCGGACCGGCGACGTCACCGACCACGTCGACGACCTTTCGGGGTTCGACCTCCTGACGCTCGACACGGAGAACGCGCCGACTGTCGTGGAGCGAGCCGACGACCTCCTGGTCTCCGGCGGCTACGTCGCTGTCTACTCGCCGTTCGTGGAGAACGCGCGGACGACCCACCTCGCGGCGGCGGACGCGGGGCTGGCGAACGTGGAGACGCTGGAGACGATTCAACGCGAGATGGACCTCGACGAGCGCGGGTCGCGGCCGTCGACGGCGGGCGTCGGCCACACGGGCTACTTGCTGTTCGCGCGGAACCCCTGAGCGAGAGCGAGGCGCGGCGCGCTGTCGTGTCCGGGAGCTGTCCGGCGACTACTCCGTCGGGGACGGCTCGCCGCCTTTCTGCATCCGCCGTCCCGCTGTCGGTTACGACATGGCGGGTGCTGGCGCGTCACGGTATTTGAAGATTCGGCGAGCGACGCTGGTCGGGTTCGGGAGTCAGTGGCCGCGTCGCGAGTCAGTTGTCGTCTTCGCGCCAGCGGTGTTCGCACTCCGTGCAGATGAAAAAGCGCGTCTCGGACTCGTCTGCAGACCGAATCTGTTGCATGTACCAGTACGCGGAGTCGTTGCCGCATTCTCGGCACACGACCTCCGTCCTCGGGAGGCCGCGGTCCTCGGCGTCGCTGACGTCGACGACTTCCGTCTCCTCCTGGTCTTCAGTGATGACGAACGAGGCGTCCGGGTCCTTCGGCTGTTTGTTGCCGCAGCTCCCACAGACCCAGAGGCCGTCGTCTGCTTTCATCATCGAGCCGCACTCGTCGCAGAACTCCATACCACGTCAAGGCCGTGCCCTCAGTTAAGCCCCGTGTTTCAGCCCTCCCCCTCCGATTGGCCGGGTTCCCCGACGGCTTCCGTCGGGAGGTTGTTGTAGACGGCCGCCTCCAGGTCGTCGACGTCCACGAACACGTCCTCGGTGACGCGGCTGAGGACGTCTCCGAGTCGTTCTTCGCCGTCGGCGTACCGGAGTACGACGTCCTCGAACTCGGTGATGGCGTCCGCTCGCGTCGCGGGGTAGGTGAGCGCGTCGAGTTCGGCGCGCAGCTCGTTGAGTTTCACTTCCTTGGCCATGTGAACACATACCACCCTAACGCCCGTAACTGTTCTCCCCGACGGTCGTCGTCGAGCCAGGAGTCGCCGGGTCGGTCAGACAGCGCTCGTTACTCGAAGTCGGGCTCGCGGGAATCGAGAAACGCCTGCATTCCCTCGCGCTGGTCGTGGCTGCCGAACAGGCCCGCCCACGTCCGGCGCTCGAAGTCGAGGCCGGCGTCCAGGGAGGTCTGCGCGCTCTGATTCAGGGCTTCTTTCGCCGCGCTGAGTGCGGTCGCGGGCTGGGCTGCGAGGTCGCCGGCGAGGTCCGCGACGTGGTCGTCGAGTTCGTCGTGTGCGACGACGTCACCGACGAGTCCCTCCTCGAAGGCGTCGGTCGCGTCGAGGCGGTCGCCGAAGTAGATGAGGCGGCGAGCGGTCTCGTCCCCGACGAGCCGCGGCAGCCGTTGTGTACCGCCCCACCCGGGAATGATTCCGAGGTCGATCTCGGTCTGCCCGAGGACAGCCTGCTCGCTGGCGACGCGGAGGTCGCAGGCGAGCGCAATTTCCATCCCGCCGCCGAACGCGTACCCGTTGATCGCGGCGACGACGGGCGCGGGGAACGCCTCGATGGCCGCTGTGAGGTCGTGCCCGAGTTCCGCGTACTCGTGGGCCTCCTGCGGGTCCATGTCCTGCATGTAGGAGATGTCTGCGCCGGCGATGAA
Organism: Halobacterium bonnevillei; assembly: GCF_009831555.1. Taxonomy (GTDB): domain Archaea; phylum Halobacteriota; class Halobacteria; order Halobacteriales; family Halobacteriaceae; genus Halobacterium; species Halobacterium bonnevillei. Next base: position 2,565 of record NZ_WUUU01000121.1, on the reverse strand, counting down.
CGCGTCGTCGCCGGCGCCCGTGAGGACGAGCACGCGAACGTCCTCGGCTTCGGCCTCCTCGACCGCGTCCTGCAGGTCGTGCAGCGTCGGGACGTTCAGCGCGTTCAGGCTCTCCGGGCGGTTCACTGTGATCGTCGCCACACCGTCGTCGTCGACGGATAGCTGGACCGTGTCTGCCATGCGTAGAGGCACGCGGACGGTCGACTAAACAGTCGGGGGTCTGGACCCGAACACCGGCTGGGGCTTCGCAAGCCCGAAATAGGACGGCGGAGTAAGAGCGTCCATGACGCTCTCCGAGACGGACCGCGAGCGGCTGGCGGACATCGTGGAACTCCAGCCGACGAAAAACGGCGTCCTCCAGGACCGGTGGGGGATGGAAAGCGGGAGCGACGTCCACCAGTACCTCGAGTCCGAGCTGCGGGACTACTACTACCGCGACGAGAACAGCCTGATTCGCGCGACGACCGAGGCCATGGAGCTCGTCGGCGAGGGCGGCGAGGGCGAGGAGGCGCCCGCCGTCCACATGTCCGACAACGAACGTCGCGTGTTCGCGGTCATCGCGGGGCCGGACGACCGCGCGGAGAGCGTGGTGTCGGTCCTCCACGCAGTCCGCGACCAGTACGACGTCCCCGACCTGGACGCTGCGGACATCCGGCGCGCGCTCCAGACGCTGAAGCGGAAGGGCATCGTAACCGTCGAACACCGCACCGTTCCGACGTACAAACTCGCCGTCCCTCGCGAGGACGTCAACGTCGAGGAGGACGCCGGCGAGGACGGCGAACACGCGGCGGCCTCGGAAGCCTGACCGAGCGGACGACCGTTTTCTCGAGGAGCGACGTCAGACCGCCCGGAGGCGGTGGACCCCTCCGCCGTCGTCGCCACTCCCGAGGACGTACAGCTCGCCGTCGTGTCGCTGGAAGGAAAACACCCGCTGGAGGGCGTCCGCGTCCCCGTCAGCGACCGGGAGGACGCGGGTCGGCCACTCGCCGTCGCTTCGCGGTTCGGCGGCGAAGAGGCGGCCGCGCGCTCTGAGGTCGCCGAAGACGAACGCCCCCCGGAGGCCCGGGACGGCGGACCCGCGATAGACGTTGCCCGTGATGACCGACACGCCGCTCACCGCGGCGTCGCTGTGGGGGTACTCCACGACTGGGTCGATGAGGGATTCCCCGCCGCGAACGCTGGACGGCGTGCGGTCTACGCAGTCGTCGGCCCCGAAGCAGTGCGCGCCCTCCCGGACGTTCCAGCCGTAGTTCCCGCCCGCGCGAACCTCGTCGATCTCCTCGTAGCGGTTCTGCCCGACGTCACCGACGTAGAGGTCCTCGCCGTCGAACGCGATTCGCCACGGGTTCCGGAATCCCCACGCGTAGTGCTCGTCCAGGCCGGGTTCTCCGACCAGGGGGTTGTCGTCGGGCACGCCGTACGGGTCGCCGTCCGGTCGGTCGTCGACGTCGATGCGGAGGATACTCCCGAGCCGGTTCTCGGTGACGTCCTGGCCGTTCCCGCCGGCGACGGCGTCGTACCAGTCTTCGACGTGGCCGCGGCCCTGATCGTCGCCGCTTCCGCCGTCACCGACGCCGACGTAGAGGTAGCCGTCCGGACCGAACGCCAGCGATCCCGCGTTGTGGTTCGACTGCGGCTCGGGAATCGTCAGGACGGTGCGTTCGGAATCGCGGCGCGCGGTCAGTCCGTCGTCGGCGACCCGGAACTCCGCGAGCACGAACGTGTGGCTGTACCCGTCCGGCGTTCCCTCCCTGGCCGGCGCGGAGTACCGGACGAACAGGCGGCGGTTGTCCGCGAACTCCGGGTGGAGCGCGAGCCCCAGGAGCCCGGCCTCGTAGCCCGTGACGACGGCGTCACTGAGGTCCAGCAGCGGCGTTGATCGGCGGTCGCCGTCTTCGAGCACGCGTACGACGCCGCGTTGCTCCGCGACGTACTGGCGGTCGGCGTCGTGCGCGAAGGCGACGTCGACTGGGGTGTCCAGGTCGTCCGCAATCGTGTCGAGGGCGACTTCTTCCGAGCGGTCGCGGGTGGTGGAGGACGCCGTCGTCGATGCCGTCCCTCCGTCGGTCGACGGGGCTGCACTCGCATCGTCGCCCCCGCCGCCAGCGCAGCCAGCGACCACCGCGGCGACACCCGTGGCGGCGGCGAGGTACTCCCTCCGGTTCATTCGTCTACTAGACGGGTCGCTGGCCGGTAAAAACACCGGTCCGGGAGACGGCCGCTGCTATCGCCGTCGCTGCCGTCGCTCGTCGAGCACGCGTCGAATTGCGGCGCCGGGTCCGCCGGAGAGCGGCCAGCCCGCTGTCGCCACGCCGGCGGCTCGGGTTCGTACTCGGGGCACGACCCCGAGCACTCCGCGGCTGTCTGCTCGCGGGCGTCGCCGCGCAGTACGGCACGTACCCGTCGGTCGGGCTCGCTGGAGCGCGAAGTGCCGGCAGTCCGGCCGCATCGTGTCCAGGTACGACCGCCAGCCGCGCTCGTAGGCGCGCTCGGCGATCTCCAGGCGCCTTGTCTGCCTTCAGTCGGCGTCGATGTATTCGAAAGCTCGCGGGCAGTGATCAACGG
>NZ_WUUU01000120.1 GCF_009831555.1 Halobacterium bonnevillei | reverse complement strand
GCCGCCGCGCGCGGAGAACGCCGCGATGACGACCCCCATCGGGAGCGCGAGCGCGAGCGCGCCGACGCCGAACAACAGGGAGTTCCAGACGGCGACCGACGGCTGGGTCCGACTATCACCCTGGCGCTCCACGAGGAACCGCCACCACTCGAGGGTCGGGTCCGTGGCGCCGCCGACGCTGGCCAGCACCATCGAGGCGATCGGCGCGAGGAACACGAGCGCCACGACGACGCCGTAGACCCCGAGGCCGCTTCGAATCAGGCGTTCCCGGACGTCGCCGGCCACCGAGAACAGCCGCTTTCGGGGGAGCGGGTTGCCCGTGCCGGTCGCCGCGCGCCGGGACTCGTACCGGAGGTAGACGTACGTCAGCGCGAGGGAGAACACGGTCTCGAGCGCGGCGAGCGCGGCCGCTGACTCGTAGTCGAGGCTCTGGACGCGCGCGTACAGCCACACCTCGACTGTCGCCAACTGGAGGCCGCCCAGGGCCAACACGATGGGGAACGTCATGAACGTGAAGATGAACGTGAGGACGGCGCTGGCCCCGAGCGCGGGCAGCAACTGCGGAGCGACGACGTCCCGGAACGCCCGCAGCGGGTTGGCGCCGAGCGAGCGCGCGGTCTCGACGGCGCTGGCGTCGACGTTCTCCCACGCCGACGTCACCATACGGGTGACCAGTGGGGCGTTGTAGAACGCGTGCGCGAGAATTACGACCTTCAGCGTGTACAGCCACTCGACCTGTCCCACTCCCAGCCACGTCAACACGCCGTTGAGGGTGCCGCTCGTGCCGAACGTCGCGACGAACCCGACGACGACCATGATCGAAGGGAGGACGAACGGCAGGATCGTCAGGGACTTCAGGGTCCGCCGACCGGGGAACTCGAAGCGCGCGAGCACGTACGCCCCCGGCAGGCCCAGCAGGACGCTCGCGGCCGTCGATAGGGCCGCCTGGTACGCCGTGAATCCGAACAGTCCCTTCCGCACTGTCGGGTAGGACACCCAGACGTCCGGCAGCACCCCCGTCCAGCCGACGTGGAGTCGCACGCTCGCGAGCCACGCGAATACGTCTCCGGGGACGCGAATCGGATCCGCGAACAGGCCGTGTGCGGCGCCCATGTAGAATTCGCTGGTGAGGACCTCCCGGACGGGCGTGGCCGCGTTCCCGAACGCCTCCACGAACACCGTCCAGACGGGATAGTAGAAGACGACGCCGAGCACCAGCAGGGTGATTGCGCCGACTACCGGTAGCGCCAGGCGGTCGGCGCCACGAACCAGCAGGCTTCGGGCGTACGCGAGACGATCAGTCACGCGCGCTCGCTGGCCGCGGCCTGGGGGGCCCACGCGTTGGTCCATTCCTCGACGGTGCCTGCGAGTCCCTCGTACGTAAACGTGACCGGCTCGAGCGTGTTCGGGCCGACGTAGCGGGCCGCGCCGATGCTTTGCCCGGTCTGCTTGCGCTGGATGAACCGTTGCCGCCGTCGCTCGGCGTCGTGTACGCAACCTCGACGCCGTGGTCGGCCTCCCACCCGCGATCCGGCCGCCGCACCGCAGTCGCGCTGTCACCGAGGGACGAGTCGCACGTTGCGACGATCCGGCACCGGGTGGCCTCGCCCCCACCGAACTCGAACCGGCCGGCGGTCGACGGCTCGTCCGGGGCTACGCCGGTGGCGTCGAGGGAGTCACGGCGCTCCATTACCGGGTTGTTTCGACCAGTAATAGAAAAGGCCGTCGCTCCACGAAACAGCGACGTCGGCCCCGCCACCCCACGACCGACCGAGCGAACGTTTTTCACAGAGCCTGCGGTATCTCTCCGCGTGTCAGCGTCTCGAACGACTGTCCTCGCAGGTGTGTTCGTCCTGCTGCTCGTGGTAGCGACACTGCTTCTGGGCGCCGTCTTCGCGACGGGGTTTTTCGCAGTGACTGTCGCCTACGTCCTCGTGCCGCTCCATCAGCACGTCAAGCGGCTCGGCCTGCCGCCGTGGTGGGCGAGCGCGACCACCGCCACGGTCGCGTCGCTGGTCGCGCTCGTTCCCGTCTCACTCGGTCTGTACGTCGCTAGCGACCGCATCAGCTCGCTCGTGGACGCCATCGAGGAACTCCCGGAAACGGTCTCCGTCACCGTCGCGGACTTCACGTACGTCGTCGACGTCGGCATCGCCACTGAAGCCGTGATTTCGACGCTCGCGACGTTCGCAGTCGACGCCGCGGCCGCGCTCCCCGAACTCTCGTTGAAACTCACGCTGTTCGGGATGCTCCTGTTCGGACTCCTGCTCGCTCACGAGGACGCCGAACGCGCCATGCTCGCGACGATACCGGCGTCGTATCACGATGTCGCACACGCGCTCGCGGAGCGCGCGACCGCAACGCTGTACGCCATCTACGTGCTGCAGGCGGTCACCGCGTTCGCCACCGCCATCATCGCGGTGCCGGTCTTTCTCGCGCTCGGCGTTCCGTATCCCCTGACGCTGGCCGCCGCGGCGGGCATCCTCCAGTTCGTCCCCATCGTCGGGCCGTCGCTGGTCGTCGGCGGCATCGCGCTCTACCAGGCGAGCGTCGGCGACACCGCGGGCGCCATCACCGTCTTCCTGGTGGCGGGCGTGCTCGTGGCGTGGCTGCCGGACGTTCTCATCCGCCCGCGGCTCTCCCGGCAGACCGCCGACCTCCCCGGGAGCCTCTACTTCGTCGGGTTCACGGGCGGCCTCCTCACCGTCGGGCCGGTCGGCATCATCGCCGGCCCGCTCATCGTCGCGCTCGTCGTCGAGACCGCCGCGCTGCTCGCGGACGAACACCGCGGCACGCAGCGGTCCCTGCTCCCCGACGAGTGGCCGTAGCCTCGGAGGTCCGTCGGCGTTCCGCAGGAACGCGCCTACTGGGGAACGCGACGGGGAACGCGCCTACTCGACGGGGTGGCCGCGCTCGGTCCAGTCAGTGAGGCTGCCCTCGTAGAAGGAGACCTCCGGGAAGCCGAGCCACTGCAGGACGACGAACGTGTGGCTGATGCGGCGCGCGGTGTTGCAGTACAGCACGACGTGCGTGTCGGGCGTGACGCCGCGTTCGTCGAGCACGCACTCGATTGCTTCGCGGGGCTTCAGCCCGCGCGATTCGTCGTCGACGACCTCCTTCCAGTCGAGGTTCACCGCTCCGGGGAGGTGACTCTCCTCGAACTCCCAGGGTTCGCGGGTGTCGACGAGAACGGCGTCCGGGTCCTCGATTGCGTCGAGCACGTCGTCGGCGTCCACGAACACGTCCTCGCGGGGGTCGTCGATGTCGTACTCGGTAGGGGGCACGTCGACGGGCTCGCTGCTGGCCTTGTGGTCGCGAATCCACGCGCTGTAGTCACCGTCGAGCAATCGGACGTCCTCGTGGCCGAAGTACAGCGCGGTGACCAGGAACCGCGCAGCGAACACGCCGTGCGTGTCGTCGTACGCGACGAGCGTGTCTCCGGGTTCGACGCCCGCGTCACCCAGCAGGCCGGCCCAGTGCTCCGGGTCGGGCATCATCCCGTCCGGCCCGCGCTCCGCGCGGAACTCGTCGAAGGGCACGTTCACCGCCCCCGGAACGTGACCGATGCCGTCGTACTCCCACGCGTCCCGGACGTCCACAACTACGACGTCGCCGTTCGGCAGGTGGTCCGCGAGCCAGTCCGCGGACACGACCCATTCCTCGCTCATCGCTGCGACGTACGTGTTCCTGCGGTTTAGCCTCCCGGCCGTCGCCGCCACTCCGAGCTACCGGCAACTATTGCACATAATCTGGCTAACATTCGGGGCGGAGGCCGTCGGGGTCCCAGTGCTTGCGGCGACGCTCGCCGCTACGCTCGACGGCCGGGGGAACCTGCCGGGGTGACCGACAGTTATGGGGGTTCCAGTCATAGACGTGTGTATGGCAGCTGAATACGCCAAAGACGTACTCGTCACAGCTGACTGGGTCGAGGACAACCTCGAACAGTTCCAGAGTGACGACCCCGAGTACCGGCTCGTCGAAGTCGACGTCGACACCGAAGCCTACGACGACGAACACGCACCCGGCGCCATCGGGTTCAACTGGGAGACCCAGCTCCAGGATCAGACCCAGCGCGACATCCTCGAGAAGGACGACTTCGCGGACCTCCTCGGGAGCCACGGCATCAGCGACGACTCCACGGTCGTCCTCTACGGCGACAACTCCAACTGGTTCGCCGCCTACACCTACTGGCAGTTCAAGTACTACGGCCACGAGGACGTCAAACTCCTCGACGGCGGCCGCGACTACTGGGTCGAGAACGACTACCCGACCACCGACGAAGTGCCGTCCTACCCCGAAGTCGACTACAACCCCCGCGGGCCGTTCGACGGCATCCGCGCGTACCGCGACGACGTCGAAGTCGCCATCAACCGCGGCATCCCGCTCGTCGACGTGCGCTCCCCCGAGGAGTTCAGCGGCGACGTCCTCGCGCCCCCGGGCCTCCAGGAGACCGCTCAGCGCGGCGGCCACATCCCCGGCGCGGAGAACATCTCGTGGGCGGCCACCGTCAACGACGACGGCACGTTCAAGAGCAAGGACGAACTCCGGGAGCTCTACGAATCCCAGGGCATCACGAACGACCAGGAGGTCGTCGCGTACTGCCGCATCGGCGAGCGCTCCTCGATCGCGTGGTTCGCGCTCTCGGAACTCCTCGGCTACGACGACGTCACGAACTACGACGGGTCGTGGACGGAGTGGGGGAACCTCGTCGACGCCCCCATCGAGACGGGCGAATAGGCCACGACCGAGCCCTCGAAGTGAAGCGGGGCGCGCCTGCCGAATGCGCGCGCCGCCGCGGCCACAAACGGTTTATCACCGCCTCGTGTGGCTCCTGTTGCGGGCGTGAAATACTCGCCCCCATGTTCCCCCTTCGCTGGTCTGCCGGCCCCCTCCGGCAGCCCCCTTCTGCAGCACACCGGCCACTGCATCCCGCCCAGCACCTGCGACGGCCAGCGCCGTCGCTTCGCGGCCCATCGCCGTGAAGGCAGGTTACAAGCACTCCGCACCCGTACGTCGTCCTATGACGCCCAGCGAACTCCACGACGCCGTCCGCGACGACAACGAGACGGCACTCTCACGCCTCGGCTCCTCGAAATCCCTGTACGCCGCGACCGGCGGCGAAATGGACGCCGAACACGTCCTCGAAGCCGCGGCTGACGCCGAATACGCCGCCGCACAGACCTTCCACGCCTGGGCCGCCGACGAAGCAAACGACGACGCCAGAGACGCGTTCGCGGTCACCGCCACCGAAGAAGACGACCACTACGAAACGGTCGTCGCCGAACTCGACGACTACGACCCCACCGACGACCCCTCCGCGATGCAGGCGTTCCTCCGCGACTGCGACACCACCATCGAACGCGCGGGCGCCCTCCTCGGCCGCATCCTCGCCACAGAGAAGTCCAAGGAACAACTCACCGCGTTCTTCACCGGCCAGGCCGACCCCCAGACGGCCAGCCTCTTCCGCGAACTCAAGACCGACCTCGACGACCAGCGCGACCGCGCACTCGACCTCCTCGACGACGTCTGCGAGACTGCCGACGACTGGGACGCCGCCAAATCCGCCGCCGACGCCGCCATCCAGGCCGCCTACGACGAATACACCGACCAACTGGAATCCATGGGCGTCAACCCCAAACCGGTCTGTTAAGCGACCTTTTACGCTGTCGCCGACAGAGCGCTTCGCGCTCTTTCGAGATGACGAGAGACGCCTACGGCGTCTCTCGAACCACGGGCGCGCTTCGCGCGCCCTCGACAAAAGCTCGGCCAAAAGCACTCCTCCTTCGGTCCGCTTCGCGTCCCTCAGTCGTCGGCCCGCGCTCACGGCTTCGCCGTTCGCGCGGTGAATCGCGGACCTTCCGGGCTCTTCGAGCCACTCGGTCCGCGAACGCTAATACAGCTAACTGAATATGGGACTAGCGGTGCACTCTGGGAGCGAGTGGAACGAGCGAGCAGAGGCCGACGACTGAACGGAGCGCTCGGAGAGCGCGAAGTGAAGGCGGAGTGCTTTTTCCCCAAGTTTTTGCCGAGTTGAGCGGGACGGAGGGTCCCGCTGACCATGCGAACGGCGCCACGTGCCGTGAGCAGACTGGGGTCGCCTTTGGCGCCCCCCGCAGCGCAAAAAGTGGGTTCTCTAGACGCCTTCGACGGTCTCGCGGTAGGATTCGACGCTGTTGCGGGCGTCCGCGATGTTCGATTCGGCGTCGTCTTCGTCGACGGCGTCCGCGAGTTCGTCGAGCGCGTGCGTGATGCGTGCGAGGCGGCCGTGGTCGGGGCCGCTGTCGGCTGTCGCGAGTTCCGCGAGCTGGTCGGATTGGTCGTAGAGCCGTTCCTCGAGGCTGGGGTCGGTGGCTGCGACGGCGGCCGCACGGAGGTGGTCGCTCGCCGCGCGCAGGTCCTCGCGTACCATAGTCGGGAGATTGGGTGCGAGCGGGAAATAGCTAGGCGCTGGTGGGGGCCGGGAGGCGCGCTCCTCAAGTGTCCCCGCACCTAGTATCGGACAATGAGCGACGCCAGCGGCCCCCTCCAGCCGGACCGGCCGGAGGCAGAGAAACCGTTCCGCGTGGACGCCCCGTTCGACCCCGCGGGCGACCAGCCAGACGCCATCCGAGAGTTGGTCGAGGGGTACGAGAGCGGCGCGAAGAAACAGACGCTGCTCGGGGTGACCGGCTCCGGGAAGACGAACACCGTCTCCTGGGTGGTCGAACAGCTTCAGCAGCCGACGCTCGTCGTCGCGCACAACAAGACCCTCGCCGCACAGCTCTACGAGGAACTCCGGAACCTCTTCCCGGACAACGCCGTCGAGTACTTCGTCTCCTACTACAACTACTACCAGCCCGAGGCGTACGTCGAACAGACGGACAAGTACATCGAGAAGGACGCCTCCATCAACGACGAGATCGATCGGCTGCGGCACTCCGCGACCCGGTCGCTGCTGACGCGGGACGACGTCATCGTCGTCGCCTCGGTGTCGGCCATCTACGGGCTCGGCGACCCGCGGAACTACGAGGACATGCGCCTCCGCCTGGAGACCGGGCAGACCATCGAGCGCGACGAACTGCTCGGTCGGCTCGTCGACCTGAACTACGAACGGAACGACGTCGACTTCACGCAGGGGACGTTCCGCGTCAGGGGGGACACCGTGGAGGTGTTCCCGATGTACGGCCGGTATCCCGTGCGCGTGGAGTTCTGGAGCGACGAGATCGACCGCATGGCGAAACTCGACCCCCTCGAGGGAACCGTGGAGAGCGAGGAACCCGCCGTCCTGTTCCACCCGGCGGAGCACTACTCGGTGCCCGACGACGAGATGGAGGCAGCCATCGAGCAGATTCGGACGGACATGGAGGAGCGCGTCCGGCACTTCGAGCGCCAGGGCGACATGATCGCCGCCCAGCGCATCGAGGAGCGCACGACGTTCGACCTCGAGATGATGGCCGAAGCCGGCTACTGTTCGGGCATCGAGAACTACTCGGTCTACCTCTCGGACCGCGAACCCGGGGACGCCCCGTACACGCTGCTGGACTACTTCCCCGACGACTTCCTCACGGTCATCGACGAGTCCCACCGCACTGTCCCCCAGATCAAGGGCCAGTACGCCGGCGACAAGTCCCGGAAGGACAGCCTCGTGGAGAACGGGTTCCGCCTGCCGACGGCGTACGACAACCGTCCGTTGACGTTCGAGGAGTTCGAGGAGAAGACCGACCGGACGCTGTACGTGTCCGCGACGCCCAGCGACTACGAGCGCGAGGTGTCCGAGCAGGTCGTCGAACAGATTGTGCGCCCGACGCACCTCGTCGATCCCGAGGTGAACGTCACGGGCGCGGACGGCCAGGTCGAGGACCTCATGGACCGCATCGACGAGCGCGTCGAGCGCGACGAGCGCGTGCTGGTCACCACGCTCACGAAGCGCATGGCCGAGGACCTCACTGAGTACCTCGAGGAGTCGGGGGTCGCCGTCGAGTACATGCACGACGAGACGGACACGCTGGAGCGCCACGAACTCGTCCGCGGTCTGCGCCTCGGGGAGTTCAACGTCCTCGTCGGCATCAACCTCCTCCGCGAGGGCCTTGACATCCCGGAGGTCTCGCTGGTGGCCATCCTGGACGCCGACCAGCAGGGGTTCCTGCGGTCTGAGACCAGCCTCGTCCAGACGATGGGGCGGGCGGCCCGGAACGTCCACGGCGAGGTCGTCCTCTACGCGGACGAGATGACCGACGCGATGCAGGACGCCATCCAGGAGACCCAGCGCCGCCGCCGCATCCAGCGCCAGTACAACGAGGACCACGGCACGACACCCACCACCATCGACAAGGACGTCGGCGACATGAACCTCCCCGGCGCGGAGACGGACACCTCCTCGGTGACGGGCGAGGGCCCCAGCGACGAGCAGGAGGCCGCCGTGCTCGTCGAGGAACTCGAGGAACGCATGGCCGCGGCGGCGGACAACCTCGAGTTCGAACTCGCGGCGGACATCCGGGACCGCATCCGGGAACTCCGCGAGGAGTACGACCTCGCTGGCGGCGACACCGACCCCGACGACGGCGCAGTCGCCCCGGAACCCGAGGACTGGTAGCGGCGCGGTCCCCGGAGAACTGGTAGCGGCGCGGTCCCCGGAGAACTGGTAGCAGGCAGCGATAGTTTCAACAGCACCGCGCAGCGACACGGTCTGTGCCCCTCACCGACCTCGACCGCTACGACGAACGCACGGTTGGACGCGTCGGTGACCACGCCGTCGTGGTCGGCGCGAGCATGGCGGGCATGCTCGCGGGACGCGTGCTCGCTGACGCGGTCGACGAGGTGACGATACTCGACCGGGACCCGTTGCCGACGGACCCCGTCGCACGCCGCGGCGTTCCGCAAGCGAACCACGTCCACGTGCTGCTCGAACCCGGCCGTGCGATCCTGGAGGCTCTCTTCCCGAGATACGGCGAGGACCTTCGCTCGGCGGGCGGCCTGGACATCGACGCGGCCCGGGACCTCGAGTACCACCAGCGGGGAGACTTCCTCGCCGTCGGCCCGCACCGCCTCCCGATGCTCTGCGCGAGTCGCCCCCTGTTCGAGGCCCTCGTGCGCCGACGGCTCGCCGCTCGCGACGACGTCACGCTCCGCGGGGACTGCCAGTTCACTGACTACCGCTTCGACGAGTCGGCGGGCCGGGTGACGGGGGTATCGGTGCGGGACGCTGACGGCGAGCGACCGAACTCGCGGCCGACCTGGTGGTCGACGCGACTGGCCGCACCTCCCGGACGCCGGAGTGGCTGGACGACAACGGCTACGCGGCGCCGCCCGAGGACGAGGTCACTGTCGACCTCGCGTACAGCACGGTCGAGGTCGAGCGACCGCCCGGAGCCAACCG
>NZ_WUUU01000119.1 GCF_009831555.1 Halobacterium bonnevillei | reverse complement strand
CGCTGGTCGGCGTACAGCATCGCGGAGACGAGCGCGAGCTGCGCGGGCCGCGACCGGACGGCGCGGCGGAGCGGCGCCAGCGCGTGGCCGCCCTCGTAGTTCGCGAGGTAGACGGCGGTCGTCGCGACGCCGATGCCCAGGAGTGCGGTCGGCTCCAGGGTCGCGTGCAACCCCAGTACTTCGATGGGGACCACGAACACGGGCACGATCTTCGCGATGGGCGCGACGTACGAGACGTCCCCCACGGCGAGCGCGTACACCGAGAGGATGAACGCCGCGCCGCCGATGAGGATGGTGCCGGCGAGCACGGAGAGCGCGCCCGCGTCCATCGGCGGAAACGCGGGCAGGCCGCCGGGGCTCGTGGCGACGGCGAACGGCAGGTACCACGCGATCGCAGCGGCGTTCACGAACAGCGTGAGCACTGCGGCGTGAATGCCGGCGAAGAACCGCTTGAGGGCGAACAGGTAGCCGCCCCAGATGCCGGCGGCGACCAATGCGTACACCAGCCCGGTCTCCATTCACGCTGACGGAACCGGCGGCCGGAGAAGAGTGATTCGATTGCGGTCGGCGAGATGGGCACAGACGCCAGACGGCGACTCCCCGGGCTACTCGCGGAGGCCGTGGACGTACGTCTGGTCGTGGTCGGGGAACACCTCGCGGATGGCGCCCTCGCCGTGCTCCTCGGCGAGCACGGCGCGGAGTTCCGCCTCGTAATCGGCGCGCGGAATCTCCTCGCTCGGCCCGACCTCGACGTCGAGTTCAGCGTCCACGATGCGGTCCACGGCGTTGCGGCCGAACCCGACGAGTGGGGAGAGGTAGTCGACGCCGTGGCGGTCCTCGAGGCTCTGCGCTTGCGCCCGCGACACCGTCGGGACGCGGTCGTCCCGGCGCGTGCCGTCTGCGATGGCGTCGAAGTCCAGGTCCGCGACGGCCTCCAGCGCCGCCTCGTGGACGTGCTGGATGCCGTTCCGCGGGTAGCCGTCCTCCCGCATGCGCTCGACGGCCTCCTCCGCGACCTCGCGATCGAGTTCCAGCGCCCTGAACTCGAACCCGGCGGCGTCGGCCGCCTGGCGTGCGTGCTCGTACTCGTCGGTCACGCCGAAGTGCGCAGTCACGAGCGTGATGTCGTAGAAGCGCTCCAGGACGAGCGCCGCCAGCGTCGAATCCTTCCCGCCGCTGTAGAGCAAACCCAGCTGCATCGACTACCGGCGGCGGACGTTGAAACTCTGGGAGTCGGGTTTGAGCTCTCGGAGCAGCTCTTTCATCTGCTCCTCGTCGATCTGCTCCTGGAGGCGTCCGGACTGGGCGAGCGCGAGAATCTGCTGTTCGGCTTTCTCGGCGAACTCCGGCTTGCTCATCTTGATGGTGTTCAGTCGCTTCCGTGCGCCGTCGGTGAGGTGCTGGCGCAGCAACGCCTGCTTCTGCTGTTCGGCCTGTTCGCGCTGGGCCTGCTGGGCGGCCTCCGGGTCACCGCCCCCCTGTTGTTTGCGTTGCTTGAGCTGTTCTTTCTTCTTCGCTCGAAGTTCGTCGAGCCGGTCGTCGTCGGGGCTGCCACTCATGCGTGCAACGTTGGTGGTGAATCCGGTTAATTCTGACGCACCTGGCCGGTAAGGCCGCGGCTCCGTGGCGGCGAACGCACGGAGAAACGGCTGCGGGTCGCGGGACGGGTTAGGCGTAGCGTTCGAGTTCCGGGCGGTCGAGGGCTTCGAGAACGTCGCCCGCCGTCTCGTCGAGGAGGCTGCGACCCTCGGCGGTGACGACGCGGCCGCGGTCGTGCTGCTGCTCGACGAGGCCTTCGTCCTCGAGCTGCTGGAGCGCCGAGCGGACGATGTTCCGGGAGGAGGACGTGCTCTGTCGCGGCGCGACAGTGTAGCGGTTCGAGCCCTTCTTGGTGCCGCCGTAGGCGGTAGCGAGTCGCTTCACGCCGATGGGGCCGTCGATGGCGACCTTCCGCAGGAGGCTGGCGGCGCGGGTCGCCCAGAAGTTCTCCTGTTCGGGGGGGAGTTCGCGGCCGGTGCCGGTCTTGGCGAACTGTGCCCAGTCGGGTTCGTCGAGTCGGTCCTCGAGTTCCTCGGCGAGCTCGTCGACGAGCTCGTCCGCAGGGGCGTCGTAGAGGGTTGCCATTGGGCGAAATTCACGTCGGATTCGTTTAAAGCCATCGTTAGGCGTTCGACGGGGCGAGCGGCTGCTGGGCGGGCTGGCGCGGCAGACCGCTCTCGCGCTACCCACGGCGTTTTAGGCGGTGGCAACGAATCGGCGTGCATGAACGAACGGGCTGCGCTCTCGCTGGTGGGCGGCCTCGTCTCCGCCGCCGGCGACGACGCGGCGGTCGTGGACGGGACGGTGTTCACCATCGACATGCTCCACGACGACACCGACTTCCCGGCGGGGACGACCCGATACACGGCCGGCTGGCGGTCGGTCGGCGCGTCGCTGTCGGACGTCGCAGCGATGGGGGGTGACGCGACGGCGGCGGTCGGCGTCTACGGCGCGCCCGACTTCGATGCGGACGCGCTGACGGCGTTCGTCACCGGCGCGCTGGACGTCTGCGAGGACGTCGGCGCGGAGTACGTCGGTGGCGACCTGGACGGCCACGACGAGTTCACGGTCGCGACAGCTGCCATCGGTCGCGCCGAGGACCCGGTGTGTCGAGGCGGCGCGAGCGCGGGCGAAAAACTGGTCGTGACGGGGACGCTGGGGCGGACAGCCGCCGCGATGGCGCTGTTCGAGCACGGCGACACCGAGCTCGCGAACGAGTTGTTCCGGTTCCGCCCCCGGGTCGCCGCGGGCCGTGCGCTGGCCGGCCACGCAACGGCGATGATGGATTCCAGCGACGGCCTCGCGCGCTCGCTGCACCAGCTCTCGGAGGCCAGCGACTGCGGGTTCGCAGTGGACGCCGACAGCGTCCCGGTCGCGGCTGACCTGTCAGACCTCGTCGACGACCCGCTGGACGCAGCGGTGACGTACGGAGAGGACTTCGAGCTCGTCGCGACAGTCCCCGAGGGCGCCGTCGACGCGGTTCGAGCAGCGACCGACGTTCCGGTGTCGGTCGTCGGGGACGTCACGGAGTCCGGCGTGACGCTGGACGGCGAGGCGCTCCCGGACCGCGGCTGGACGCACTAGCCGGACGGCAGAACTGCGCCCGCAGCCAGCGGTCGGCGCGGGGCCCGGTCAGCCGATGACTTGGATCGGGACCGGCATGAAGCACAGCGCCCCGAGGACGAACGTGAGCACGCCGACGGCGACCCGCCGGCGGTCCAGCGGCGAGTCGTCGACGGGGGTGACGGTGCCCGCGAACGTGACGACGGTGGTGAGGACGCCCCACAGGATCCAGATTCCTGCAGCGTCGCCGACGTCAGCCACGAACAGCTGGTAGGCGCCGAGACCGAACAGCGCCGTCGGAACGAGCGGCGCGATGCGACCGGCCTGGTCGCCGACCAGCGACCGGAGGACGTGGCCGCCGTCGAGCTGGCCGACCGGGATGAGGTTCAGGAACGTGATGAACATCCCGATCCAGCCCCCCATCACGACGGGGTTGATCGACCGCGCCGGGTCGCTGTAGGACAGCGGCTCGCCGAGGACTGCGGCGATGGCCTGCAGCAGCGGCGGATACGCGAACTGGACTTCGACGGCCGACGGGGAGTTGATGACCTCGGGCGGCACTGTCACCGGCGGCAGCACGAGGCCGACGACCGAGACGACGACGGCGGCGACCAGTCCCGCGATCGGTCCGGCGACGCCGATGTCGAAGAGGGCGTCGCGGTCGGGTATCTGGCCGCGCATCCGGATGACCGCGCCCATCGTTCCGAACAGCGACGGGAACGGGATGAAGTACGGGAGTGAGGCGTCGACGTCGTGGTACCGGCTCATCACGTAGTGGCCGAGTTCGTGCGTGCCGATGACGCCCATCACCGCGAGCGTGAACGGGAGCGCGCGCAGGATATCCGGCGAGAACGGGTCCTGGACGTAGTACCACGTCGCGCCGACCCACAGCGTCGAAACGAGGGTGGCGACGAACAGCGCGACGTTCGTCCACGGGACGCCGTCGTCGCCGGCGTCGTGGGGTTCCGCGACCAGAACGGTCTCGCCGGTCCGGCGCGCGAGCCGGACTTCGTAGCCGTACTCCCGGAACGCCGGCCAGACGGCCTCGATCAGGCGCTGGCGGTCGGTCGCCGGGTCGCCGAAGTACAGTACCTGACCGTCCTGCTGGCGGACTTCGTAGACGTCGAAGACCGACTCGAAGGAGTCGGGGCTTGGCGCGCCGTCGGGCGGCTGTGCCGACATCACGAGTTGGTTACGTCCCCAGCCGTTTAAGCACTTAGTAGCAGCACGGGGGCAAACGACGAGGGAAACCGTGGGATGGCAGGGCTAGCGCCAGCGGGCGGTCAGGGGGAGGAAGACAGCGTACCGCGTTAGAGGGCGTGGGGATGACAGCGTACCGCATTAGAGGGCGGTCGGGAGTCAGTTCGAGCGCGTTCGGGCGGCTTCCGGGAGCGTTGCAGTGCGTCGGTCAGGCGGGCTGGACGCGCCACGTGGTGGCGCTCGTGTACGACCACTTCTCGATGTCGAGGTCGGTGGCCGACTTGGAGAGTTTCACCATGAGCGCGCCGATCTCCTTTGGGGAGAGGTCGACGTCGTCCGCGATGAACTTGCTCTTGAAGTAGAGCTCGCCCTCGTCTGCCTTCTCGCGGAGGTACGTCTTCAGGCGGGCTTCCTTGTCCTGTGGTTCCGAGTCGGCGGAGGGGGATTGGGTTGCGCTCATCTTCGATTCTGCCTACTGGCTACGGGCGGTTATAAAGGTGTGAACGTTCGGGCAGATTCGCGATATTTCAGCGGAAAACGGGTTCAGTCGTACCTTTTACAACATTTCTAAATCCGCTTAGACATTTTATAGGCGGCTTTCGAACTTTATTTCGGTTAATCACTACTGCAACCTTCGCCCGGCGCGTGAACGGTATATTGGCCGTCCAGTGCCGGATTTCGGGCCGAATATCGGCACTGAAAGTGACAGCGCGCCGTCCTGAGTGGGCGCGTGGGTAGGTTCGGCTTACTGTTCGTGCTTCCAGAACTCGTCGCCCACGGTGACCTCCTTCTTGAAAATCGGGACCTCGTCCTTGAAGCGGTCGATGCCGTCCTCGACGGCCGCGAACGCTTCCCGGCGGTGGCCGGCGAGCACCGCGACGAACACGATGTCCTCGCCCGCCTCGATGCGGCCCACGCGGTGGTGCAGGCGCACGTCCAGGACGCCCTCCCGGGCTTCCAGTTCCTCCCGTATCGTCGCTCGGCGCTCCGCGGCGACGCCCTCGTAGCGCTCGAACGTCAACGACTCCGTCCACTCGTCGTCCTCCTCCTCGAGCGCACGGACGCGGCCCGTGAACGTAGCGATGGCGCCAGCGTAGTCCGCGCGCGGCGACTGCTTCAGTTCGGCGACCAGCGACGACAGCGTCTCGTAGGAGTCCGCCGCCTCGACGGCCTCGACGGCGGCGTCGAGGTCCGGATCCCCGGGGTCGAGTTCGAGCGCTGGATCGTCCACGTCCGCGTCACCGACGGCGATTTGCGGGACGCGTGCGGCGTCCGGGAACCCGACTAGCAGGGCGTAGTCGTGGTCGCGCGCGAGATCGTCCAGTACGTCGTCCACGGAACGGTCGCCGCCGACGGCGGTCCACCCGTCGCCGACGACGTACGCGGTCCACTCCGGGGCGTCCGTTTCGCCGTGCCTGACCACGCCGACCTGACCGCGGTCGCTGAGTCGCTCCGCGAGCAGGTCCGCGACGCCGTCGGCCGCCGCGCCGACGATGCCGTGTAGTTGCATACCCGGACGTGAGTGGGCTCGAGGCTTGTAGGTGTCGCCGCCTACCGCGCCCGCCACCACCGCCGGAACAGCGACGCGCCGACAGCAGGACGGCGGCGACTGCCACGAGCACGTCGTACGGTGACGCGAGGAAGTCGGCGAGCTGGGTCAGCGAGTACGCCAGCCACATCAGTGCGGCCGCGACCACGAGGAGCGCGCGCGTCGGCGGCAGCGACCCCATTCGGTACCGCCAGCCGACGACGAACAGCGCCAGCACCCACGCGAGCGTCAGGAGGACGGCCGGTTCGAAGACCGAAACCATACGCCCGCCTCTGCGGCCACCGCCTTCACTTGTCGGTCCAGTCGCAGGCGCCGAGAGCGGGAGGAAGCGCACCCCGACGCACCCG
This sequence comes from Halobacterium bonnevillei, assembly GCF_009831555.1. Classification (GTDB taxonomy): domain Archaea; phylum Halobacteriota; class Halobacteria; order Halobacteriales; family Halobacteriaceae; genus Halobacterium; species Halobacterium bonnevillei. The sequence continues at coordinate 3,188 of NZ_WUUU01000119.1, read as the reverse complement.
TTCGCGCCGGGTTCGGCCGAGGTTGACAACCCTTAAGGACGCTTCGGGGGTATCACGGTGTAGTATGCGAGTCGTGGTTTCTATCGGCGGCAGCGTTCTCGCGCCCGACCTGGCCCACGAGCGGGTCGAGGAGCACGCCGCCGCAATCGAACGACTGACCGACGCCGGCTGCGAGATCGGCGCGGTGGTCGGTGGCGGGGGTGTCGCGCGGGAGTACATTACGACGGCCCGGGAACTCGGGGCCAACGAGATCGAGCTCGACGACATCGGCATCGACGTGACGCGGCTGAACGCGCGCCTCCTCATCGCGGCGCTCGGCGGTGAGGCGGCGCCGAGCCCCGCAGAGAACTACGAGAAGGCCGGGGAGGCGATGCGTCGCGGCGACGTCTCGGTGATGGGGGGCGTGGTGGCCGGGCAGACGACTGACGCCGTGAGCGCGGCGCTCGCGGAGTACACGGACGCCGACCTGTTGCTGTACGCGACCAGCGTCCCCGGGGTGTTCAGCGCCGACCCGAACGAGGACGCCGGCGCCGAGCGGTTCGACCAGATGAACGCGGGCGAACTCGTGGACATCATCGCCGACATCGAGATGAACGCGGGGTCGTCGGCGCCCGTCGACCTGCTGGCCGCGAAACTCATCGAGCGGTCGGGCGTCCGGACCATCGTTCTGGACGGCACCGACCCCTCCCGCATCGTCGACGCCGTGCTGTACGGCGAACACGACGGCACTGACATCATCCCGGAGGGGACGACCGACCAGATGACGTACTGGGTCGACAACGAGGCACCCGACGCGCTGGGCGACGGCGAATAGCGATGCACCCCCAAGACGACCCCTACATTCTCGGCGACGAACACGGCTTCTGGGCGGACACCGCCGCCGACCGGATTCTCGACCGCGACCCCGAGGAACCAATCGTCATCAAGGGCGGCATCTCGCCGTCCGGCGTCCCGCACCTCGGGAACATGAACGAGATCGTTCGTGGGTACTTCGTCGCGGAAGTCCTGCGGGAGCGCGGCTGCGACGTGAAACAGGTGTTCACGAGCGACGACCGCGACCCGCTGCGGAAACTCCCGCGGAAGCTCGCGGACCTCGACGGCGACATCGTCGACCTCGGGGACGTGAACGCGGGCGCCCTCGGACAGAACCTCGGCGCGCCCTACACCGCGATTCCGGACCCGTTCGGGTGCTGTGACTCCTACGGCGACCACTTCTCGACCCTCATCGCGGAGTCCGCGGAACTGCTCGGCATCGACGTCGAGATGGTGTCGAACACCGCGCTCTACGAGGACGGCGACCTCGAGGACGTCACGGCGTTCCTGCTGGAGAACCGCGATCGGGCACGCGAGGTCCTCAGCGAGTACCAAGAGAAGGTCGACGAGGACTACGTCCCGTTCCGACCGATCTGCGAGAGCTGCGGTCACGTCACGGAGACGGACGCGGTGACGGCCATCGACCTCGACGCCGGCACCGTCGAGTACGAGTGCGCGGACGTCGAGGCGGGCGACCGCACCATCGAGGGCTGTGGCCACGAGGGCACGGCGACGCTTCGGGACGGTAAACTCCCGTGGCGCTTCGAGTGGCCCGCGCAGTGGCGCGCTCTCGGCGTCGACTTCGAGCCGTTCGGCAAGGACCACGCTGAAGGCTCGTGGCCCTCGGGCGTCGACGTCGCGCGGAACGTCCTCGGCGACGAACCGCCCGTACCGATGGTCTACGAGTGGTTCACGCTGGACGGCGAGCCGTTCAGCTCCTCGGAGGGCCACGTCGTCCTCGTCCAGGACGTCCTCCGGTTGCTCGAACCCGAGGCCGTGCGCTTTTTCTTCAGCAAGGACCCCCAGCGGGCGCGGGACTTCTCCATCGAGCGCCTCGACCAGCTGGTCGACGAGTTCGACCGCATGGAGGCCGTCTACTTCGGCGAGGTCGACACCGACGAGGACGAACGCGAGCGCGCCGAGCGCGTCTACCCGTTGCTCGTGGACGAAATCCGCGAGGAACGCATCCGCATCCCGTACACGTTCGCCGCCGTGCTCGGGATGACCGACGACCCCGCGCTCCGCGAGGAAATCGCGCGACGCGAGGGACACGTCCCCGAGGACGCGCCGCGGTGGGCGGTCGACGCCGCCCTGGAGCGCGTCGAGCGCGCCCGCGAGTGGGCGCGCCGCACGGACAACGAGTTCAACTACGACCTGAAGCGCACGGAACTGCCCGAGCACGACTTCGACGCCGACACGGAAGCCGCGCTCGACGACCTCGCGGACTACATCGAGGCCGAGGAGCCCGCGGGCGAGGACCTCCAGGGCGAGATCTACGAGACGGCCAAGCGCCACGGCGTCGACATCGGTTCGTTCTTCGCTGCGGGCTACCGGCTGTTCTTCGACGAGGACCAGGGCCCGAAACTCGGACCGTTCCTCGCGAAACTCGACCGCGAGTTCGTCCTGCAGCGTCTCCGCCGCAATCAGTGACTGTCGGTTCCTCGAACCGACACACCGCGGTCGCGTCCCAGACCCAACGGCTTTTGCCGCGTGACCCCTGAAGTCACTGTAATGGACATCTGGACGGTCGCCCTCCTCGTCCTGCTCGCGTACTGGGTCGGCGTGTCGTGGGCGAAGGCTCGCGACCTCCTCCCGTCGTTCGTCTCCTCGACGGGCCCCATCGTCACCCTCCACACGAAGCGCGGGAAGCGACTGCTCGACAAACTCTCCAAACCGAAGCGACTGTGGCGAGCGTGGGGGAACTTCGGACTCGGAATCGCGCTCGTCGTCGCGGCCGGCACGCTGTTCGTGCTGGTGACGTCCGCCATCGGGACGCTCGCGAATCCGCCGCAGCCGTCGGCCGTGAACCAGCCGCGGAACGCGCTGGTCATCCCCGGCGTCAGCGACTTCATGCCGCTGTCGGTCGCCCCCGAGATCGTCGGCGGCCTCTTCATCGGGATGGTCGTCCACGAGTTCGGGCACGGGCTGATGTGCCGCGTCGAGGGCATCACGGTGGAGTCGATGGGCGTGGCGCTGCTCGCGGTGTTGCCCATCGGCGCGTTCGTCGAACCGAACGAGGAGAGCCAGAAGCGGGCGGACCGCGGCGCGCGAGCGCGCATGTTCGCGGCGGGCGTGACGAACAACTTCGTCGTCGTCGTGATCGCGTTCGCGCTCCTGTTCGGGCCGGTCGCCGGCGCCGTCGGCCGTCGCCAGCG
>NZ_WUUU01000118.1 GCF_009831555.1 Halobacterium bonnevillei | reverse complement strand
CCGTCGAATACGAACGCGCCGTCCCCGATGTCGCCGGATTCGCCGTCGCTCCGGCGGCTGCGTCGTCGCTCGATTCTGACGCCGCGTCGCCACCAGCTCGGGAACCTGCCGCGTCGAGGGCGGATTCGAGGTCGGACGAGCCGGCGTCCGCGTCGCCGCTGCGTCCGTCGCCGCTCCCGTCGCCGGCTGACGCCGCATCGCCGTCATCCGAGGCGACAGCGCCGTTCTCGACTTTCGACTCGAGTTCCGCGAGGCGGGACTCCAGGCGGTCGATCTGTTCGTTCTTCGTCTGGAGCGTCGCCTGGTAGCCGTCCGGCGGAGCGCCGTCGCCGTGCGCCAGCGCGTTCGCCATCTTCCGGGCGGCCGCCGACACGTCGCGGGCCGTCTCCAGTTCGGACTCCAGTTCCGCGATGCGCTCCTCGCGGTTCTCCACTTTCGACTCGAGTTCCGCGATGCGGTCCCGCTCCTGCTCCTTTCGGTCGGTGATCTCCCCGAGTTCGTCCATCAGCGACCCGCTGACGGATTTCAGGTCCGGGCGCTCGAAGTCGTCGAGCCCCGGCGTGGCGCCCGCGTCGAACGTGCGCTTGCGCTTGAACTGGACGCGACGGACCGAGTCGTCGCTCCAGTCCGTCTGGATGAACGCCTCGCCGTCGCCCAGGTCCACCACCTCGTCGCCGTAGTCACTGCCGACGATGCGACTCACGACCTTGGTGTCGTTGTCCCAGGTGAGGCGGTGCCAGGCGATCCAGTCGCACTGCGTGATGAAGTCCTTCTTCACGTCCGCGGGCCGCTGGCTGATGCCCACGACGCCGAGGCCGTGTTTGCGACCGCGCTTCCCGACCTTGATGATGAGCTTCCCAGTCTCGTCCATCCCGCCGCCCTCCGGGATGTACTCGTGGCACTCCTCGACGACCAGGAGGAACGGCTTCTTCAGTTTCTTCTCCTTCGCGAAGAGATGCCGGACCGTCTCGCGGAGCAACTCGTTGGCGACGTCCTCGTCGAGGAACCCCGAGACGTCGAGGATGATGGGGACGTTCTCGTGGAGCGCGAGGTGCGCGAGTTTCTCGGCGTGGTCGACGCCGACCTGGATGTCGCACTCCTCGTCGGCGCCCGCGTGCAGGAGTTCGTACTCCTCCTTGAGGCCGTAGTACTCGCCGTCCGTGTCGACGATGAGCACCGGATAGCCGGCTTCGAGGAGCTCCTCGACGACGACGCTCGTCGTGTTCGACTTCCCGGACCCGGACTTCCCGGTGACGAATCCGCGGCCGGTGAGCATCTCCACGATGGGGAACTCGAGCCTGTCGCCGTCGGCCGTTTCGCCAACGTGAATCCGCTGGTCGCCGTCCTCGGCGGTGTCTGCCATCACGCGGAGCCACACGATGCGGGGAGAAAACCGTTGCCCTCGATACAGGCCGACATCGCACACCGGATGGAGCCGGGAGTGCGACCGACGCCAAGCCGGGAGAGCCAGCCACTATCGCCGGCCGGGGTGGTCGTCGGGCAGCCGGCGGCGGCCGAACGTCGTCTCGCGGAGGGTCCCCCCTGTGTAGGACTCGCGCAGCAGGCCACGCTCGCGGAGCTCGGGGACGACGAGGTCGACGAAGTCCTCGAGGCTGTCGGGGCGCGCGACCTCCTTCACGTTGAAGCCGTCGACGCCGACGTCCTCGAACCAGTACGCGAACTCGTCGGCGACCTGTTCGGGCGTCCCCACGACGACGGGCGACGTGGTTCCGAGGCCTGCGAACTCCGCGACCTCCTGGACGGTCCAGTCGCGGTCGTCGTTGGCCGTGAAGGCGTTCACGACCCCCTGGATGGCCTCCGTCTCGATGTGCTCGAGGCGCTGGTCGGGGTCGAGTTCCGAGAGGTCCACGTCGACGAACCCGGACAGGAGCGCGAGCACGCCCTCGGTGTCGATGTGGTCGGTGTAGGCGTCGTACTTCGCCTGCGCGACCGCCTCGGTTTCGCCGACGATTGGGACGATGCCGGGGAAGAACGCGAGGCTATCGGGGTCGCGGCCGTGATCGCCGGCACGCTCGCGGAGGTCCGCGATGTAGTCACGCACGGCGTCCGCCGACGGTTGGCTGACGAAAACGGCTTCCGCGTTCGCCGCGGCGAACTCGCGGCCGCGGTCCGACGAACCTGCCTGGTAGATGACCGGCGTGCGCTGCGGTGACGGCTCCGCGCTGTGCGGTCCTGGGACGTCGAAGTACTCCCCGTCGTGGTCGACGGCAGTCACCTCCCCGGGGTCGGTGTAGACACCCGCGTCGCGGTCCCGGACCACGGCGTCGTCGCTCCAGGAGTCCTCCCAGAGCGCGTAACAGACGTCCATGAACTCGTCGGCGCGGTCGTAGCGCTCGTCGTGGTCCATGCGGTCGTCGTACCCGAGGTTCGCGGCCGCGGACTCCAGGTACGACGTGACGACGTTGAACGCGACGCGGCCGTCCGTGACGTGGTCGAGCGTGGAGAACTCTCGGGCGAGCTGGTAAGGGTGGTTGTAGGACGTCGACTTCGTGATGGCGAACCCGAGGTTGTCCGTGGCATCGGCCATCGCGGGGACGACGTACGCGGGGTCGTTCGAGGGAGTCTGGACGGCGTTCTCGATTGCGGGGTCCCGCGAGTCGCCGTAGACGTCGTAGATCCCGCGGACGTCCGCGAAGAACACGGCGTCGAACCCGCCGCGTTCGGCAGTGCGGGCGACGTCAGTCCAGTACTCGCGGTCGTAGTACCGGTAGGACTGGTCGCCGGGGAGGCGCCAGGAGCCGACGGAGACGTGCTCCACGGCGTTCATCGTGAAGAGATTGAGCCGCATCTGCTCGGTCATTGACCGGGGTTCGCGCTCCCGGGGTTTAGCCGAGCGGGCACCGGCGGACGCGTGGCGTTGTCACCGTCCCCGGCAAACCTCGCTGGTAGAGCTTGGCGAGAATGGAACTGGCAGGCGACCCGGGAATGGGCAAAATGGGGCTCGCAGGCGACGTGAACGATGCCGACGCGGGGTGTCGCACTCCCGCAGAACCGCGCCGGGCGGCGGTCAGATCACGTCGCGAGGTGGCCGCGGCTTCGTACTTGAACGTTCGGCGGGGAGCGGGCCGCCGTCACGAGAATCAGGCCCTACCGGTCGTCGCAACTGCGGCGGGGCCGTGCAGTCCGGTGGCGATACTGGCAGGATCGAGTCGAGACGCGAGCGCGGCCCGTCAGCACTCAGTTGCGGCGACCTCGACCGTGCTGTCGCCTGCTGGACGTTCCTGCAGGCTGATCGTTTCGTCACTCGTGACTGTGACGTCGTAGCCGGCGTAGGCGAACGATACCTCGCCGTCAACCATTCCAGCGACGAGCGTGTCGAGTGCGTCTGGTTCGATAGCGTCCCACAGCGGTGGGAGTTCCAGGGCGTCCGTTCCCGACGCGGTCGCTACCTTCTGTATCACTCGCTCAGAGACAGTCTGCCGCTCCCGTGCCATACCCCTCCATTACAGAGGCGGCACTTAAATCTACGTCAAACGGGGAGAGGATTTCCGGGTTCCAGGCCCCTGAACCCGTACAGATCGGCAACGCACCGCATTTCGTCCACCTGTGAGTTACTGCCGAATACGGCGCCGGAATGACGACCGGTGGTACGGCGTGCGCGCAGAACCGGTCAGCAGGAACAGTAGTAGTCGCGGCCGTCGAACTCGACGTCCAGCCGGTGGGCCATCGGCGCTGGGTCGCTCGGTCGATAGACGGCAGTCGTGAGTTCACCCGTGATCTCGAAGTCACCGGAGACCAGCGTCTGCCAGTCCTCCGTGGCGAGCACGTCGGCGAGTTCGCCGTTCGCGAGCAACGGGAGGTAGTCTTGGAGGGACACCCAGCGGGCGTCCGTGAGCGGACGCGGGTCGTAGTCGACCCCCGTGGCGTCGGCGTACGCGGCCATCGGCAGATTCGCACCGGCGGCGACGGGCATGCTGATCCACTTCCAGGGGCGCGTGTTGACGTCCAGGAGGACGTACTCGTCGCGGTCGCGGTCGTAGACGAACTCGGCTTCGCTGATGCCGTGGTAGCCGGCGTCCTCGATGACCGCGAGCGCGCGCGCCTCGATTTCCGGCTGGTCGACGCGCTCGACGACGCAGGACGTGCCGTAGCCGAGGGGCGCGCGCACTCGTGCGTTCCCGACGACGGCCAATGGGTCGCCGGATTCGGGGACGTAGGACGCCAGCGAGTGGTCTTCGCCGCGAGCGACCGGGACCTTCTCCTGGGCCATGATCTCGATGCCGGTGTCCCGGGCCATCTCCACGACGTCGCGGTACTCCGCCCGGTCAGCGACTTCGATGACGTTCGTCCCGACTGCCTCCTCGAACTCGCGCTTGCGAGCGGGCTTGACCACCAGCGGGAACCCGAGTTCGTCGGCGGCGGCCGCGGGGTCGACCTCGGAGAGCCGGTAGGTCTCCGGGTAGGGGACGCCGAGTTCCTCGCAGGTTCGGTACAGCGAACTCTTGTCGAGGACGGCGTCCAGCACCTCGCTGTCGGCGAACGGCAGGCTGACGCCGTCGGGGTCGGTTTCGGCGAACGCGAGCGCCCACTCGTCCATGCACCCGAACGCGACGGGGTCGTGGTCGACCGCGGCCGCCAGCGCTTCGACGTCCTCGCGGAAGCCGGCCTCGTCGTCCAGCGGGTACGTGAGCCGGCCCGCGTAGTCGACGGCGTTCGAGGGAGGCGCGGCACCGTCCCCCGAGCGGTCGAGTGCGACGACGGGAACGTCGTGTGCGTCGAGCGCGCGAGCCACGGAAAGACCAGTGACGTGGGCGTTCGCGACGAACGCGGGCGGTCGGTCGAAGGACGCGGCCGCCAGGGCGTCACGGAGTGCCTCGAACTCGTGGACGGTCATACCCGGGTTTGCGCGCCCCGCGGCTAAAGCGGACTGATACCCACAGCGGCGCGCCGGTATCCACGACGCCGGCCTGAGAGGGACCGGGTGTCGGTAGCGGCCCAAGGACCCGGTCAGCGGGTCGAGTCCGGGCCTTCGACCGGAGCAGGGGCACAGTTCGGCGGCTGTCCGGAGCCGGGTTCGAGGTGCCGTCGGGCGTAAGCCGGGGAGTTCTCGGTGGTCGGGTCGCTTTCTTCAGTTGATTGTCCCCGTCGCCGGTCGGCCGGTGTGGGGGGTCGCGGGGCCAGTCTCGCCGAGACGACGGGTTCGAAGCCTTTATTCGCGCGCTGACCCTCAGCCTCCAGTAGTAACTATGTCCGAGAAGCCGGCCTCCATGTACCGGAAAATCGACAAGCCGTCGTACACCCGTCGCGACTACGTTACGGGAATTCCGGGCTCGAAGATCGCACAGCACTCGATGGGCGACCTGCAGAAGGACGCCGACGAGTACCCCGTCCAGATCAGCCTCGTGCCGGAGGAGGAGTGCCAGCTCCGCCACGGCTCGCTGGAGGCGGCGCGCCTGTCGGCGAACCGCCACCTCATCAAGGAACTCGGCGAGGGCAACTACAAGATGCGCCTCCGCAAGTTCCCCCACCAGATCATCCGGGAGAACAAACAGGCGACGGGCGCGGGCGCGGACCGCGTCTCCGACGGGATGCGCCAGGCGTTCGGCGTCCCGGTCGGGACGGCCGCCCGCATCTACCCGGGCGAACCGCTGTTCACCGCGTACTGCGATGTCGAACAGGCCGACGTCGTCAAGGAGGCGTTCCGCCGCGCGTACAACAAGATCACGCCGCCGTGCAAGATCAACGTCGAGCGCGGCGAGGAACTCCTCGTCAGCTAACTCGGGCGCATTCTCCCGTTCTCCCGGTCCGTAGCGTCTGCTAATCGCTCACCGCGAAGCGACGGCTGAACCGGCCGGCGACTCGGAGTGCCGTCCCGGACCGATTCGGGTTTCTGCACTGGCCGGACTGTCGCCAGCGACCGGCGGCTTTTAGCCGCGGAGCGTCCACGTTGTGGTATGCTCGCGCTGGCGGTCGCTCACGACGCCGAGACGTTCCAGCGGATGCGCGACCCGCTCGCCGACCGCGGGATTCGCGCCGAACACGTCTCCGTGCGCGAGGCCGTGACGGACCTGTCGGCGCCGCCGTTCGACCCGACGGACTTCGACGTGGGGTTCGTGTTCCCCGGTCGGTTGATGGAGGGCGGGGTCGTCGACGCGCTGCTGGCGGTGCCGTGGGTGAACGACCGTACGGCCGTGCTGCGCTCCCGGAACAAGGCCGGGACGCTCGCGCGACTCGCGGCGGCCGGCGTCCCGGTGCCGGAGACCGTCTACGTCTCGAATCCCGCCGACGAGGACGACGTCCGCGCGGCGTTCGCGGGGTTCGACGGACCGGTCGTTGTGAAGCCGAACTCGACGACGCGCGGCGTCGGCGTCGCGAAAGTCCACGACGCGGATTCGCTGGCCGGCGTGACCGACTACCTGGACCTCATCCACGACTACCGCGCGACCGGAGACAAGTCCTACCTCGTCCAGGAGTACCTCCCGAACGCCACCGACTACCGCGTGATGGTGCTGGACGGCGAGGTAGTGGGCGCGGTCCGCCGGGAAGCCCCCGGGGGCTGGAAGCACAACGTCCACCGGGGCGCCGACGCGACCGGGGTCGACCTCCCGGACGAGTTACGGGAACTCGCAGTCGACGCCGCGGACGCGCTCGGCGTGGACTGGCTCGGCGTCGACGTCCTGGTCTCCGGCGACTGCGCGGTGGTCAACGAGACGAACGCGCGCCCGACCATCGACGACGAGACGAAGTACCAGGCTGGGTTCTACGATCGACTGGCGGCGCTGGTCGAACGGACCGCGGAGCAGTAGACAGCAAAACGGGGGTCGGCGCCCGAACCGAACTCGGGGACGACTGGACGCGGCAGCGGTTACTCGACGTCGATGTTCGTCGAGTCGCTCGTGCGCTCGAACGTGATTTCGAGGATGCCGTTGTTGTAGGAGGCTTCGCCGGACCGCGGGTCGACGGCGCCGGGGAGGCTGATGCGTTCGTCGTACTCGCGGGTGTCGCCGTGCGCGCTGATGGTGACGTGTTCGCCGTCGCACTGCACGGAGATGTCGTCTTTCTCGACGCCCGGGAGGTCCGCGATGACGCGGACCTCGTCGTCGGTTTCGTGGACGTCGACGTGGGTGTCGGTGGAGAACCCGGACTGGTCGTTGTCGAACCCGGTACCGCCCTCCATCATTTCGTCCATCATCCGCTCGATCTCGCGGAAGAGGTCGTCGAATGGGTCGTCCCGGTCGTCGCGTCTCATGACGATACGTAAGTAACCGCGCTGGAAAAGCGTTCGGACTGTGCCATTCTCGGCGCGTGTAGTCGCCGGCGGGACGGCCCCAGATTCCGGGCGGTCTGGAGTCAGATGCCGAGCGCGTCGTTCGTGGTCGCGACGGATTCGGCGGCGTCGGCGGCGTCCGTGATGGCGCGGACGGCGTCGACGTTCTCGGGGACGACGTCGGACTCCTGGTGGATGGCCTGGAAGCAGTAGAAGTCGCGGCCGTCCGTGGTGACCGAGTCGCCCCACAGGCAGTTCTCCCAGAGGTCGCCGCGTGGGCGGCCGCGGTCCAGCGCCCACTCCTTGAGCTGGCCGGTGCCCTCGATGCCGAGGTCGGCGTCGACGACGGTGATGCGGGACTGCTCGGCGAGCAGGTCGCGGACCTCGTCGGCGTCGGGTTCGGCTTCGAGCGTGACGTTCACGCTGTGCATGTGCATCAGGGTCGCGGGCACCTTCATGCCGAGCGTGTCGATGTCGAGGTCCGGGAAGATGGTCTGGACGTCGGGGCCGTGGTGGCTCGGAATCGTGACCGGGTCCGGGAGGATGTCGTTGATGGGGCCGCGGTCGCTCTGCCCGGGGTCGCCGCCGCGCCGGACGAGCGTCGTGCGGACCTTCTCGACGCCGTAGGCTTCGCGGAGCGGCGCGACGAGTCGCGAGAGCCCCGTGGTGTTACAGGAGACGACGCGGACGTGGTCGGCGCCGACGGCGTCGTCGTAGTTCGACCGCGCGTTGAACGAGACGTCCGCGACGTCGGCGTCCTCGCCGCCCTGGTAGATGGCGGGCGTGTCGTACTCCTCGTAGAGCTCGCAGTTCTTGGCGCCGATGCCGGAGGGCGTGGCGTCGACGACGACGTCGCTCTGGGCGACGAGTTCGTCGACGAGGCCCGCGGTCTCGAGGCCGGCGTCAGCGAACCTGTGCGCGCGGTCCTCGATGGCGGCGTAGAGGTCGTAGCCGCGTTCGACGGCCTGTTCGGCCTCGTAGTTCGGACGGGTCTTGGCGACGCCGACGACGCCCATGTCGGGTTGGTCGCGGACCGCGTCCGCCACGCGCTTCCCGATGGTGCCGTAGCCGTTGATGCCGACGCGAATCATGTCGGGGATTCCCAGCGGAATGGGGATAACCGTTTCGAGGTCGAATCATCGAAAACAACTCCGTCCCGAGTAAAACCCCGTGTGCTACCCGTTACCAAAGAGCTTTCGTTCTCGCAGCCCGTAGTGGTACATGTATGCCCGAGGACAGATCCCACAGCGACGGGTGGAGTCTCTCGGACGACGCAGCAGACCAGATGGAGTTCTTCGACCAGTTCGAGGAGCCGCCGGAGCCCTGACGAGCCCCCTCCCACGTTTTTGCGAGTCGACGCACCGCCGGCCACCACACCGACTGCTGTTCCTCAGACCGACAGCGGCGGAACCGCCGGTACCAGTTCGGGGAGGTGGACGACGACGACAGCGACGCCGAGTTCGAACGCAGTGACCACGAGCGTGACGGGGAGCGCCCACCTACTGCTCGTGGTGACGCCGACGGGCACGTCGTACTCCTCGCTGTACGGGTAGAAGAACGCGAGGCCGCGGACGTTCCCGAGCAGGTCGAGCGTGAAGTGCGTGAGGACGCCGATCCAGACGTAGTGGAGGTTCCCGTAGACGAGCGGGAACGCCGCGAAGACGCCGAGCGTGAGGAGGTTGTGGAAGGTCTGCCGGTGGGTACCGAAGGAGGTGTCGAGGTCGGGGAACAGCGCGCCGAGGACGACAGGAATCGCGACCATGCCGACGTTCCGAACCATCTCGGCGTCGAACGTCGGCGTGATGATGACCCCGAGGCCGACGCCGAGCAGGACGGCGTTGAGTGCGTGCTCGCGCTCGTTCATGCCTGTCCCGGGTATCGAACCGGAGGCGGATAACGCTACGTCAGACACCGGCCCCGCCCGGCGTCCGGGCCGGAGGGAGCGACGTGAAATCTGCGCAACGAAAGCGCTAACAGCCCGCCGGGCGACGCCCCGACCATGAGCCTGCGCGAGGCCGCCGAAACCGCGGTCGAACAGTGTCTCGGTCTGGACGCCGAGGAGTCCTGCGTCGTCGTCACCGACGACGACCGCCAGCCCATCGGCGAAGCCCTCTACGAGGTCGCCAGCGAGGTCTCCGAGGACACCACGATTCTCCGATACCCGCCCGGCGAGCAGCACGGCGCGGAGCCGCCGGGGCCCGTCGCCGCCGCGATGCGGGACGCGGACGTGTCCTCGCGCCGACGACGAA
>NZ_WUUU01000117.1 GCF_009831555.1 Halobacterium bonnevillei | reverse complement strand
ATCGGGTTCTTCGTCCGTCTTTCGGCCCTGGCGACGCGCGTCGTCGCGCTCGTCGGCCTGCTCGCGTACCTCGGCGGCCTCGCGGTCGAACCGACGCTCCTGCTGGCCAGCGAGTACGCCGGCGGGTTCCTCGGCATTCTCCTGCTCGGGGCGGGTCGCCCGAGCGCCGACCACCTCCTCCAGCGCGTCGCCGCCGCTGAAGGCAGCGTCTACGGTCGCTTCGACCCACTGCATCCGATCGTCGAGCGGTTCAATGTACTCGTCGACCCCTACGAACAGTACGCCCCGACGGTCTTGCGCCTCGGCGTCGGCTTCAACTTCGCGCTCCTCGGGTTCTGGGAGAAGCTCGCCAACCCCGGGTGGGCGCTGGCAGTCGTCGACAAGTACGACCTCACGGCGGTCGTGCCGGTCGACCCCGGCCTCTGGGTGGTCGGCGCGGGTCTCATCGAACTCGCCGTCGGCGTCTTCCTGCTCGTCGGCCTGTTCACGCGCGCCACCGCGGCCGTCGCGTTTGTCGTGCTCACCACGACGCTGTTCGGGCTTCCCGACGACCCTGTGCTCGCACACATCACGCTGTTCGGCCTGTCGTCGGCGCTGTTCGTGACGGGCGGCGGCCCGGTCTCCCTGGACGAGCGCCTCGCCAGCGTCGTCGAATCGTCGCCGCTGCCAACCACAGCCGGCTGACGAAGACTGAAGCGAACTGACACGGACTGCTCCGGGCCGCGGCCAGACGAAACGTATTCCCGGACTCCACGCCCACTATCGAGTATGAATACGTTCGACGCCGACGGCCTCACGCTCCGCGAGGTCGAGGACAACGTCTGGGAGATGGCCCGGGACGACGAGATGCGCGTCCCGGCGCGCGTGTTCGCCAACGAGGCGCTCCTCGAACAGATCCAGGACGACCGCACGCTCTCACAGCTGCGGAACACCGCCTGCATGCCGGGCGTCGTCGCGCCAGCGCTGTGCATGCCCGACGGCCACCAGGGCTACGGCTTCCCGGTCGGCGGCGTCGCCGCCTTCGACGCCGAAGACGGCTGTATCTCGCCAGGAGCAGTGGGCTTCGACATCAACTGCGGCGTGCGCATGCTGAGGACGAATCTCACGTACGAGGACGTCCAGGGCCGCGAGGAGGAACTGGTGGACGCGATGTTCGACGCCGTCCCCTGTGGGCTCGGCGGGGGCGGCGTCCACGACGGGAACCACGCCGACCTCGAAGCCGCCCTCGAGCGCGGCGTCGACTGGTGTCACGAGGAGGGCTACGCGGTCCGTGACGACCTCCTGCACTGCGAGGACGAGGGCCGACGGCCGGACGCCGACCCCTCGGCCGTCTCCCAGAAGGCCAAGGACCGCGGCGCGACCCAGATGGGGTCGCTGGGCTCCGGGAACCACTTCCTGGAGGTCCAGCGCGTCACGGACGTCTACGACGACGACACCGCCGACTCGTTCGGGCTCAGCGAGGACCAGGTCGTCGTGCTCATCCACTGCGGGTCCCGCGGCCTCGGCCACCAGGTGTGTTCGGACTACGTCCGCCGCATCGAGGAGGAGCACCCGGACTTCGTCGCGAGCCTGCCGGACAAAGACCTCGCGGCCGCCCCGGCCGGCTCCGAACTGGCCGACGAGTACTACGGCGCGATGTGCGCGGCCATCAACTTCGCGTGGGTGAACCGCCAGCTCATCACGCACGCCGTGCGGGAGACGTTCGCGGACGTCTTCGACCAGTCCTGGGAGGCCCTCGAGATGGACCTCCTCTACGACGTCGCGCACAACATCGCGAAGCGGGAGCCCCACGACGTCTACGTCACCGACGACGGCTACAGCCTCTACGGCGACGGCGGCCGCGTCCAGCGCGACCTCTACGTCCACCGGAAGGGCGCGACGCGCGCGTTCCCCGCCGGCCACCCGGACGTGCCGACGGCGTACCGCGACGTCGGCCAGCCGATCATCATTCCCGGGAGCATGGGCGCGGGCAGCTACGTGCTGAAAGGCGGCGCCCAGTCCATGGAGCGGTCGTTCGGGTCCACCGCGCACGGCGCCGGCCGCCTGATGAGTCGCACGCAGGCCAAACAGGAGTACGGCGGCGGCAGCGTCCAGACGGCGCTCCGCGAGCAGAACCAGATCTACGTGAAGGCCGCGTCCGGCGAAACCATCGCCGAGGAAGCGCCGGGCGTCTACAAGGACGTCGACGAGGTCGTCGGCGTCTCCCACGACCTCGGTATCGGCGATCTAGTCGTGCGGACGTTCCCCGTCGCGAACATCAAGGGGTAGGAGTCGGGACGCGCTCGGGGAGCGGATTCGGCAGTCAGGACTCCGTTTGCTGCGTCGTCGTCACGTCCTCGCAGTCGTGGGTGGCGACGTACGTGATCTCGATGCCGTCCTCGCGGACGTTGATGCCGAGGTCGAGACAGGATTCTGCGGTGGTCTCGCTGGTGAACTGCGTGGTGTACGTCTCGTCGGTGTCCCGGTCGCGGGTGCGGATGCGCCAGTCGCCGCGCTCGCGCGGGAAGTCCGGCGGCGCGAACTCCGCGCCCTCGACTTCGTCGTCCTCGCCGGCGGCGGGCATCTCGATGTCGTCCCAGAACACGACTTCGCCGTCGAGTTCCAGCTGCAGGTCCAGCGAGACGGCCCGCGAGACGCGGTTGCTGACGCGTACCCTGTCGAGTCGCGGCTGGTCGCCGCCCGCCCCGGAGTTCGAGTCCCCACCTGTCGCACAGCCCGCGAGCGCGGCCAGCGACAGGACGCCCCCGCGGACGGCGTCGCGACGCGTAAGTGTCGGCATACGCGGAGACCACAGCACACCGCGAGTAAAACGTGTGGGTTTCTGTGCAGTTCGCCAACAGGACCGCCGTCGCGCTCTCGGCGACGACCACGTCACTCGTTACCGCGAGAATCGGGGGCCGGACGGCCCGTTCGGTCCACTCGGCCCCATTTCTTCTGCCAGTCGGACGTACTCGGACTCCGGTTGCCCGCTGACTTCCTCGCCCGCTTCGTAGCGCACGAAGTTCAGGTAGAACGGCTCTCCGCACCCGGGTTCGCCCTCGGCGTCCGAATCCGGCGGGTGCGACCAGTCCGCGTCGTCGCGGCCGCAGACGAACTTCACGCCGTCGGCGTCCTCGTCCTCGAAGTCGTCTGACGGCGAGACGTAGCGCCACCCCTCGAGCGGGAACGGCGTCACGGACTTGTCCGCGAGGTAGGGGTCGCGGTCCAACTCCGCCACGGCGCCACACCGCGGGCAGTAGTACGACACGGAGACCATACCCAGGAATTGGGCGCCCAGCGTCTTAGGCAACTCGCTGACGGCACCGGACCGAACCGGACAGCGACGCGGAAGCGAGGCACCGCATACCGGGCACCCAAATCCTGCCCACACAACCGACATATGGCGTCATGGAACCGCTGGCGTACGTGGTGTTCGAGCGATGCGTACAGAGCGGGTAGCCATCAGTTGCAGCCGAGCCATCACCGCCGGGGACTCAGTTCGACGCTGTCACCCTGAGTACGGTCAGCTACTCGTCCACCAGCACCGGCGGTGGGTCGACGGTCCCGACTCAGTCCGCATCGCCACGGAACTGGTAGATAACCTCGTCGACTACGTCGAGGTCCGCGGCGACGAGGTACCGGCGGCCGGCGACCAGTTTGGTCGAGTGCTGGACGGCGACGTGGCCGTCTGCCTGGGAGATGACGACCGAACCCTCCGGGAGCACGTCGGCCACGACGTCCCCGGCGGCCGGTGCGTCGTAGTCGAGGCGAATGTCGAGAATCTCGAGGTCGCCGGTGACCTCTTCGAGGGTTCGGACGTCGCTGTCCGCGATTGCGTTGACCGCCGCCTTGACGCTCGCGCGTTCCGGGAGGTAGACGGTGTCGACGAATTCGGCGTACTCGTCGGCGTCCTCGTGTTCGACGCGAGCCACGGTGCGGAGGTCCGGGCGGACCTGTTTGCCACCCATACAGATGGCGAGGTTCGAGTGCTCGACGTCGGTGAGGGCGGCGAGAACGCTCGTCTGGTCGGAGAGCGCCTCCCGGAGGACCGAGGGCTTTGTCGCGTCGCCTGCGACGACCGCGACCTCGCTCACGTCGGCCATCCGGTCGACAGCATCGGGGTCGCTTTCGATCACCGTGACGTCCGTCCCCCTGTCCACGAAGTGCTGTGCGATTCGGAAACCCACGCGCCCACTGCCCGCGACGACGATGTGGTCTGTGTCCGCCATGCTTCGACAGTCATCCCAGCGAACAATAAGGACCGTGGGCAATGTCGCCGTGTGACATGGGGTGGCCGCCGGGATTGGTACCCTCAGTGTCGGAATTAGGCCGGTTAGACCGCTTGTACACGGAATCGTTCACTTCGGGGTGAGTGAGTGTCTGCTTGGAGAGGATGTGCAACCAAACACAAGTAGACAGCCAAAAATAATAAGAAATGTTACTTTTCCTCACCGTTCTGTGGGAACGCTTCGTCCGTGTCCGATTCCGCCCCGTATTCAGCAGGGCCCCGGCACCGAGAACGGGAGGCTGATACACCTCTCGGCGAGAC
Source organism: Halobacterium bonnevillei (assembly GCF_009831555.1). Classification (GTDB taxonomy): domain Archaea; phylum Halobacteriota; class Halobacteria; order Halobacteriales; family Halobacteriaceae; genus Halobacterium; species Halobacterium bonnevillei. The sequence goes on along the minus strand of NZ_WUUU01000117.1, from coordinate 5,009 downwards.
GTTCGCGTATCTACGACAAGCGCACTCGGCGAGTTCCTCAGTGAAAATGCGCATCCTGTGAGAAGTTCTGTGCCACCCTCACCCAACACCCCGAACCAACTCACACACCCCACACCCCAAACTAACCCACGCAACCGGTAGCCTGGTGGACTGCAAGGGCGACGACCGAGCGCGCGGCGCGCCGCGCGCGAGGGCGGAGGGCTTCCGAGTGGCATACTTCGGAAAGCCTATGCCCGAACCGACGGATGCATCGAGTATGATAGACGAGACTGCCGAGGAGATTCGCGAGATGCGGACGCATTCCTCCTCGGTCGTCGCGGTGAAGGCTGCTCGCGCGCTCCTGGACCTCGTGGACAACGAGTATCCGACCGTCGAGGAGTACGAGCGGGCGCTGGAGCGCAACAGTAACGCGTTGCGACGCGCGAATCCGTCGCACGCGTCGCTGGTGACGACGCAGCGCGACATCGTCGCGCGGGTGCGGGACGCGGAGCCGGCGTCGGTGGCGGAGGCGAAGGAGGTGACGGCGGCGGCGATCGATACCGTGGTGGAGTCCGTGGAGGCGGCGAAGCACGCGGCGGCGGAGGCGTCTGCGGAGTGGATCGAGGACGGGCAGACGCTGTTGACCCACGATTACTCGTCGACGGTGCTGGAGGCGTTCGAACTCGCGGCCCAAGACGGCAAGCACTTCGAGGTGTTTGTGACGGAAGCGCGGCCGCGCCACCTCGGTCGGAAGACGGCGCGCACGCTGGCGGCGATCGACCGCATCGAGCCGACGCTCATCGTGGACGGGGCGTCGGGGTACTACCTCTCGGAGTGCGACCGCGTGTTCCTGGGGATGGACTGCATCGTCGAGGACACGTACTACAATCGCGTGGGGACGTATCCGCTGACGGCGGCCGCCCACGACACGGGGACGCCGGTCACCGTCTCGGGGTCGAGCGCGAAGCTCGTCGACGAGGGGTTCCGCTTCGAGAACGACTTCCGGGACCCCAGCGAAGTCATCCGCGAACCGCCGGAGGGGTTCGACGTGAAGAATCCCGCGTACGACGCGACGCCGACGGCGTTGCTGGACAGCGTGGTCACCGACGACGGCGTCATCGAGTTCTAGCCCGGACGGTCAGCGGTTGCTTCTGCGGGCGGACTGCGTGGCGGGCTGTCGAGCGCAGCGATTTGAGCTACGGTGCCGGCGGTTCGTCTCGCCCGATGGTGATCTCGTGGGCTTCGACGTCCTCGTAGGCGGCGACGCGGCCGCCGACTTCGACGCGGCCGTCGCTCGTGTCGAGGACGATGGTGGCGACCTGTTCTGTGTCCTCGAGTTTCGTCTCGACGACGCGGCCGCGGTCGGTGCGCTGGTCGGCTGTGAGGACGTCGCGGCCGTCGACAGTGGCGTAGACGTCGCCGTCGAGGGCGCGGATGTCCTTCACGCAGCGGCGGATGGAGGCGTAGGTTCGCGGCAGGTCGACGGTCGCCGCGTCGGACTCGTGGAGGACGCCGTTGGCGGTCGACCAGATGACCGTCCCGAAGAACCCGGAGACGAGGAAGCCGAGCGCGGAGCGATTGAAGATGACGCCGTACTTCTCGGGGTCGTCGCGGACGGCGCCCTGAGTCGCGTACACCGAGTACTGGCCGTCCGCGACTGCGACGACGGGCGTGGTGATGCCGCGGCGGCCGCGCGCTGTCGTGGCGACGCGTCCGTAGTCGAACTCCTCGGGGTCGGGGGCTTCCGCGGCGGGCGTCACGACGAGGTCGACGCTGACGCCGCGGTCGCGGGCGGCCGCGAGTTCCTCCTCGAAGCGCTCCAGCAGCGCTGGCGTCAGCGAACAGACGAGTTCGAACTCGGCGTCCTCGATGACGTCGCCGAAGTACCGGAGAATCGTCGACCGGGATTTCACCAGCGACACCGCTTCGGTCTCCCGGGTCGGCGTGGTGTACGCGTCCTCGAGTTCGGCGACCATCTGGGCGAACTCCGTCTGGAGGTCCGCGAACGCCTCCTCGGGGTCGATGGCGACGACTTTCATCGGCCGCGATTCCCGGAGTTCCACGAGGCCGCGGTCGCTCAGGCTCCGGACCGTGTCGTACACCCGGGGCTGGGGGATGTCGGTCCGGTCGGCGACCTCGCTGGCCGTGAGTTCGCCGTGCTGGAGGACGGTGAGGTACGCCTCGATTTCGTACTCGCCGAGGTCGAACCCCGCGCCGACTCGTTCGACCGTCTCGCGGAGGTTCTCGTCGCTCATACCGCCACCCACGGGAACCCCGCTCTTTTAGCCTGCGGTCGTCGGCCGGTCAGTCCAGCGAGACGACGTCTGCCTCGTAGATGTCGCCGCTGTACCGGAGGTAGTAGCGCTCGTCGCGGCCGAATAGTGGGTCGAACTCGGCGGCCTGCTCGAGGCGGACCGTCGAGACGTCGTCCTCGAAGAACGCGAGCGCGTCCCGGAACAGCGCGCGCTCGGACCACGGCGCCGGGCGGACGAGTTGCTCGGCGATGCGGTCGTGAATCGGTTTCCCGGCGGGGACGCCGCCTTCGCCGACGCGCTCGAGGACGAACGCTTCGGTCGGGGCCTCGTCCTCGTCGTCGCGCGTGACGACGACAGTGTCGTCCTCCCGGGTGCCGGAGAGGTCGTCGCTGGCCGTCAACTCGATCTGGGCGCCGTCGACGTCGAAGCGCACGCCGAGGCCGATGCGGTGGTCGTGGTCACCGGACTCGAACCACCCCGACACCTCGAAGGCGTACTCGCCGCCGCCGAGTTGCGCGACGGTGGCGCCGGTCTCACCGGACACCCCCCTGGACGGGTCCTGCGCGTTGTCGACCTCCAGCGTCCACTCGTGGCGTTCGCCCGCCGGGAGCGTGTGCAGTGGTTCGGGCCACTCGAGGGGGACGATGTAGTACCACTCGCCGTCCACGCGCTTGTGCAGCCCCCAGTTGTAGAAGTTCGCGAAGAATTCGGAGTCGGTGTCGTTCGCGAGCGTGAACGTCCCCGAATCGGCCGGCAGTGTGAGACCGTCCATGGACGGCGTCAGTTGCAGCGGTTCCCCGGTCTGCTCGGGGTGACAGACCACGCGGTCGACGCTCTCGGCGTCGAACGGGCAGTCCGCGTCCTCGACGGGCACGCCGAGGTCGCGGAGTTCCGGCGGCGTCGCAGCGCTCGTCGTGGTTTGCGTCGGCTGCGTGGTCGTCGAACTCGTCGTCGTCCGCGTCGTCTCAGTCACGGTCTCGGGGGTCGGGTCGGAGCCCGTGCAGCCGGCGACCGTCAGCGACGCCAGCGTAGCGATGAACGCGCGGCGCTTCATACCCGTACGTTCGGTGCGACCGTAAAGTGTCTCGTGGAGGGTTCGGCGCGCGTTTCAGTCCGTCTGTGTGACGACGCCACGCCGGGGCTGGTCACATGTACATGCGGTCGTCGGGGCGCTCCTCGTCCGCGATGCGCTCGACCCGCTCGCTCAACTCCGCGTAGTGCTGTGCGACCTCCTCGGCGAACGCCTCCAGTGGTCCCGTGTCCACTCCGAGGTCGTGGACATCGCTGACGGCCTCGACGAGGCGAATCGAGGCCTCGACGTCGGGCGCCTGAGCGTGGACCGGCGTCGTGTAGACGCACGCCCGCAGGGGGTCGTCGATGCCGCGCTCGAGGAGTTCGGCCTTCAGGCCGTCGACGAACCCGTTACCCATCGGGGGGACAGCTGCGTCGGCGAGGTGTTCCTCGCGGTAGTCGTCGGTCGCCACGTAGAACGCGCGGTGGTCGTCCGGACCGTGTGCGACCGGCACCCCCGAGAGCACAGCGACGTCCGAGACGTCGCTGTCGTCGAGCCACTCGATGAGCGCGTCGCTGAACGTGGCCGCGACGGACACGGGCACGAACAGTTCGCCGACGAGCACTGTGAGGTCCAGGTCCGGCCGCGAGAAGAACCGCGTGTGGTGTCGCGGGACGCCGTTCTCGAACGGCGTGATGGCCGGGAGTCCGGGCGCGGCGACGTGTCCCGTCTGTGTGAGTTCGAGGTGGTCGACGAGGAAGTCGGCTGCCGTCAGGCCGGCGAGGCCGAACTCCGAGAACCCACAGACGAGCGTGTCGCTCGGTTCGGCGTCGTGCGAGAAGTGGAACGCCGCGTCTTCGGCGTCGGTCGCGCCGTGTCGCGTAGCTGAGTCGCCCATACAGAATTGACGGTGACCACGGCCTTAATCGCTAGCGTGCAGCGCGCGTCGCTGAGAGCGCGGGCACGCGCCACCGCTGGCAACGACCGCGCGTCAGTCCTCCGGGTGGAAGACGACGCGGCCCTCGACTGCGGGGTCGATGCCGTGCTCGCGGGCGTACGCCGCCAGCACCTCGTGCTGGACGCCGAGTTGGTCGATCCGGTGGGCTTCGTCCAGCGCGGGGAACTCGTCGTCCGAGTAGAACAGGTAGTCCGTGGTGGCGAGCGTGTACGTCCGGTCCGGGACGACGGGGTCGCCGTTCACGCGCGCTTCGACGAGTTCGTCCGTGGTGTCGTTCCACGCGAGTTCCGCACCGGAGACGTGCGCGTGCCACCAGTCGGGCTCCGCGAACCCGAGTGACCCGCCCTTCGCCCCCCGGAACACGTCCAGGAGCTCCGCGCCCGTGAGTTCCGCGACGGAGACCGGCTCCTCGAACGGCACCACGCTGACCAGGTCGGCGACAGTCACCTCGCCCGCGATCGCGGGGCCGTCCCGGACGCCGCCGGCGTTCTGGAGCGCGACGTCGGTGCCGGCCGCCCAGCGGTAGGCGTCGGCGACGAAGTTCCCGATGCGGGACTCGCCGCGGAACAGCGTCGACTCCGTGCGCTCCAGTGGCTCGTCCACGCTGCCGACGGTGTCGTTGAGGCCCGTCTGCGCCATGCGAGTTCGGAGGGCGTCAGCGACGGGGTCGTAGACGGGGTTCCACGAGGGCGGGTAGAGCTTCGGCCAGAAGAACCGGCAGTACGTCGTCAGGGCGACCATCAGCACGGCTGGCAGCCCGACCAGCCACGTGCGCGCCCCGAACCGGAACCGGGGCGCGAACCGG
>NZ_WUUU01000116.1 GCF_009831555.1 Halobacterium bonnevillei | reverse complement strand
GCGAGTCGGTGATCGAGCACCGCGACGCGGGCGCCGCGGTCGAGCAGTTCCGCGAGCGTGTCGACGTGCGCCCGCAGGCGTGCGTCGTCCGCGAGCGATTCGTCCTCGGCCAGCGGGCTGTTGATGTCGACCCGCACCCCGACCGCGGTGTCCATCGCGTCGAGGTCGTCGAGGGTCCGTATCGCCATGTGGTGGGACCGAGAAAGGCGTCGGGTATAGGCGTTACTGTACGTCCCGACGAACACCACTGCGGGCCCCGTTCCTTCGGCAATCGGTGGCGCAAGTGTGGGTCTGCGGGAGGAATCGGGCGAGCCTCGCGGATTCGGGGTGTTGGAGGAAGTATGACCGCCGCGGATCGCTGAACCGCTCAGGGATACTCGTCGTACCGCCGCAGTCGTGTCGGCCACCCGCACCGCCGACCTGCGCTCTCAGACTGCCCGGCACTCGGGGCAGAGCAACTGGCCGTTGACGTCCACGAGCTGGTGTGCGAGACTCCCGCAGCCCTCGCAGACCCCTTGCTCGGCGTACGTCTCGTTGCCTTCGCCCTGCGAACTCGACGGTGGGCCGGAGGGCGCGGACGGCGCGCCGCGGACACGCTTCTCGACGCTCGGCGCGACGTCGCGGGCTTCCACGATGCCGTGGACGCCGTTGTCGTCCGCCACGAGCACCCGTGGGTCGCCCGTACGACCCATGAGGTCGGCAGCGTCCGCGACGGACGCGTCGAGCGACAGCGACTCCGGCGTCTCGTCCATCACGTCCGCTGCCGTGACATCGTGAGGATCCCCGTCGTCCAGGAGGAGGTCGAACACCGACTCCGCGGTGATGACGCCAACTGGCGTGCTGCCGCGAAGCACCACCGCGCTGCTCGTGTTCTCCGAGCGCATCAGCTCCACCGCATCGAGTAGTTCGTCGGATTCGCTGACGCCGACGAACTCGTGGGAGAGCACGTCCCTGAGGGCTAATTGAGGCATGGTAAGAGCTAGCACTCAATCGGGCTAAAAGGTATTCCCAAAACGTCTATACGGCTCCCGAACCAACTTCTTCAGGCGTCTATACGTTGGAATCGTCGCTGAACAGTGACGAGTCGACAGCGACGCCGGCGATTGCTGGCGGCGGCCTCGCGCGGAAACGCTGGATTCAACATCGGCGCAGCCACTCACGTGTAGCAATGACCATTCCGTCGTTCGCCATCGGGATCGCCGGGGGGACGGGAGCCGGCAAAACGACGGTCGCCCACGAGATCACCGAGAACGTCGAGGAGGCGGCCACGCTCGTCCCGCTGGACAACTACTACAAGGACCTCGGCCACATGGCGTTCGACGAGCGGAAGAACGTCAACTACGACCATCCGTCGGCGTTCGAGTGGGAGTTGCTCCGCGAACAGCTCGACACACTGCTCTCCGGCCAGGCCGTCGAGATGCCCCAGTACGACTTCAGCGAACACCTCCGGAAAGACGACTGCGTCACCGTGGAACCGACCGACGTCATCGTCCTCGAGGGGATTCTCGCCCTCTACGACGAGGACGTCAACGACATGCTCGACCTCCACATCTACGTCGAGACCGACGCCGACGTTCGGATCCTCCGCCGCATCGAGCGCGACGTCGTCGACCGCGGCCGCGACCTCGAGGGCGTCATGGACCAGTACCTCTCGACGGTGAAGCCGATGCACGAGCAGTTCATCGAACCGACGAAGAAGGACGCCGACATCATCATCCCTGAGGGTGCCAACGCCGTCGCCGTCAACCTCCTCGAGGAGAAAGTGCAGGCCGAGAGCTCAGAGATGGCTGCGTGGGCTGCGCGCAGCGAACAGGAACGCTTCGAACGCGAGGAGTACGCAGACGAGGGCTACAAGCAGGACGCAAGCGAGAAGACGGGAGCTCTGGACGAAAGCGAGAAGACCCAGCGTCTGGACGAAAGCGAGAAGACCCAGCGTCTGGACGCAAGCGAGGAGACGGAGCGTCTGGACGAAAGCGAGAAGACCCAGCGTCTGGACGCAAGCGAGGAGACGGAGCGTCTGGACGAAAGCGAGAAGACCCAGCGTCTGGACGGTAATGAAACGACGGGATCTCAGAGCACCAGCGAGAAGACAGAACCGGAGTCGTAGTCGGTAGTCACCGGGGAACGCGAGTCCCCGAAGCGCGCTACTCTGTGGGGTGGTACTCCCAGAGGTCCGCGCGCCGCATTGCGCCGCCAACGGCCTTGTGGAAGTCGACTTTCGTCTCGAATTCGTCTTCGTCGACGTGCTCGAAGATGTCCGCGACGGAGACGACTTTCTCGTGGTTGATGCGGACCGGCCACTCGCCGAACTCCTCCAGGAACGCCTCGCGTTGGAGTGGGAAGTCCGCCTCTTCGTCGGTCATCTTCGAGAGGACGGCCATGTCGTAGTTGCGGCCGCCCTCGCTACCGTGCTCGCCGTCCGGGTCGTGCACCCAGTCCCGCCCCGAGGGGTCTTCCATCTCTGCCATACGCGAGTGGTTCGCCGCCGGCCCCAAAACGGTTTCTCAATCCGCGCGTCGGACATTGTCACAGCCGGCTCGGCGCACGTCGCTCACTCGCCGTCCCTGACGACGTTCAGTCGCCGTCCCTGACGACGCAAACAGTTTAGTGGGGTCGGCAGACACGTTCGTGATAGGTTGAACAGGCCCCCCAGGCTGACCACGACCCGGTGAGGTTCGACGCGTTCGGCTCGCCGTCGAGCAGTCACAGGTCGGTGGTTCGGCCGGCTCGCCGACTGTGGGCCCGCGGTGCCCGACCGGAGACGACCGGTACCGTCGCCGCGCGGTCACGCTGTTCGGCACTCGGTGCGCGCCCTCGGGCGTAGCCACGGGTAGGGTCTGAACAGTTTTCCGCTGTTCCGTACGCTTTGACCAGCACTCCCCAAGTGGACATTCGAACCACGGGTTGGGCTGCGCGGGGCGCGCCGTGTCGCCGTCTCAGTGACGCGAGCCGCCGAATCACCAGATGTCAGCCACACCACCGAGTCGCCAGCACCGATACCAGAGCAATCAGAACCCAGAGGGGCGCAAGTCGTCGGCAGCGCGCCCGTATGCAGTCGCAGTACGGGGCCGGGGCCAACTCTTCCGGGGGTGGTCGTCGTGATCGGACACCGGTACGACCTCGCTCTCGAATCACGTGTCGAGGGCGCGAGGCCCGAGTACGTCTTCGAGACGGCCGACGGCGTCTGCTCGAAGCAGTCGTTTCGGACGCCGGAACTCCTCCTCGCGGACGTGCTCTGGTCGACCGCCGCTGACAGACTGCTCGTTCCCGAGGCGAACTACGGCGTCGTCGGCGTCCTCCTCGCTGCGTCGACCGAATACGTAGCGATGACGGAATCGAGCGCCCGGGCAGCGACGCTCTGCGAACGCAACGCCGCAGCGAACGGCGTCGAGACGGCCGTGACGCTGACTACAGGAATCACCGAGTTGGAAGGAACGACGAGCGCCGGGTTGGAGGAAACGACGGGCGGCGGGATGCTTCAGTTGCCCGGCGTTCCCGACGAACGGACGTTCGACGCGGTGGCGTACGCCCCGAAGCCGTACACGCCACTCGACGTCGGCGCGCAACGCATCCTGGATGCCGCGTCGCGACTCGCGCCGGACGGCCTGATCTACGTCGCCGCAGCGAAGCACACGGGATTGGCGCGGTACGAGAGACTCCTCGAGGACGTCGCCGGTGCCGTCGAGAGCGCCGGCTCTCGTGATGGATTCCAGGTGCTGAAGGCGACTCTCCGCGGGAATCCAGCTAATGGATTCGAGTGTCGAACGTGCGCTACGGTCCGGGAATTCGAGGTGATCGCCGACGGTATCGACCTGTCGCTGGTGTCGGTGCCGGGCGTCTTCTCGGCGTCGGAACTGGATGCCGGAACGCGGCTGCTTGCGGAGTCCGCGAAGCTCTCAGACGGCGAGCGCGTGCTGGACCTCTGCTGTGGATACGGCGCCCTGGGTACGTACGCCGCGTCGGCTGCCGACTGCGAGGTCTGGCTCACCGACGACGACCGGGTGGCGACAGCCTGCGCGGAGCGCGCCCTCGAAGTCAACGACGTCGAAGCGTCCGTAGTCACTGCGGACGGCCTTCGTGGTGTTGCGGCTGAATGCTTCGACCGCGTGCTCTGCAATCCCCCGACGCACGCGACCGACGAGGTACTCGACGGGCTGTTCGTCGGTGTGCGGGACGTGCTACGGAGTGGGGGTGAGTTGCTGGCTGTGCACCACCGTGAGCTGGACCTCCGGCCGCAACTATCGGCGTTCGAAACCGTCGAATCCGTCGCTGCAGGGGACGAGCACGTGGTGATTCGAGCGCGGTGAGTGGGCGCAGCGGACTCGCCATTGGGGTCCTGTGGGTTCGAAGAACGGTGGACGGTGAGGATGGGATTTGAACCCATGAGGCTGACGCCACCGGTTTTCAAGACCGGCGCATTGGGCCGCTCTGCCACCTCACCGCGCGAGCGACGATAGGACAGGCCGACGGTTGAAACTGTCGTTGTCGTGCGGTGACGACGGGCCCCACCCCGGATTTCGAGTGTTATGGTGGCGAGACTGAGCGGTGGTGGGGCTGCGGTGCGTGCTTGTGCGAGTTGTCGTGCCAGTACAATGTTTCCTGACAGTGTGTCCGACAGGGGCACCCCGGTCTGCAAATGTTTTGCGGCAGTAGAACAGACGAGACAGGGACGTGTTGTGGCGAAGAGAGCGCGGTGCAAGAGCGAACACGCGAAACACTAGAAACAATAGAATCAGTGGTATTATGGTGGGTGAGGAGAAATCCGGGCACCAGCGATGGAGACGCCGTTTCGTGACCGCGTCGAGCTGTTCACCAACAAGGACGTACTGAAAGACCACTACGAGCCGGAGGAGATACTCGAACGCGACGAGGAGATCGACCAGTACGCGAACGCCCTCCAGGACGTCGTCGACGGCTGGGAGCCCGACAACGTCTTCGTCTACGGGAAGACCGGCGTCGGCAAGACGGCAGTGACGCGGTACATGATGGACGCACTCGAGTACGAAGCGCGGGACCGCGACGGCGTCGATACCGTGGCGAGTGTGGAGGTCAACTGCCACCACCACCCGTCGTCGTACCAGGCAGCCATCGCGCTCGTGAACGAACTGCGCGCTGACACGGACCGCGACCCGCTCACGACCGGACTGTCGACCTCCGACGTCCTGAACGCGCTGTTCGACGAAATCGAGGCGCGCGAGGGCACCGTACTCATCGTGCTGGACGAGATCGACAACCTCGGCGACGACGACATGCTGCTGTACCAGTTGCCGCGCGCGAAGACCAACGGCAACATCGAGGACTCCCAGGTCGCCGTCGTCGGTATCTCCAACGACTACACATTTCGCAACGACCTCTCGCCGAAAGTCCAGGACACGCTCTGCGAGCGAGAGATCAAGTTCCCGCCGTACGACGCCAACGAACTCGTGACGATCCTCTCCGACCGCGCGAAACGCGGCCTGCGCGGCGACGTCCTGGAGGACGGCGTCATCCCGCAGTGCGCTGCGCTCGCGGCCCGCGACCGGGGGAGCGCGCGGCAGGCTATCGACTTGCTCCGCGAAGCCGTGAACGTCGCTGTCGAGGACGGCCGCGAAGTCGTCACCGAGACCGACGTCGACACCGCAGTCGAGCGTGTCGAGCGCGGCCGCATCAAAGACTCCATCAAGGACCTCACGACGCACGGTCAGTACGTCCTGCTCGCAGTCACGGAGATGGCGGTCAGCGGCGAAACCCCGGTTCGCGCGAAGGAACTCTACGAGGTCTACGAGGATGTCGCCGCCGGCTACGCGTCCGAACCGCTCAGCCAGCGCAGCGTCCACGACCATCTCAACGACCTCTCGATGCTCGGATTCCTCCGCCAGCACGACCGGAACTACGGGCGCGGGGGCGGGCAGTTCTTCGAGTACGAACTCGACGTGGACGCCGAGATGGTCCACGAGGCGATCGCCGACGAGAGCAACTGACGGCTGTCCTGTTCAGGTGTTTCTGTGCTGGCGTGGTCAGGCGTTTCTGTGCTGGCGTGGTCAGGCGTTTCTATTCGTTCTGGATCGGCAGGTAGGTGGTACCTACATCGGGCCGCCTGCCGATTCTACAAGAACACTTGAAATACGGGGTGGGGGATCGGGTGTGCCAATTCCGATTGGGCCGACCCCAGTTGCAGTTCGGCCCCGGACCCATCACCGAACAACCTTCGGCAAACTGTTCACTGACAGGTATCACTTGCAAACCGGGGTCCCCCTCTCCGCCACGATTCCCGTTCGTGCTACCAGAAGAACATTTGCAGACCGGGGGTCCGTGCATTGCAAGCCCGCACCAACAGTTCACAAACAGTGTCGCAGCCGGCACTCCCTCAATCCCGGACGACGACACGCTCGCCGTCTCGGTCGGCAACTCGCAGGCCGAGTTCGTCCACGTAGGCGGCCGTGTACGTCGGCACGATGCGGTCAGCCGCACCGCGTGCGCGCAGGCTCGACACGAGGCTGGCGAGCCCAGACCTCGACCTGACGCGGGTCTGCTCGGGGAGGAAGTCGACGTCGTAGCCCGCGTCCAACGCTCGCTCGGTCACGCTCTGTACTTCCGGGGCGTCCCACGCGCCCTCGAAGTCAATCGGGCGCTTGAAGCCCGCGAAGTAGAGTCGGCCGTTCGCGGACGGCCCCAGCACGACCGGATTCCGCCGGAGCTTCATCGCGGCGCTGTCGACGTGCTTCCGCCCGACCAGCGGCGCGTCCGGCTCCAGGACCGCAGCGGAGTTCGCGCCCTCGGACTCGAGCAGGTGCGTAACCGTGTTGCCGACGCGCGCGTGCTTCGACGACCCGACCTGCACTTCGACGCGCACCTCTTCGCGTTCCTCGTCCGTGAGCACGTCGCCGAGGAGGTCCCGGATCTCCGCTTCCGCGTTCGCGTCACTGCCGACGAATTCGTCGGGTAGCTGGTCGTCCGACCGGTAGTTCACGATGAGGTCGCCGCCGCTCTCGACGACGGCACGGAACGCGTCCGCGGCCATCGCCTCGTACAGCGTTGCGGCTTCGCGCTCGGAGAGCGTCGATTCCTCGGCGAGCGCGGGCAACACGAGGCCCTCCCGCGGCGGGTCTACCGTGACGGCGACGACTGTCATGTCTGGCAGTCGGTCCGGGGGACGCTTGAACGCCGCGGTCCCAGTCCAATCCGGGACGGAGCCCACGACCTCGCACCTGGGACTATAGCCCCAGTGTGCCAGCCGAACGGCTGAAGACGAATGCGCCCGCAATCGCTACTCGATGTACGTCACGAAGCTACTCACCGCGCTGGCACTCGTGCTCTCCGCTCTCGCGCTCGTCGGCGCCGTCGGCTCGCTCGCTGCGTCACTCGGGGACGCGTCCACGGTTGTCACAATCGCGGTACTCGTCGCGGCGATGCTCGGTGTCGTGGGTGCTGGCGTCGCCGGCGCGGGGGGAACTGTCGCTGGCAAGACCCAATACTGGTAGGCGGACCGGTCGATGGTCCCACTCGCAACCCCGATTAACGACCTCTGCGGCCCTTGGTCTGGCGGTAGTCCGACTCCAGCAGGTCGAGGAAGAAGTCGACGTATGCGTCCGTTTGCTCGTCGGTCTGCTCGGCGGGGTGAACCATCGGCGCCAGCTCGAACCCGCGCCCGCGGATCGACGTGGCGTGACACTCCTGGACGTCGAGTTCCGAGGCCGGCGTCGTCGTGTACTCGCGGCCGAGTTCGGTGAGCGCGCGCTGTCCGACTGGCACCAGCACCTCCGGGTTGATGATGCGGATGTCGGCGTTGAGGTACGGCTCGCAGGTCACCACTTCCTCGTCGCTCGGGTCGCGCTCAGGGTGCCGGCAGCGCGCGAGGTACGTCAGGTAGGCGTTGTCCAGTTCGGGCTGGTCGCTGGTCGGCAGCGAGTAGTTCAGGCCGACGCTCCCGAGGATGTGCTGGAACCGTTCGCCCGCGTCGTCGCCCGTGAACGGGACGCCCGTGCGTTCCGCGGCTGCACTCGGTACTTCGCCGACGAACACGAAGTCCGCGCCTACGTCGCCGTAGCCGTGAACGACGCGGTCGCGGACGTCACAGAGCCCCGGACAGTTCCGGCAGTCCTCGTCCATCCCGTACGGGTTCTGTGGGCCGTCCTGGTGCGCGTCCATCTAGTCGCGTGTTGTGCGCAGATAAGGAAAGCCGCTTCGCTCGCGTTCTCGGTCCGAAACTGGCGCGGCTCTGGATACTCTGATTGCTGGAACGCGGACTGCGCCCTCACTCGTTGCGCGGACTGCTCGGGTGGTAGTCGGTGTCGTACTCGCCCGGCTGGTCGTCGAGGCGGTCCGGGTTGATGCGGCCGCCGAGCAGCATGAAGTCCAGGATGGTGATGTTGAGCATCGCCTCGACGACGGGCACGCCGCGTGGCGGGAGCACTGGGTCGTGGCGGCCCACTACCTGTGCGGTCTTCTCCTCGCCGGTCTCCCAGTCGACTGTCTGCTGTTCCTTCGGGATTGACGTCGGCGCGTGCAGCGTGACCTCGCCGTAGATCGGTTCGCCGGTCGTGATGCCGCCCTGGAGGCCGCCGTGGTCGTTCTCGACGGGGACCGGATCCCCGTCGTCGCCGAACTCCCAGTCGTCGTTGCGCTGCTTGCCGGTCCACGTCCTGGCCTCCCTCCCGAGACCGAACTCGAAGGCGGTCGTCGCCGGGACGGACAGCATCGCGCGGCCGAGGCGCGCTTCGACTGCTTCGAATCTTGGCGCACCAAGCCCGCGTGGGACGCCTCGAACCTCGAAGTAGATCGACCCACCGATGGAATCGCCCTCCTCCTGGTACGCCTCGATGCGTTCTTGCATCTTCTCGGCGGTCTCCGGGTGCGCGCACCGGACGTCGTTGTCCTCGGTGTGTTCGAGCATCTCCTCGAAGGACACTTCCGGCGCCTCGATGTCGCCGATCTGGTTGACGTGCGCCTTCACCTGAACGCCCTCCTGCTGGAGGATCTTCTGGGCGATCGCACCCGCCGCGACCCAGTTCACGGTCTCTCGCGCCGAGGAGCGACCGCCACCGCCCCAGTTGCGCGTGCCGAACTTCGCGGAGTACGTGTAATCGCCGTGGGAGGGTCGGGGCGCCGTCACGAACGGTTCGTACTTCCCGGACTTCGCGTCCTTGTTCTGGATGGTCATCCCGATTGGCGTCCCGGTCGTGTACCCGTCCTGAATCCCGGACTGGATGGTCACTTCGTCGGGTTCGCCGCGCGACGTCGTGATCATCGACTGGCCTGGCTTGCGCCGGTCGAGTTCCCGCTGAATCGTCTCCTCGTCGAGTTCCAGTCCCGCCGGACACCCGGACACCACGACGCCCATTCCCGGGCCGTGGCTCTCGCCGTACGTCGTCACCTGGAAGAGCCGCCCGAAGCGATTGCCGTTCATTATCGGACGATACGGCGCGAGGTGCTTAGGGCTTGCAGTATCTGCAACGGGTGCCAACGGGGCTGGCGCCCGTGACCGGCCAATTCCCAATTTGGCCCCTTGCCACGTCCGATCCTGCTGATCCCTGGCACGTCCGTCCCTGCAGCTCCCTGGCACGTCCGTCCCTGCAGCTCCCTGGCACGTCCGTCCCTGCAGCTCCCTGGCACGTCCGTCCCTGCAGCTCCCTG
>NZ_WUUU01000115.1 GCF_009831555.1 Halobacterium bonnevillei | reverse complement strand
GGCGCTCGAGGGTCTCGACGGCGACGGCCATCGGCACCGCGACGACCACAAGCCCGAACGACTCCTCGGTGTCCAGCGGGACGGCTCGCGCCCGGCGGTCGAGCGCCGCAGCGGCCGCTTCCGCGCGGTCTTCGTCGACGTCGGTGAACGTCACCGGCGCGTCCGCCAGGTCCGCGAACCAGCGGCCAACGTCGCCAGCGCCCACCACGAGTACGTCCATCGAGTCACGTTAGCGGCCGACCCGGCAAAAACAGTTCGTTACCCCGGCCGGCGACCGGCGCTGCGACACCGGAGACAGTCACGCGGACGCCGCGAACCGGAGACCAATCGTTGCGATTCGCGGACGTGATAACTCGACGTGAGGATTTTTGTGTGGTGACTGGCTGGGCGCCTCTATGGTCTTGTCCGCGTCCAGGTTCACGGAGCGGAATGCGGCCCGTGACTGGCTGGTCGCGGCGCTCGGTGGGACGCTCACGGTCGCCGCAGTCACCCACTTCGCCATCCACGACACGAACGACGTCATGGTGGTCGCGGCGACGGTGCTGCCCGCAGTCGCGTTGCTCGCCTACGGCCTCTGGTTCCAGGTGTTCGGGCCGCAGGTCGCCCGCGGCGACGCGGTGTTCGTCTGGGCGGTCGGGGGTGCCGGCGTCGTTCTCACGCTCGACCTCTGGGCGATAGCCGTGAACGCCTACGGCGCTGGCGCGGCGATAAACCACGTGCTCATCCAGCACACGAGTATCGGCGCGCTCGGCGCGGCGGTCGCCGGTACCTACAGCGACCGCGACCGCCAGCAGTCACGCGCTCACGGCCGCCTCCGGCGCGCGCTCGACACCGCGATGGACGGCATCGCCGTCCTGGATGACGAACGCCGGGTCGCGTACGCCAACCAGGCGTTCTGCGACGACTACGGCGGGTGCGGACCGGACGACGTCGTCGGCGTGCACTGGACGGAGTTCTATCCGACCGAGACGCAGACCAGACTCGGCGACGTCTTCGACGACTTCGACGCGGACAAACGCGACCACTGGCACGGGAACGTGCTCGCGCGCCGCGACGACGGCCACACGTACCCCCAGGAGTTGTCCGTGACGCCACTCGACACCGAGGGGTTCGTCTGCGTCTCCCGCGACGTCACCAGTCGCGAAGAACGCGACCAGCGGCTCCGGGTGTTGAACCGCGTGCTCCGCCACAACGTCCGGAACGCGCTGAACGTGGTTCTCGGTCGAGCGAGCCGGCTCGAGGACCGCCTGGACGCCGAGATCGTGGTCGGGGGGGCTGCCCCGGAACCCGTTCAGTCAGACGGAGAGCCGGGAGAACAATCGGCTAGCGACATCGGGAGCATCAAGACCGCCGCCGAAGACCTGCTCGCCGTCAGCGAGAAGGCGCGCGTCGTCGAGCGCGTGCTCCGCGAGGACGACGCAGCCAGCGCGCCGCTGGCCGAACTGGTCGCGACGGAGGCCGACCGCGTGGGTTCGGACCACCCGGACGCGACAATCGAGGTGACCGCCGACGCCGACGTAGCCGTGGACGCGCGCTTCCGGCTCGCGGTTCGAGAGTTACTGACAAACGCCGTCGAACACAACGAGGCTGGGACGCCGCACGTGACCATCACAGCCCGAGATGGGAGCGAGGATCCAGCCGGCAGTGAGGGCAGGCCGTTCGTTCGGGTGACGGACGACGGGCCGGGAATCCCGTCGCAGGAACACCGCGCACTCGAGGGCGTCGAAGAGGCCCCGCTCCAGCACGGGTCCGGCATCGGCCTCTGGGCCGTCTACTGGCTCTCCCAGCAGTGCGGCGCGACTATCGAGACGGACGAGGACTCCACGATCACGATCTACTTGTCGACGACCGAGTGACCACGTCGCGGCTGGTCGGTGGCCACCGCCGACCAAGCTGTCCCACGCCCGCTGTCAGTTCGGGAAAGAGTTAAAAGAACAGCCAGACTTGGTGACGAGTAGATGACAGAGACGGCGACGGTTCTCGTCGTCGAGGACGAGCGAGAACTCGCGAACCTGTTCGCGGATTGGCTGTCCGAGACGTACCACGTCCGGACCGCGTACAGCGCAGAGGACGCGCTGGACGAACTCGACGCGTCCGTGGACGTCGTGTTACTCGACCGCCGACTCCCGGAGCAGTCCGGCGACGTCGTTCTCGACCACATTCGGGAAACCGACTACGACTGCAAGGTGGCGATGGTGACCGCCGTCGACCCCGACTTCGACACGCTCGAACTCGGATTCGACGCCTACGTGGTCAAACCCATCGAGCGCGCTGAGCTGGAGTCCCTGGTCAGCCGGCTGCTCGCGCGCTCGCTGTACAGCGAGGAAGTCCAGACGTACTTCGCGCTGGCGTCGAAGCGCGCGACCATCGAGACGTCGAAATCGGCGGAGGAGCTCTCCAACGACGCGCGGTACGAGCAGCTCTGCGAGAACGTCCAGGAGATGCGCGAGGACCTCGACCAGCTCGTCATGGAACTCGACGAGGAGGACTTCCTGGCGGTGTTCCACGACCTCCAGGGCGAGAGTTCGACGGGGCCCTGACCTGCGGCGGCGAAACGTGACGCCAGACCGCCGTGCCGGGACCGCAACGCCCCCAGAGACTATCCACCAAGAGGTCTTACCACCACTGTATTTCCGCTCATGGGCGACACGATAGACGTCCTGTTCGTGAGTGCGCGCCCGCGGATGTGTGCGGCGGTGGAGCGCGAGCTCCAAACGCACGAGCCGTTGACCGTGACGACGGTCCGGACTGCGGCGGCGGCGATCGACGCGCTCTCCGAGCGAGCCGTCGACTGCATCGCCGTCGAGCACACTGTCGGCGCCAGCACCGACGCGCACCCCGCTATTGACGCGACTGACGATGCAGACGCGACTGACGATGCTGAGGACACAGACACCCTCGTCACGTCGGACACGACAGGCGAGACTGACGCGCTCCAGGTGCTGCGGCTGGTTCGGGACACGGACCCCGCAGTACCCGTGGTGGTTTACGAGGCCGCGGACGCGTCGTCGGTCGCCAGCGAGGCGATCTCGCTGGACGTGACCGAGTACGTGCGCGAGGGCGAGGTCGAGGATCCGCTCGGGGCGCTCGCGAGAGTGTGCCGTGACGTGAGCGCGTCGTATCGCGCCGAACAGGACGTCGCGATGTTGAACGACCTCGCGCGGAACGTCTACGAGCGGATCACGGACGGGTTCTTCGCGCTCGACCGGGACTGGCAGTTCACGTACGTCAACGATACCGCCGAGGAGATACTGGAAGTGGACGCCGACGACGTGCTCGGGAAGAACCTCTGGGACGTTTTCCCAGGTGCCGTCGGCACGGAGTTCTACACCGAGTATCACCGCGCGATGGCCGCCCAGGAACCGGTGACGTTCCGCGATCGGTATCCGCCCCTGGAGAAAACCTTCGAGGTGCGCGCGTTCCCGTCCGAGGACGGGCTCTCCGTGCACTTCCGCACCGTCGTCGACGAGGACGCCGAGCACAGCGACCACCTCCTCGAGTTGACGAATGTGCTCTCCGCTGACCTCCTGGACTCCATCGAGGCGCTCCGCTCGGACCTCGAAGCCGCGCACGACGCGAGCGACGACGCGGAAGAAATCGAGGCCGCGCTGGACGCCGTCGACCGGATGCAGTCACTGGTGAACTACTCGATCCGGCTGGCCAGCGAGCGCCCGACCCCGGGGAAGCCACAGACAGATTAGTAGGTCGAGCGTCGCAGGGGACAGCCCGGCGCTGCCGGCCACAGGATACGGGACAGTTCGGCGCCGCCGGCCACAGGATACGGGACAGTTCGGCGCTGCGTTCGTCCGCGACGACGCACCGAGCAATCAGTTCGACAACGAGATGTCGTAGTCCGTGAGGTTCTCGTAGCCGTCCTCGGTGACGACGACGATGTCCTCGATGCGGACGCCGCCGACGTCGGGGTCGTAGAGGCCGGGCTCGATTGTGATGACGTGACCGGGGCGGAGCTGTTCGCCGTCGCGCGCCAGCGACGGTTTCTCGTGGACGTCGAGGCCGACGCCGTGACCCGTCGAGTGGATGAACCCGGTCTCGGTCTCCGGGTCGGTGTAGATCGTCGGGAAGCCGTGGTCGTCGTAGACGTCGACGACCGCCTGGTTGACGTCCTCGCCGGAGACGCCGGGTTCGACAGCGTCGAGGGCGGCGCGGTACGCTTCCTCGGTGACGTCGTACCACTCCTGCTGGGTGTCCGTCGGGTCGCCGTTCAGGAACGTCCGCGTCATGTCCGAGTGGTACTTCGTGTCCTTGTCCCGCGGGAAGATGTCCACGATGACGAACTCGCCGGCCGCCAGCGGCCCGCTCCCGCGGTCGTGGGGGTCCGCGGCGTCCCGACCGCACGCGACGATGGTCTCGTCCAGCGCGCACCCGTGGCGGAGGAGTTCGATCTCGATGGCTTCCTTGACGTCCTCGCTGGTGAGCACGTCGCCGTCGTGGACGAGGTGACCGTCGTCGTCGACGTCCGCGCCCCGGATGAGTTCCTCGGCGCGCGCCATCGCCGCCTCGTTGGCTCGCTGGGCGGTCCGCACGTGCTCGATTTCCTCGTCGGTCTTCGTCGCGCGAACGTCCGACACCACGCCGTCGTCGTCGACGGTGACGTTGACGCCGTTGTCGCGCAGGTCGTCTGCAACCCCGACCGGGAACCGGCGCTGGACGGCGACCGAGTCGCACCCGAGGTCCGCGAGGAACTCGTCCACGACGAGCGCATACGCAGTCTCGCTGTCGTGGTCTTCGCGCTTTGCGTGGAAGTCGTAGTCGGAGAGCCGCTTGACGACCCCGGCGCGGCCCTCGGTCTTCGCGCGACCGTACTCCAGCGAGGACGTCAAAATTCCGGTGGCCTCGGGCGTGTAGACTGCGAACAACGGGTCCGGGGCGGAGAACCCGGTGACGTAGTAGAGGTCGCTGTTCGACGCGTCGTCGTGGAATGCGTAGCCCTCGAGGCCGTTCTCGTCGAGATACTCGTCGAGTCGCGCGAAGTCGGGGTCCATGCAGGCGACTCGTGGAGCGGTCGCCAAAATGCTACCGTATCCGGTCGGTTGGGCGGGGTTCCGCGGCCGGGATCCGGCGCACAGAATCCGGGCTGCCCGGTCCAGAAACTGGCCGGCGTCGGAATCCTGATACCGGCCGCCGCCGTCGCCTCGCGTATGCAAGTGACTGTAGCGAACTCCCGGGTGAGCGGGACGGCGCGCGCACCCCCGTCGAAGAGTTACACGCACCGGGCGCTGCTCGCTGCGGGATACGCAGAGGGCGCGCTGGTGCGCGGTCCCCTGGTCAGCGCCGACACGAAAGCGACGGCGCGTGCGGTCGACCGCTTCGACGGCGACGCGGAACGCGTGGACCGGGACTGGGAAATCACGGGATTCCTCGGCGACCCGGCGGTCCCGGCGGACGTCATCGATTGCGCGAACTCCGGGACGACGATGCGATTGGTGACTGGGACCGCCGCGCTCGTGGACGGTACGACCGTCCTGACGGGCGACCGGTCGCTGCGCTCGCGGCCGCAGGGTCCGCTCCTCGACGCCGTGGAGTCCCTCGGTGGGACGGCGCGCTCGACCCGCGGGAACGGCCAGGCGCCGCTAATAGTCGATGGCCCGATCGAGGGCGGACACGTCGAAATCCCGGGGGACGTCTCCTCGCAGTTCATCACGTCGCTGCTGATGGCCGGCGCGGTGACCGACCGCGGCGTCGAACTCGAGTTGACGACCGAGTTGAAGTCCGCGCCGTACGTCGACATCACGCTGGACGTGCTCGACTCGTTCGGCGTCGACGCGGAGGAACGCACGAACGGCTACCGGGTGGCCGGCGGCCAGACCTACGAGCCGACAGACGGCGAGTACGAGGTCCCGGGGGACTTCTCGTCGACGTCGTACCTGCTCGCTGCTGGCGCGCTCGCGGCCGACGAGGAGGTGGTCGTGGAGGGCGCTCGACCGAGCGCGCAGGGCGACGCCGCAATCGTCGACGTGCTCCGCGAGATGGGCGCAGCCGTGGACTGGGAGCAATCCACGGGGCGGATTTTCGTCGAGCGGAGCGCGCTCGACGGCGTTACCGTCTCCGTCGCGGACACACCCGACCTCCTGCCGACGATCGCAGTGCTTGGCGCGGCGGCGGACGGCTCGACACACATCACGAACGCCGAACACGTCCGGTACAAGGAGACCGACCGCGTGTCGGCGATGGCCGAGGAACTCGCGAAACTCGGGGCGTCCGTGGAGGAACACCCCGACGAACTGGTCGTCCACGGCAGCGACTCCGACCTCGGTGGCGCACACCTCGACGGCCGCGGCGACCATCGCATCGTGATGTCGCTGGCCATCGCGGGCCTCGTCGCCGACGGCGAGACGACAATTGACGGCGCCGAACACGTCGACGTCTCCTTCCCCGACTTCTTCGACGCGCTCGCGGACCTCGGCGCCGACGTCGATCGTTGAAGCGGTCGGACGCACTGAGGGCGTCGGGGAGGGATGCCGTGCGAGGGAGTGCCAGTCCACCGGAGCAGTTTTGCCAGTTCGAGTGTGATTTCGGGAGTATGCTCGACGCGGACCTCGCCGCGGACCTCGCCGCCGACGAACTCGCTGCCGGTTACCTCCGGCCGGCGTACGACGGATTCTGCTTCTCCCGGATTCCCGCGACAGCGGCTTCGATGGTGGGGTCAGACCTCGGTTCGGAGCTCCCGGACCGCGCACTCGACGGCGTCGCGACCGACGCGGAGCGCGTGGTCGTCGTGTTCCTCGACTCGCTGGGGTTCCGGCAGTTCGAGCGCGTCCACAGGGACGTCTCGCTGCTCGAGTCGTTCGTGGTCGCGGGTCGCGTGACGCCGCTGACGTCCACGTATCCCTCGGAGACGGCGGCTTGCGTGACAACCATGCACACCGGCTCGGAGCCCGTCGAACACGGGTTGCTCGGGTGGAACGGCTACGACCCGGCGGCGGACACGGTCTACGAGACGCTGCCGTACGCGCCGAAGGACGGCGGCGAAATCTCCGTCGAACCAGCAGCCCTCTTCGACGCGCAGCCAATCTACGAACGGTTGGGGGCGGACGGCGTAGACGCACAGGTCGTGGAACCGGACTACGGTCCGGGCTACCGTGACGCGTCGCTGGTCGGCGCGAACGCCCGCCACTACGACCGGACGACGGACTTCGCAGTCGCGGTGCGGGACGCCGTCCGGGAGTCGGATGCGCCGTCGTACACGTACGCCTACTACCCGGTCGTCGACACTGTCAGCCACCACCACGGCCCGGACAGCGAACGCTACGACATACAGGTCGGAGCGGTCTGTGACGCGCTCGAACGGGCGTTCGGAACGCTCTCGAGTGCAGTGGCCGAGGAGACGGTCGTCTGTCTCGTCGCGGACCACGGCCAGGTGCCCGTCGAGGACGGCACCGAACTCGACGACACCGGCGTCCTGGAGTACGTGCAGACCGACCGCTCCGGCGCCCCGCTGGTCCTGGGCGGCCCGCGGAACGTCCACCTGCGGGTAACTGACGTGGGCGCGGCGCGCGCCAGTCTGTCGGACCTCGACGCGCTGGTGTACTCCCGGGACGAGGCGCTCGAAGAAGGACTCTGGGGCATGGGGGAGCCGGGAGCGGCGTTCCACCGGAACTGCGGCGACCTGGTGGTCGTGCCCCGCGAGGGTGCGCTCTGGCACCGGAGTGAGCCAGACGAACTCGCGCTCGCGGGCATGCACGGCGGCCTCGACCCGGCCGAGGCGCTTGTTCCGTTCGGCGTCGCGCGCCTCAGTGACCTCGCGTAGGGCCGCTGTCGCCTCGAGTGGGGGCACTGTCGCTTCGAGCGGGGGCGCTGTCGCTCCGCGTAGGGCTGGTGTCGCTCACGCCCGCCGAGTTACCGTTCCGACCCTGGGCCCCGCGTTGTCGGGTCGGGATTTCCAGATAGTTGGAAGAATCGAACACTTATTCACTTGTGTCCCCCGTAGTCCACCGCGAACCCACGCCGAGATGAGTGTAGACACCACGACGGAGCGACTTGCAGCCTTCTTCAACAACTCCCCGGACGCCATTCTCGTCGTCCAGCGCGAGGGTGTCATCCGGCGTGCGAACGCGCGAGTCGAGGAGATCTTCGGCTACGCGCCAGAGGAGCTTGAGGGCGAACTGATCGAGGTGCTCGTCCCGGACGCAGCCGAGGTCGACCATCCCGAGAAACGCGAGGCGTACTTCGAGTCAGCCGAGTCACGGCCGATGGGCGCGGGACTCGAACTCCGCGCCGAACACAGGGACGGCACCACGTTCCCGGTGGACGTCAGTCTCAGCCCGATCCAGACGGACGGCGAGACCGAGGTCATCGCCGCCGTCCGGGACAGGAGCGAACGGGAGCGACTCCAACAGAAGTACCGGACGGTCATGCAGACGGCGCCGGACGCCACGTTCGTCATCGACGCGACGACGGGCGAGATTATAGAAGTGAACGAGGCCGCAACCGAACTCCTGGACGCACCCGCCGCTACCCTCGTGGGTGCTCACGTGACGTCGCTGCACCCCAGCGAGGAATCCCAGCGGTACCGAGAGTTGTTCCACGCCCACCCGGAGGGCGAACAGAAGACGATCGCACGCTTCGAGAACGGCGACGACGTGCTCGTGGAACCCACGGACGGCGACCACGTCCCCGTCGAGATCAGCGCCCAGCACCTCGAACTCCAGGGACAGGAAGTCGTGGTCGCGATGTTCCGGGACGTCTCAGAACGGCGCCGGTACGAGCGCGACCTCTATCACCAGATCGACCGCCTCGAGCGACTCGCGGAAGTACTGTCTCACGACCTCCGGAATCCGTTGAACGTCGCGGAAGGCAACCTCGAACTCGCCGCCGAGACCGGCGACACGAGTCGGTTGAACGAGGTCGAGCGCGCCCACGACCGGATGCGGGACATCATCGAAGACGCGTTGACGATGGTGCGCGGCGGCTCCGAAGTCGAGTCCGTCGAGCCGCTGGAACTCTCCGGCATCGCCTGGAAGTGCTGGCGGAACGTCGCGACGGCGCACGCGTCGCTGTCCGTGGACGCCAACGGGCTCGTGTACGCCGACGACACGCGTGCGACCCACCTGTTCGAGAACCTCTTCCGGAACGCCGTCGAGCACGGTGGCGACGACGTCACCGTCACCGTCGGTGTCTTCGAGGGCGGGTTCTACGTGGCTGACGACGGCCCCGGGATTCCGCCCGAGCAACGAAAGTCCGTGACAGAGTCCGGGTGGACCACCTCGTCGACCGGCTCGGGGCTCGGGTTGAGCATCGTCGCGGACATCGCCGCCGCCCACGACTGGACGTTCACCGTCACCGAGAGTGCCAGCGGGGGCGCGCGCTTCGAATTCGCAGACGTTCGGACTGCGCCCTACGACGACGCGTACACGCAGGATGCCGACAAGGAACGCTCCCTGGAGAGGTAGCCTGGACGTCTCAGGCCTGCTGGGCGGACAGTTCCGGGTTCTACACCTGAGCGAACGTTTTTGCAGGGACGGACGTGCCAGGGAGCTGCAGGGACGGACGTGCCAGGGAGCTGCAGGGACGGACGTGCCAGGGAGCTGCAGGGACGGACCGTGACCAGGGAACAGCCGTAGTCGCAAGCTGAACGAAGGACAGGCTTGAAGGACA
>NZ_WUUU01000114.1 GCF_009831555.1 Halobacterium bonnevillei | reverse complement strand
GCGAGCGTCTGGTGGCCCCTGGTGACGAGGTCGGCCATCAGGTGCCTGGTCTCGACGTGCGGGGAGCGCCTGCGGCCCTCGCCGCCGTCCTGCTCGGGCGGGTTCCAGAGCAGCCAGTTCCGCGGGCCGCGCTCGCTGGCGTCCTCGTCGACGAGCGCGAATCCAGCCTCCGGTTTTCCCGTGACGCGGGCGGCGTGCTCGACGGGGTTCCCGATAGTCGCCGAGCAACAGACGAAGTCCGGTTCGCTGTCGAACCGGTCACAGACGCGGCGCAGTCGCCGCATCACGTGTGCGACGTGGCCGCCGAACACGCCGCGGTACTCGTGGACCTCGTCGAGCACCACCGTCTCCAGCCCCGAGAAGAACCACTCCCAGAGCCGATGGCCGTGCGGCAGGAGGGCGTAGTGAATCATCTCCGGGTTCGTCAGGAGGAGGGTGGGCTGGCGGTCCCGGACGCCGCGTTTTTCGGACTGCGAGAGGCGGCCCGTGTAGGTGTCCACCTGCACGCGGTTGCCGAATCCGAGGTCTCTGGCGAGGTCCGACAGCATCTCCGCCTGGTCGGCGACGAGGGCGTTCTGGGGCGCGACGTAGAGCGTGCGGCCGCCGTGGTCCATTGCGCGCTCGAACGCCGGGACCGTGTATGCGAGACTCTTCCCGCTTGCGGTCGGTGTCGCGACGACGACGTCGTCGCCGTCTCTGACGGCCTCGATGGCGTCGGCCTGGTGGTCGTAGAGCGCGTCGATGCCGCGGTCCGCGAGCGCCGACGCGAGTCGGGACTCGAGGTCGACGTCGCGCGTCCGCGCCTCCCGGGCGTCGAGCGTGCGCTCGTCGACGATCTGGCCCGCGTAGTACGGGCGGTCCCGGAGCCAGTCGGCGAGGTCGTCCACGATGGGGCCTACGAGACTGGACCACCTAACGGCTTCCGGTGGTCGACGGGTTCGCTCGCCCGCCTCGCGGACCCGGAAAGAGCGAACCACGACTCCGGCCGGGCCGCTCCGAGCGGTAACTACTTTCCGGCGTGCGGCCGCACTCCCCTGTATGTTCCCGCGGCTGGAGTACCTCGAGTGGATTTCCGGGCGACCGGACGTCGCGTTGTACGACCTGGGGTCGAGCGACCTGCGAGGCGCCCGCGACCACGAACCCGAAATCGTTCCGGCGCCCCTGGAGGGACTGGACGACCCGCCGACGGGTGCGACGCTGGAAACCCAGATCGCCGGCGAGTACGGCGTCGAACCCGAGCAAGTGCTGGTGACCGCCGGTGCGACGATGGCGAACCTCGTCGCCGCGGCGACCGCGCTCCACCGCGGCCCCGACGAGGACGCCGAGAAGAAACAGCGCGTGCTCGTGGAGAAGCCGGGCTACGAGCCGCTCGTGAAGTCGCCGGCCGCCTTCGGCGCCGAAATCGACCGGTTCCTGCGGGGCGACCACTACAGCCTCGACGTCGAGCGCGTCGAGAACGCGATGACCGACTGGACGCGCCTCGTCACGGTGACGAACCGCCACAACCCGAGCGGCGCGCTCTCGGACCGGGAGACGCTGTCGGACCTCGCTGACGCGGTCAGCGACGGCGGCGGTCGCCTGCTCGTCGACGAGGTGTACGCGCCGTACGTGTCCGACCCGCGCGACAGTCCGTTCGGCGGCCCGACAGCGGCCGGCCTCGAGGATACGGTGGTGACGAGTTCGCTCACGAAGTTCTACGGCCTCGACGATCTCCGGATCGGCTGGCTGGTCGCCGACGAAGCGTTCGTCGACCGCGCGCGCGCTATCGCCTACCACTTCCTCGGCGTCGCCGACACGAGTCGCGCGCTCGGGAAGCGCGCGCTGCACAACGCCGACCACCTGGCCGACCGGTCGCGGACGCTTCTCTCGGAGAACGCCGACCTCCTCCGCGAGTTCCTCGAATCCCGCGACGACGTCGGGGGGTTCCTCGCCGAGGGGTCGTCGTTCGCGTTCCTCGACCCCGAGAACGCGGACGGCGACGCGGTCACCCAGGCCGCGTGGGAGGACGGCCTGCTCGTGGTGCCCGGCCGCTTCTTCGGCAACGACGAGTACATCCGCGTGAGTCTCGGCCGCAGTCCCAGCGAAGTCGCCCCAGCGCTCGAGGCGCTCGGGACGGTTCTGGACGGCTTCGAGTGAGGCGTTGATCACGGCTTCCGAAACCGACGTGACCGGAACCGAATTCGGTACTCGCGCGAGTGAAATCTAGTGATTCTGAGGGTGTGACCCGGGAGATGTCCGACGCCCGCGCGACGCCGGGCTTGAACACTTAAGGGGCACCAAGACATTCACGAGAGCATGGACTCCGAAGCAGACGAAATCACCTCGCTCGTCGGCCGCGAGGTGTACTCGAACAACGGCGTTTTCGTGGGGGAAGTAGAGGACGTCCGCCTGAACCTGGACACAGAAGTGGTGAACGGCCTCGCGCTCAGCGCGCTCAACCCGGACCTGTTCGCGAACGAAGCCACCGGCGAGAAAGGCGTCATCATTCCGTATCGCTGGGTGCGGGCCGTCGGCGACGTCGTCCTCATCAACGACATCGTGGAACGCTACGAATCCACCGAGGAAGAAGGCGAAGTCGCTGTCTGATTCTCGAAGAGCGGACTCTCACCGCGACGTTCTCGGGACGAGGCTCCGACAAAAGGCCGACCACACGCGGAATCGGTCAGACGTGAGCGGCGAGATACTGGACGGCCTGCTGGTGGAGCGCGGGGTGCGGGACGGCATCCGGATGACTCTCCAGTACGACGTGTAGTGCGTCGACGAACGAGCGCCCCTCATCGTACGCAACAGCCGTTGCTGCGAGGGTCGTGCTGCGCGAGATGCCGGCCCGGCAGTGAACTAGCAGCGTCCCCTCCCGTTCGTGGAGCGCACACGTCGTCTCGGCGGCTGATTCGAACGCCCGCCACGCGTTGTCCGCCCCGTCTATGAGTGGACAGTGGTGGGTGGTGAGAGCACGTGGCTCGCCGGTCGCGGACACCACGTAGTCGAATCGGTCGGCCAACGCGTCGTGGTCACCGGCCGCACCGTTGCCGATTGCGAGGCCGCGGTCTGGAAGCGCGTAGAGAACTGGGTTTTCGGAGACGTAGCCGTACGGCCGCACGGAGACAGCGGGTGTCGAGTTGTGACTCATCGAGGGCGGACCCAAATCCGTACAGGTGGACCCGTCCTCGGAGGAGAGGTTAGCTCCCGTTCGACCCGCTCTCGCTCTCGACGCCCATCGCGTCGAACAGCTTCCGGGTGACGGCTTCCTCGGTCAGCGACAGGAGCGTGTCGCGGTTCTCCTCGGTGGCTTCGATGCCCGTGAAGATGCCCAGCGGAATCTCGGCGGACGCCTGCGTGGAGTGGCCGGCGGACTCGCCGATGTTCTCGAAGGCGTCCGCGAGCACGCGGCCGATGTTCAGCCGGATGTCCTTCGAGCGCGCAGCCAGGTAGATTGTGTCCTCGACGATGCCGAAGACGGCCGTCGTCGTGATGCCCTCGAGGTTCAACAGCTGGGAGGCGGCCTGCGAGAGCGCGTCCCGGTCGCTGATGAACCCCGCGTTCGACACGAGGTGGCTGCCCTCGACCTCGCGGTTCGTGATGGCTTCCGCGAGCACGTCCAGCGTCTCCGGGCTCATGTTCGGGGATTCGACCTGCTCGAGTGTGTCGTGGTCCGCGAACGGGTAGAGGTAGGCTGCGGCGGTCAGGTCAGCGGGCGTGGTGTCCCGCCGGAAGTCCAGCGTTTCGGCGCGAATCCCGTACAACAGCGCGGTCGCGACCTCCTGGCTGACCGAGAGGTCGAACTCCTGGATGTACTTCGTGAGGATCGTCGACGTCGCGGAGACGTTCGGCCTGACGTCCGCGAACTCGGACTCGATCTGTCCCTCGACCTCGTAGTGGTCGATGAAGATGTCGACCTGCCGGTCGAGGGTGACTTCGCCGGCCTTCGCGGGGTCGACGACCGCGATCGTGTCGTAGTCGTCGATGTCCACGTCCCCGTAGGGCGTGAGTTCGATGTCCAGGAGGTTCACGAACGCGCGGTTCTCCTGGTGGCCGATGTCCCCGAAGTAGAGGATGTCTGCCTCGACGCCGAGGTGGTCGGCGATGGCTGCCAGTGCGGCCGCCGCTGCGATGGAGTCGGGGTCGGGGTTGTCGTGGGTGACGATGGCGAGGCGGTCCTCGGACGCCCCGATGACGTCCGCCAGCTGGCGGGCCTTGTACTCGAGTTCGCCGGACTCCAGCGCCCGGAGCGCCGCGTTCGCGATGACCGACGACGGATTGATGACGACGTCCGTGCCGAGTTCCCGGAGTTCGTCGCTCGTGACCGGGTCGCTCGCGCGAGCAACGATGAACTGGTCGTCGTCGCGGCCGCGAATGTTCGCCACCGCGGCTTCGTTCGCCTCGACGTCCGACGCCATCACCAGGACGACGTCCCGGTCGGCGACGAGTCCGGCGACGTCCTCGTCGCGGATGTCCGCGGTCTGCGCGTTCAGGTCCTGGTCGCGGAGGGCTTCCACTCGGGACTCGTCGCGGTCCACGATGAGGACGTCTTTCCCGCGTTCGACCAACTCCTCGGCGACGGCGTGGCCGACGCTCCCACAGCCGAGAATGGCGTACGTGGACATCGAGGAGATGGTTGCCCGGCTACTCATGATGTCCCGGGATAACGCAGGCCGTCACTTAACCTTCCCGACCTGTGGCCGGCCGTTCGACTGGGAGGACGCGACCGTTCCCGGTCGCGTAGGGACGGCCTACTCGTAGGTCAGCGTCATGCCGTCGTCGAATGTGAGGTCGCTGCCGTTGAGGTGGCTGGCGAGCTTCGAGAACCCGAGCACGAACAGGTTCGCGACGTCGACCGGGTCCATCAGTTCCGTGGCGCGAGCCTGCCCCAGCATGACGTCCTCGACGACTTCGCGCTCCGTGATGTCGCGCTCCGCGGCAGTGTCTGGAATCTGGTCGACGACGAGCGGCGTCTTCACGTAGCCCGTGGAGACCGAGAACGACCGCACGTCGCCGTCACCCTCGGCGGCGATGGACTGCGTGAGGCCGCGCAGCGCGAACTTCGCGACGTTGTATGCGACCTTGTCCGAGGTCACGTAGTGGCCGTGCACGGACGCCATGTTCCCGACGGCGCCGCCGCCAGCGTCCCGGATGAGCGGGAGCGCGTGCTTGGAGACGAGCACCGGCGCCCGCACCATCACGTCCTGCATCGTGTCGTAGACGTCCATAGGGAACTCCTCGAGCGGCGCGACGTGCTGGATGCCCGCGATGTTCGCGACGAACCGCAGGTCGCCGAGGTCGGCCGCCGCCTCGACCGCAGCGATCACTTCGTCGTCGTCGGTCAGGTCCGCTTCCACGGGCCGGACCTCGCCAGGCGCCTCCAGATCCGTCGCCTTCGCGCTCGTCTCCCCGAGGCCGTCTGCGTCCACGTCAAGCGCCGCGACCGTGAGGCCGTTCACGGCGAGCGCGACGGCCGTCGCACGTCCGATTCCGGACGCCGCACCGGTCACGAGCGCGACCGAATCGCCTGTATAGCGGTCGTCGTCGACGACGTGCACGTCGTCCCGTTCAAGGGTCGGCGGTTCGACTGACATACACGCGCCTTCCCCCGGCCGGACCATAAAGCCGTACCGTGGATGGCATCCCGAATCAGAACGTATTTTAGTCGCACCACCAAACGATTGATTGCGTTGGGCCGGTAGCTCAGTTTGGCAGAGCGACGGACTCTTAATCCGTCGGTCGCGTGTTCAAATCGCGCCCGGCCCGCTACTCACTGACGACGACCGCGAGCGACTGGTATGTCGCTGTCGTCGTTTTGCGGTCGTGTCGCGGGCGAGCGATTTGAGCCCTATCAGACGCGGCGCGAACGAAGTGAGCGACCGTCTGATTCCGGTTCAAATCGCGCCCGGCCCGCTTTCTCATACTCGGTACCGGCGTCGAGACGCCGCATGGATTGCGTGATCCGACGCCGAGAAGTAGACAGTGAATTGTCCCGCCCACTGGCCGAGGGGGTAACCGACCAGTGAGGTCGGGCGTGCGTCCGGTCACGGTCGGTCAGTCAAGGTATGACGGGGCGCGTAGTTTTAAGCCCCCAACGGGAGAGCCTGCACGTATGTATCGCGTACTAGTTCCGGTCGACAACGACGTGGACCGAGCGGTCGCACAGGCTCGATACGTGACGAATCTCCCCCACGCTGACGAGAGCGTGGAGGCAATCCTGTTGTTCGTGTTCACGGGCGACACCGAGGATCTGCCCGAGGACATCCAGCAGTTCAAGTCCGCGACACGCGTGCAGTCAGTGCGTCGCGCACGGGAACACCTCGAGGAAGCGGACGTCGAGGTGCAGGTGCGCGACGACTCCGGGGACACGACCGAGGACATCATCGTGGAGGCGGAGGACCACGACGTCGACGCCATCGTCCTCGGCGGTCGGAAGCGCTCACCGGCGGGGAAGGCGATTTTCGGTAGCGTCACGCAGTCTGTCATCCTGAACACGGACCGCCCGGTCGTCGTCACGGGCGGGAACGCCTGACTGCGGCGGTCAGGGTCCACAGCCCCTGGAACGTCCGTCATTCTGTCTGGGCCGCCCGAGGCGGGCGTCCGAAGTCGCCTCAGACGTCGATGCGACAGCAGGCGCCGGTGGCCGCGTCCGTCTCGTCGAGCCACGCCGACAGACAGCCGTAGTTACAGAACGCGCCCTCCTGTGTACGCCCGTCGTCCGTCTCGCGGTCGACTAGCACGGCGTCGTACTGTTCCAAGTCCTGCTCGCAGTACGTGCACTCGGCCATACCTGACTGTCGGGCGCGGACCGGAAAAGTGGTGCACCGTAACGCACTTTTTGCAGACCCAGTAACCGACACACATGCCCTTCCAAACCTACGAGTGCCAGCACTGCGACTCTGAGTTCAAGGCGTTCGAGGACGCGAACGCGGCACAGAACCAGTTCTGTAGCCCACGCTGCGAGGTCGACGGAAAAGGACTCTGACCTGGGCTGTTGTGCGCCGGCAGGCCCGGTCGCTGCCGGAATCGCTCGGAATCGGCCGGGCGTACGTTTGAACGGGAGTTGTGAGACGACGAACAGAACCCCGAGACGGGTCAGGGAGTGGTTCTCGTTGGTGCGCCCGCCAGCCGCGGTTACTCGCTCTGCGGGCTGTAGTTCGGCGCTTCGTCAGTGATCATGACGTCGTGGGGGTGGCCCTCTGTCTGGCCCGCAGCGGAGACGCGGACGAACTCGGCGCGCTCCCTGAATTCGGGGAGCGTCTCGGCGCCGACGTACCCCATGCCGGACTGGATGCCGCCGACGAGCTGGTGGAGTTCCTGGGAGAGCGGGCCCTTGTACGGCGTCGCGGCCTCGACGCCCTCCGGGACGAACTCCTCGTCCTCGTCCTCCTCTTTGAGGTAGCGGTCACCGCCGCCGGACTGCATCGCGCCGACCGAGCCCATGCCGCGGTACTGCTTGTACTTCTTGCCGTTCATCGTGATGACGCGGCCCGGTGCTTCGTCGGTGCCGGCGAAGTACGAGCCGAGCATCACGGCGTCTGCGCCGGCGGCGATGGCTTTCGCGGCGTCGCCGGAGTACCGGATGCCGCCGTCCGCGATGACGGGCACGCCCTCGGGGGCGGCGACGTCTGCGACCTGGGAGATGGCCGTAATCTGGGGCATACCGGCGCCCGTGACCACGCGCGTCGTACAGATGGAGCCAGGTCCGATGCCGACCTTCAGGCCGTCCGCGAAGCCGACGAGGGCTTCGGCGGCCTCGCGTGTGCCGACGTTGCCGACGACGACGTCCGCGTCGACGGTCTGCTTGATGTCGCGGGCGGAGTCGATGACGCTACGGTTGTGCGCGTGCGCGCAATCGATGAAAATCACGTCGGCGCCGGCGTCGTCGGCGGCGGTCGCGCGGTCGGCCTCGAACGGCCCGACCGCCACACCCACGCGGAGGCGTCCATCTTCGTCGCGTGCAGCGTTCCCGTGCTCGCGGCGGTTGAGGATGCCCTGCATCGTCACGAGGCCCACGAGGCGGTCCTCCTCGTCGACCAGCGGGACGCGCTCGATCTTGTGTTCGTACATCAGTTCGAGGGCGTCGCGGGCAGTGACGTCCTCGCTGGCGGTGATGACCTCGTCGGTCATGGCTTCGCTGACGGCGTCGGTCTCGCCGACCTCGAGGTACGGACGGATGTCGGTCCCGGAGATGATGCCCAGGACTTCGTCGTCGTCGTCGACCACTGGCGCGCCGGAGACGCCTTCGCTGCTCATCAGTCGGTCGACCTCGCTGACGGTCTGGTCGGGGGACGCCGTGACGACGTTCTCGCGGCTGATGACGAGTTCGTCGGCCTGTTTGACGCGCTCGATTTCCGCGACGGTGTCTTCGACCTCCATGTTGCGGTGGAGGACGCCGAGGCCGCCCTCGCGCGCCATCGCGACGGCGAGATCGGACTCCGTGACGGTGTCCATCGCAGCAGACAGCACGGGCGTGTTCACTTCGACGTTCCTGGACACGCGCGTGCCGACGTCGGCGTCGTCTGGTTCGACGTTGCTCTCCGCCGGTCGGAGGAGTACGTCGTCGAAAGTCAATGCCTCTGGCACGCGAAGTTTGTCGGAGAATCGGCCGCCGGTCGAGGGGTCCTGCGCCATGTAAACCGTCGTGGCGCCTGTGGCAAAAACGTTGCGAGATTGGTTGAACGTGCGCCAACAACTCACTATGGGGCCCAGGGTTCAGCACGTACGTGCATTCCCGCACTGCCACGGTTGTACGAACGTACAGCAGCTGTCGAACGTTCGTACGAACGTCAGGAATCTAGGGTCGGCGTCGGCGTATTTTCGGCCAATGTCAACTCCCGGTTTCGGACCGCAGCTACGTACTTAAAAGGCGGTTTCGGTACTACACCATATGTGGCCACGTCTCACACAATCTTTATGCGTACGACCCCGGTTGGTGTAGGTATGGACTCCATCAGTCCCAGTGCGGCAGGTACTGCCGGCAATCAGCGCGGTCTCTCCGGCGTACTCACATTTTTCGGCACACTGATGGAGCGGTTCTGGTTCGGCAAAACGGCGCTCCCGCTTCCAGCCACGACGACGCGGGCGCCCACGTATCGCCGGTCCAGCCACACCCCGTCCAGATTGGCCCGGTAGTGTATGAGTAGTTCACGCCACCCAATCGCCCTCCGCCTGGAGGAACGCGTCGGCGGCGACACTCGGCTGCTGGCGACGGTCATGTTGCTCCCGCTAGTCGACGGCATCTTCGCGGCGCTCGTGCTGGCGGGCGCCCTGGAGACCCCCGCCGGCATCGCGCAGGTCGGCCTGCTCGTTTTCGGCGGGAGCGCGACGCTCGCAGTCATCCTCGCGGAGATGGACGACGACCCCCGGTCGCAGGCCGTCACCGTGCTCGTCGTCGGGACGCCGCTCGTCGTCGTCGCCGCGGCCGAGGCCGCGCTCGCCCCGACCATCGCGACCATCGTCGACATCCCGACGTTCGAGCGCTTTGCCGCGCTCGTCATCCTGGCGATCGCCGCGAAGACGGCCAGTTCCACCATCGGCGACTACCTGCCGTCCCCAGGCGTCATCATCGGCCTCGGGTTCATCGCCAGCGTCCAGCCCGGGCAGGCGGCCCTGGTTCTGGAACACGACCCCGCCCTGATGTTGCGCGCCGCCGCCGCCGGCGGTGTCGCCGTCGGCTTCGCGCTGAGCGTCGTCGCGCTCCAGCCGTACCTCCGGCAGGTCGTCGACATCGACCGCTTCCGCTTCGGGAGCGCGGTCGCGCTCGGCACCCTGGCGCTGTCCGTGTTCGGACTCGTGCCGTCGCAGGCGCCGCTGGTCGTGTTCGG
>NZ_WUUU01000113.1 GCF_009831555.1 Halobacterium bonnevillei | reverse complement strand
TGACGCCCGCGTCGACGCGCGGGTGGCTGCTCCTGTTCGGCGTCTCGCTGCCCGTCGTCGCGGGGTTCGAGGAACTGCTGTTCCGGGGGTTCCTCGTCGGCGCGTTCGCCACGGGATTCGAGGTGTCGCCGTGGCTGCTAGCGGTCGCTTCGAGCGTCGTGTTCGGCGCCGGGCACACCGCGCAGGGCTACGTCGGTGTGGTCGTCACGACGCTGCTGGGGTTCGCGCTCGCGGCGGCGTACGTGGTGACCGGGAGCCTCCTGGTAGTGGTGGTCGCACACTACGTGGTGAACGCCGCGGAGTTCGCGCTCCACGCGCGAGGGTAGTGCGTGGGTTGCTCGACTGGTGGGGCCGCTCAGCGTTCGAGCTGTCGGAGGCGGTCCGCGACCTCGCGTGGCGCGCCGCTCGGGCCGTCGCTGACGCGGTGGTCGGGGACGAACAGCGGCACGGGGTTCTCCGCGAGCGCGGTCCTGGCGGTCTGGACGTCGTCATCGTCGTCGGCGTCGACGTCCGGCGTCATCGAGAGCACGCGCCGCAGACTGATCTGTTCGCCGTAGGGAACGGTACGTACTGATTCGAGGACGGCGCGGTGGTCCGTGGGGACCGTGAGGCCGACGGTGACGTCGTCGAAGTCGTCGGGCGCGCCGTCGAGGTAGTCGTCGACGCGGTCCAGCAGCGGGTTGTCGGTGCTGGCGTCGGTCGGCGCCGTCTCCGGGAAGGAGACGCTGATGACGCGGTCGCCCGCGACGCCGAGTTGCACGTAGCGTCCGAGATAGCTCGATTCGCGCGCGTAGATGCCGGCGTCCATACGCGTCACGTCGGGCGTGACGGCCTTGTACGTTCGGCACTCGCGACAGTTCTGTGACTCGCGGCAGTTGCACGGACGGCAGTGACGGTCGCGGGAACTCTGGGGGCTGACTGCCCTCGATTAGGCTGCTTGCGGGCGGGGCAGTGTCGTCGAAC
This sequence comes from Halobacterium bonnevillei, assembly GCF_009831555.1. Classification (GTDB taxonomy): domain Archaea; phylum Halobacteriota; class Halobacteria; order Halobacteriales; family Halobacteriaceae; genus Halobacterium; species Halobacterium bonnevillei. Next base: position 8,851 of record NZ_WUUU01000113.1, on the reverse strand, counting down.
CGGAGGGACCGTGGCAGCCGACTGACGCAAGCCTTATGTACAAACTAGTGCATTGATGTACAATAATGAACGAGAGCGAATCGCTCGCGCCCGCGGTGCAGTCCATCCTCGAAGCGGCCCGCGAGCGCGAGACACCGGCCGAACGGGTCTCCGTCTCGCCGCGGTCGCTGCCCGACGCGCTGGCGGCCGCCGCCGCAGACGGTCGCGTCCCGACGATTGCCGAAGTGAAGCCGACCAGTCCCACGACCGAGGGCGAGCGCCGCGAGGACCCGGTCGAACTCGCCGAGCAGATGGTCGCCGGCGGCGCGGCCGCGCTCTCGGTGCTCACCGAACCAGAGCACTTCGGCGGAACGACGGACGACCTCGAAGCGGTCCGCGAGGCCGTAGACGTCCCGGTCCTGCGGAAGGACTTCCTGCTGTCCGAGGCCCAACTCGACGCCGTCGAGGCCGACGTCGTGTTGCTCATCGCGCGGTTCGTCGGCGACGACCTCGCCGACCTGCTCGCGCGGCCCGCGAGCGCGGCTTCCAGGTGCTCGTGGAAGTCCACGACCGAGACGAACTACGGCGCGCGCTCGCCGCGGGCGCGGACATCGTCGGCGTGAACAACCGCGACCTCGCCAAACTCGAGGTCGACCTCTCGACGTTCGAGGCCGTCGCGCCGCAGGTACCCGACGACGTGACGCTGATTGCCGAGAGCGGAATCACTACCCCGGCGGACGCCAGACGAATGCGCGAGGCGGGCGCCGACGGCCTGCTCGTCGGAAGCGCCATCATGGACGGGGACGTAACCGAGAACACGCGAACCATCACGAACGCATGAGTCCGAAATCTACGAGCGGTCGACGGGAGCGCCTGGGGAAGTTCGGGGACTACGGCGGCCAGTACGTCCCAGAGGTACTGATGCCGGCGGTCGAGGAACTCGCCGACGCCTACGAGCGCTACGTCCTCGACAACGAGGACGGCTTCGTGGACGACTTCCGCCAGCGCATCCGGGAGTTCGGCGGCCGACCGACGCCGCTGTCCCACGCCGAGAACCTCTCCGAGCGCTACGGCGTCGACGTCTACCTCAAGCGAGAGGACCTGCTGCACGGCGGCGCGCACAAACTCAACAACGCGCTCGGGCAGGTCCTGCTCGCGAAGTACATGGGCAAAGAACGCATCGTCGCCGAGACCGGCGCCGGCCAGCACGGCACCGCGACCGCGATGGCGTGCGCGTACCTCGACATGCCCTGCGAGATCTACATGGGCCGCACGGACGTGAACCGCCAGCGGCCGAACGTCTTCCGGATGCGCATCCACGACGCCGAGGTCAATCCAGTCGACGTCGGGTCTGGAACTCTCAAGGAAGCCATCAACGAGACGATGCGCGACTGGGCGACGAACGTCGAGAACACCCACTACGTCATCGGGAGCGTCGTGGGCCCCACCCGTTCCCGGCGATGGTGCGGGACTTCCAGTCGGTCATCAGCGAGGAGATCCGCGCGCAGTCCCGCGACCAGCTCGGCGAACTCCCCGAGGCAGTGCTCGCGTGCGCCGGCGGCGGGTCGAACACGATGGGCGCGTTCGCGGCGTTCGTGGGCAGCGCCAGCCTGTCCGGCGCCCCTGAGGGCAGCCAGGAACCGGCGCCCGACGTCGACCTGCTGGCCGTCGAAGCGGGCGGGTCCAGCCTCGAGGTGGACGCCGACGAGGGGTACGCGCCGAACTCCGCCAGCCTCTCGACGGGCTCGGAGGGCGTGCTGCACGGCGCACGCACCAAGCTCCTCCAGACCGAGGAGGGCCAGATCGTCGAGTCGCACTCCGTCTCGGCGGGCCTGGACTACGCCGGCGTCGGCCCGGAGCTCTCCCACCTCGTCGACGAGGGCCGCGTCCAGCCGGTGAACGTCGACGACGACGCCGCGCTCGCGGCGTTCCACCGGCTCTCCCGCGAGGAGGGCATCATCCCCGCGCTCGAATCCAGCCACGCGATCGCGTACCTGGAGCACTACGAGGGCGACGGCCCGGTCGTCGTGAACGTCTCCGGCCGCGGCGACAAGGACCTCGATACCGTCATCGAGGAGTCCACCGCGCGCGACATCGAGGGCGCGCCCACGATGGAGGTGTTCGAGGAGTGAGCGACGCCGCCGACGCGACAGACGCGGACAGCGACGTTCGCGCGGCCTTCGAGGACGGCCCGGCGCTGGTCTCGTACGTCGCCGCGGGCGACCCGAGCGCCGAGGACACGAAAGCGTACGTGGAGGCGCTCGTCGACGGCGGGAGCGACGTCATCGAACTCGGCCTCCCGTTCTCCGAACCGGTCGCGGAGGGAACGACCATCCAGAACGCCATCAAGCGCGCGCTCGACGCCGGGATGACGCCGGACGCCTACCTCGACCTCGTGCGCGACCTCGAGGTGGACGTGCCCGTCGTCTGCATGACGTACTACAACCTCATCTACCAGTACGGCTCCGAGTCCGGCCCGGATGAGTTCGTCGCGGCCGCCGCCGACGCGGGCGTCTCCGGGTTCGTCGTGCCGGACCTCCCGGTCAACGAGTCGGGGCCGCTGTACGAGGCGTGCCGCGAGCACGGCCTGGACCTCGTGTTCATCGTCGCGCCCACGACCACCGAGGAACGCCTCGAACAGATGCTCGACCGCACGACCGGGTTCGTCTACGTGCAGGGCCGTCTCGGGACGACCGGCGCGCGCGACGAGGTCAGCGAGGACACCCCCGACGCCCTCGAACGCCTCCAGGACGCCGACGTGCCGAAGGCCGTCGGATTCGGCATCTCGTCGGGCGAGCAGGCCCGCGAGGTCGTCGAGAGCGGCGCGGACGGCGTCATCGTCGGCAGCGCGTACGTCGACATCATCGCCGACGGCGTCGCCGAGGACCTGCCGACGAGCGAAGTCGCCGACCGCCTGGAGGCCCTGGCCGCGGAACTGAAGGCCGGAGTCAGGAAGGCACTGCCAGAACCGGAACGCAAATAGCCACACGTTTGCTACTGACTCACAATGACACCAGGGAAACGAACACGTCTCGAACGAATCAGCCGGGATGGTCGATTCGTCACCATCCCCATGGACCACGGAATCACACTCGGCGCCGTCGAGGGCCTCGTCGACATCGAATCCACCATCGACGCCGTCACCAGCAACGGCGCCGACGCCGTGCTCACGCAGAAGGGCATCGCGCCCCGCGTCCACGACAACAAGAACGACGCCGGCTACATCGTCCACCTCAACGCCTCCACGACCATCGGCCCGGACGCCAACGACAAGCGCCTCACGGGCACCGTCGAGGAAGCCGTCCGCGCGGGCGCCGACGCCGTCTCCTTCCACATCAACGTCGGCAGCGACCACGAACCCGACCAGCTCGCGCAACTCGCCGAACTCACGGACGACGCCGACCGCCTCGGGATGCCGGTGCTGGCGATGGCGTACGCGCGCGGCCCCGGCGTCGACGAGCACGACGCCGAGAGCCTCGGGCACGCCGTCCGCCTCGCGGAGGAAGTCGGCGCCGACGTCGTCAAGACCGCCTACTCGGGCGACAGCGAGAGCTTCGAGCGCGTCACCGAGTCCACGAGCAAGCCCGTCATCATCGCGGGCGGTAGCCCCGACACGGACCGCGCGACGCTCGCGAACGTCCGCGGCGCGATGGACGCTGGCGGCGACGGCGTCTCCATGGGGCGCTCCGTGTTCCAGCACGACGACCCCGCCGCGATTACCACCGCCATCGCGGCCGTCGTCCACGACGACGCCACGGCTGACGAAGCCCTCCGAATCGCCGGTCTGCCGGTCGAAGCGTAACGACAGTTCTCGCGTCTCTCAGCAGTCCGTCTCGACGACCCGCCAGCGCGACGAGAGTCCGTCCAGAGACTCGCGGAACGTCGCCGCAGTCAGCCCGTAGAACTTCTGGCGTCCGACCGCGGTGCGCACGCGCACGACGACGGTGTGGTCTGTCGCTTCGAACGCCGTCAGCGACCCGGCGCCGTCTGTGCGTTCGAGGCGCGCACACGCCTGTTTCTCGTCGACGACCTCCGTCCCGAGGTCCCAGGACAGCGACTCGGCGGCGTCCAGCGGGAACGGGACGCGGTCGGCCATGATTCGACCCTGGCCACTCGTTGCCATGTCCCAGTGACAGCGGTTCACGACCATAAATCGTGTCGTTCCGGCACGCCGGACCGCGGGCGGATTCGGTCGGCCGCCTCGCCGCCCGGCAGTGTGGCCGCCAGCGACGCGACGCTCGCTACAGCCGGCGGGCGAGGAAGTCGTCCAGCAGCGACAGCGGCGTCTCGCCGTCGGCGTTTGCTCCGAAGTGGCCGTCGCCCGCGAGTTCGTGGTACTCGAAGTCGGCCCCCGTGCCTTCCTCGTAGCCGCGTTCGAGGAGCGCGTCGCGGAACCGCCGCGCCTGCGAGACGGGCACCCGTGGGTCGTTCACCCCGTGGACGAGCAGGAGCGGCGCGTCGAGGTTACCGGCGTGCGTGACGGGGCTGCGTTCACGATAGAGCCCGGGGTTCTCGTCCGGCGTCCCGAGGTGGGTCTGCAGGAACCCCGACTGGAACTGCGGCGCGGTGTTCTCGTAGACGTCCGGCAGGTCGGTCATGGCGACGACGCCGACGCCCGCGGCGTACAGGTCCGGGTACTGAACGAGTTGCCAGAGCGCGGAGAAACCGCCGAAGGACCCGCCGTAGACGGCGACGCGGTCCTCGTCCAGCCAGTCGTACTCGGCGAGGACGTGCTCGGTAGCGGTGGCGACGTCGCCCTGTTCGGCGCCACCCCAGTCGCCGTGCAGCGCCCGGGCGAACTCGCGGCCGCGGCCGCTGGACCCGCGGTAGTTGACGCGCAGCACCGAGCACCCGCGCTGGCAGAGGTACTGGACGCGCGCGTCGAACTCCCGGCGGTTCGAGAGGTGTGGGCCACCGTGCGGGAACACGACCAGCGGCGACGGCCGGCGGCCGCAGTCGTAGAACAGCGTCCCGATTTCGAGCGTCTCGTAGGGGTCGTGGTCGAGCGCCCGGGCGGGCGTCTCCGGACAGCCGTCGGAGGCAACAGTCTCGTAGACGGGGTCGACGAAGTCAGCCGGCTCGAAGGGGCCGTAGTCCCGCTCGAAGACGGCCTCGTACTCGTCGTCGCCGAGGTCGTAGACGAGGAGTTCCGGTCGGCGCGTCGGCGTGGTGTACGCCACGAGGATGCGGTCGTCGTCCACGACGCGATTCGATCGGCGCCCGAAGTGCGCCACGCCGTCGGGAAGGTCCAGTTCGCGGCCCGAACCGGTTTCGACGTCGTAGACGACCGGCGTGGTGGTCGCGTCGCGCTTCCGTGTGGCGACGAACCGCTCGCCGTCCGGCAGGAAGAACTGTGGCTCTTCGACGTAGTCGGCGTCCCCGAACCACGTCACGTCGTCGGCCGCGAGGTCGTAGACGCCACAGCGGGTGACGTCCGTCGTGTTGTCAGAGACGAGCAGTTGTCCGTCCCGGGGTCCCCAGTCTTTCGGGGACGCACTGGACCCGCGGTCGCCGAGTTCGATGACCCGCTGGACCTCGCCGTCCGTGTCGCAGACGTACACGTCGCGGTTGTTCGGGTCGTCCGCGTCGTTGCCCGCGTACGCGACGCGGTCGGCGTCTGTGGAGAGAATCGGCCGCCAGACCGGGGCGTCCGTGTCGGTCAGCTTCGTGCGGTCTCCGGTCCGCAGGTCACAGCAGTAGGCGTCCATCCCGCCGTCGTGGTTCGACCTGACGAGCAGCGTCTCGCCGTCGCCGCCCACTGCGCGAATGGTCGTGGTGCCGTCCGTCTCGACGATCGGCTCCGTCTCGCCGGTCGCGTCGACGGCGTACACGTCGCGCTGTTCGCTGCCGTCGCCGTCGTCGTGGTGGTAGAGCACGCGCTCGCCGTCTGCCGTCCACGCGACGGGCCAGACGTTGCTGGCGGGAGCGTCGCCGTCACTCCACTGCTCGCGCTCGCCGGTCGCCACGTCGAGGACGTGGATCTCGTTCCGGCCGGTGGCGTCGTAATAGAACGCCACGCGTCCGCCGTCCGGTGACACTGTCGCCTGCGTTAGCTCGGGCAGCGCCTCGAGCGCGTCGGGGGTAGGGGTGGTGTCCGTCATCGTCAGTTCCCCAGGTCGAGGGTCTCGGCGTTCGCGACGAGCCACTTCGCGTCGCCGAGCTGGCGGTTGAACGCCTGGAGCTGTTTGGAGACGTCGCCGCGGTGGTTCGGTCCCTCCTCGCCCGTCGCTTCGACGATCTCGCTGTACGTCAGGCCCTGCTCGCGGAGGGCGACGAGTTGCGCGCGCCGCTCCGGGACACCGTGGTCTGCCAGCTCCATCGCGCGCTCGTCGGGCGCCTGGTCGCGCACGAGCAGCGAGTGGGCGTCCGCGTCGACGTCGTGGACGTGCAGGACGGCGTAGCCGTCGAAGAACCAGCGGTTGACGTGGACGCCGGCGTCCGGGTCGTGCCGCTCGTGGTCGGTGCCGTAGTCCTCGATCGGGTACACTTCGAACTGGAGGCGCCCCTCGGGAGTGGCGACGTCCAGGCCGTTGGATGCGGCGTGGCCGTCGCCGACGCCGACGTCAATCTCGCCGTGGTCGGCGAGCGCAGCGAGCATGTCCGGGTCGGGGCTCGAGAGCTCTGGGTCCGGCATCTTACTGCTGTTGGCTATCTTAGGCCAACAGCATAACTGTTGGGGTGGTGTAGCCAACAGTCGCGTGCGGGTCGCGAACGCTGCAAGAACGCGCGGGTCCGGTACGTTCAAGGCCGCGTGCCGCGACTTCCCGGCAATGACACGGTCCGTCTGGCTGAAGGCCGACGACTCGGTCGGCGACTGGGAGACCCGGAAGCGACGCATCACGGCCGGCCTCGAGGCCGGCGTCGACTGGGTGCTCGTCGACGACGAGGACGTCGAGCGCGTGCGCGAACTCGGCGCAGTGAACGTCGCGGCGTTCCGCTCGGACGACGGCGACGTCATCGAGGAAGTGGACGGCGACGACGCCGCCGAACCCGACACGTACGTCGTCGGGAAGGACGGCGAGGGCGACGGGACGGTCGACCTCCCCGAGGACTTCTCCGGGAGCGCCGACCTCTCGACGATCCGGCGCGGGAACGCCGACGCCGGCTACGTGCGCATCTTCGACCAGCGCTACGAGGGCTTCGCGGAAGCCACAGCGGAGGACGCCGACTACACCATCGTCGTCGGCGAGGACTGGACCATCATCCCCCTCGAGAACCTCATCGCGCGCATCGGCGACGAAACGACGCTGGTCGCGGGCGTCGAGTCCGCCGAGGAGGCAGAGACCGCCTTCGAGACCCTGGACATCGGCGCCGACGCCGTCCTGCTGGACAGCGACGACCCCGACGAGATCCGCCGCACGGTCAACGTCCGGGATGCCGCCGAACGCGAGCGACTGGACCTCGCGTGGGCGACGGTCACGGCCGTCGAGGAAGCCGGGAGCGCCGACCGCGTCTGCGTCGACACGGGCAGCCTGATGGCCGACGACGAGGGCATGCTCGTCGGGTCGATGTCCCGGGGGCTGTTCTTCGTGCACGCCGAAACCGCCGAATCCCCGTACGTCGCCGCGCGCCCGTTCCGCGTGAACGCCGGCGCCGTCCACGCGTACGTCCGCACGCCCGACGGCGGCACCAAGTACCTCGCCGAACTCTCCAGCGGCGACGAAGTCCAGGTCGTCGACCGCGAGGGGCACACCCGATCGGCGGTCGTCGGCCGCGCGAAGATCGAGAAGCGCCCGATGTTCCGCGTGGAAGCCGAGACGGAGTCCGGCGACCGCATCGAGACGCTCCTCCAGAACGCCGAAACCATCAAGGTAGCCACCTCGGAGGGCCGTACTGCCGTCACTGACCTCGAAGAAGGCGACGACCTCCTCGTCTACACGGAGGAGGGCGGCCGCCACTTCGGCGAAGCTATCGAGGAACGAATCATCGAGCAGTAAGCGACCTCGCTCTCGAACCGGGTTCTGGCTACGTCGATTCGGCGTCGGCGTCTGCACCGGTGTCCAGTCGCGTCGTACACCACGGACAGAAGTCCAGGTCCTCGTCGAGCTCCTTGCCGCAGGCCGGACACTCGCCCGGTTCGCTGACGACGGCGCCGTTCGCCTCGTCCGCCTCGCCAGGTGTCACGTCGGCGACGGCCGCCGCGCTGGCCTGCCGGGCCGCGACCATGTACGCGTCGACGACGTTGAGGACGCGGATGGCCAGCAGGCTCAGTGTCACTTCGATGCCGAAGCTCTCGCTGGCTTCCATCAGGCCAGAGACGCCCTCTGCCTGGAACGCCTGGTAGGCCGCGTCCGGGACGACCAGCGCAGCGGTCGCGAGCGCGAGCACGAACCACGACAGCGCCCGCACCCACTTCCGGAGATAGACGTGCCCGAGGCCGGGGTAGAGGAAGCCGAGTATCGCCGCGATGACGCCACGTCGATTGACCACAGTTACCCCATCTCGGGGCTACGCGCTCCTAAAGCCACCGAACGCCGAACGAGACCGCTGCTCGGGCCGCGACCGGCGCTCACGGCCCGTTACACGAGGTTGTCGACGAGCGTGCGCAGCGTCGCGGCGTCGTACTGGCCGGGCGCAGTGCCGCTCCCAGGGTCGACGGGCGCGTACCCGATGCGGGACCCGTAGATCGGCGCGAACGCCCGCGTGTGGCGTCCGACCTCCCCCATCGCCATCGTCGCGACGGGCGCGCCCACCTCGGTGAACTCGTGCGTGACCCGGAGCACGTCCAGCGCGTCGCCGCGGTCCTCGGCGGTCACCGCGAGCTTCCCGACGTCCCCCAGCGAGCACGCCTCTCCGAGTCGCTCAGCGAGCGTCGCCATGTCCGGGGTGCCCTCGAAGTCGTGCGTCGAGACGATTGTCGCGGTGTCGTTCG
>NZ_WUUU01000112.1 GCF_009831555.1 Halobacterium bonnevillei | reverse complement strand
CCCGCGACGGTGAGCAGGTTCCCGTCCACGAGGAAGCCGGCGGCCACCCACGTCAGAACGGCGGCGCCGGCCAGGGCGTGCGTCGTCCGCCCGCTGAACGGCGGACGCGTGCCCCGAATCGAGAGGAACGTGCCGTACGTACCCAGTGCGAGCGCGAGCAGGTAGAACGCGGCGCCGATGCCGCCCCACAGCGACAACAGGCTGTCTACGAGGGACTTGTCGTCGGAGTCCTCGTCGTCCTGTCCGGCGGGCGTCGTGGTCGTGGGGGTGGTCGTCTGTTCAGTAGTGGTCTGGGTCGTCGTGGTCTCCTCGACGACGCGGACGGTCACGTCGACGGACGCGTCGTTCAGACTGCGCACGCCCGTGTCGTCCTCGACGGCGAGCGTGACCCCGTAGGTGCCCGGTTCCGCGAAGGACGTGACGTGCGTCGCCGACCCGCTCCCTGGGACAGTCTCACCGTCGACGGCGAAGTAGTACGCACTGATCTGTCCGTCGTCGCTCGACTGCTCCGCGGAGAACTGGACGGCGTCGCCCGGTTCGACGGTGGTCTCGTTCGCGACGAGCACCGCCGTCGGGCGCTCGAAGCGGGTGCCGAACGGCTCGCTGGCGAACGGCACCGGGTCGGCTTTCCCGCGGTCTGTCTCCACGGAGTCGCCCGCTCCGTTCGGGTTCAGTGTCGCGTGGTACGGCCCGGATTCCGCGCCCCAGTAGTTGTTCTCGGCGTCGATGCTGCCGTTTGCCGCGCTCCGAAGGCCAGTGAGGTGGCCGTAGACGTCGTTGTGTTCGAGGCTGACGTTCCCGGCCGAGTCCTCGACGACGACGCCGGTCGCCGTCCGGCCCTGCGGGGCGTCGCCCGGCCGCTCCCGGTCGGCGGTGTTCAACGCGATTGAGTTGTTCGCCAGGTGGGCGCCCGTGGGGCCGGCGTAGCGCACGCCGTCGACGTTCGCGACGACGGTGTTCTCGCGGAATTCGTTCGGCGCATCGCCCGCGCCGTGACCGGTGACGTCCACGCCGAAGCCGTCGTTGTCGATGAGGCTGTTGCGGTTCACGGCGAGGCCGGCCAGCACGTCGCTAGCTCGCACGGCCACGCCGTCGTCGCCGTTCCCCGTAATCCGGTTGCGCGCGACGTCGAGCCCCCCGATGCGGTTCGCGCCCACGTCCACCCCACGGTCGTCGTTCCCCGTGACGAGGTTACCAGTAACGGCCGCGTTGGAGAGCGCCTGCGTGCGCAACCGGACTCCAGCGCCGCCGTTCCCGCGCACGGTGTTGTCCCGCACAGCGAAGTCATCGACGACGACGTACGCGAGGTCGGCGTCGACGCCGTGGCGGTCGTTGCCCGAAAGCGTGTTCTCCGCGATTGTCAGCGAGACGCGTTCGAGGCCGCCTTCGGGCTTCTGCAGGCGCACCTGGACGCCCGTGCCCGAATCAGTCACAGTGTTCCCGGTGAAGCTGACGGGGTCTGCGACCGTCGCGTCCACCACCCGGATGCCAGCGTCGTCGACGTTCCGGAACGTGCTGTCGACGACGGCTACGTCTTCGAGGTCGCCGCCTTCGAAGCGAATGCCGTCCGTGCCGCCGTTGGTCACGCTGACGTCCCTGAATGTCACGTCCGTGGTGTAGTGGCCGTTCGACGTTCGCGGTCGCGCGTCGGTGGACTCAGTAGCCAACAGCACACCGGCTCGATTGACGGCTGAGACGTCGACGTCGCTGACTGTGACCCCGGAGATCTCCCGCGACCGCACGAGAATGCCGTTCGAACCGGTCGACGTGAACGTCGAACCCGTGACTGTGAGGTCCGTGACGGACTCGACGAACGGGTTCGTTTCCGGCACCGCGAACTCGACGCCCGCGTTGCCCAGCGAAGCGAACCGCGAGTCCGCAATCTCGACTCGCGGCCCGCCATCGCGGTCCCGTACCGCGACCCCGGTCCGGACGTGGTCGCGGACAGTCGCGTCCGCGAGTTCGATGGCCCCCTCGCTGGACGTCGCTGTGACCGCCGTCGTGCCGTACTCGACGAGCGTGTGTTCGAGCCTGAGCGTCGACTCCGAGTCGCCCGCGTACTCGATGGTCTCCCAGGTGCCAGCGGTCGGTGACGGCTCGGCGGTCGTGATTTCGACCGGGTCGGTGGCGGACCCGGCTGCGAGCAGGCTGCCCTCGACTGTCACCCTGACCTCCTCGGCGATGTTGACGGTGGTTCCAGGTTCGATAGTCAGCGTCGCGTCGGACGCGATGGTCACGTCCGTGCTGACGAAGTACGGGCCGTCTTCGGGCGTCCACGTCGTATCCGCCGTGACGTCGTCCTGGACGTACGTCGGGGACGCGTCCGACGCCGCGACCGGGCCGGCCGCACCCGCGACTACCGCGACTCCGAGGACGGCGACGACCGCGAGTGCGCGGACTGGTGCAGTCATAGCATCGTTGGCAGCGCGTAGGCGACTGGACTGGCGAACAGCCACGCGGTGGTGACCGTGCCAGCCAGCAGCGAGACTGCGACAGCGGCGTTCGCGTCCCCGTCTGTGTTCGTCTCGGCGATGGTTTCCGTCGCAGTTCCGGCATCGGCGGCTGTCGTCCCGGTGCCATCCTCGGCACTCGCAGTCGCCACCGACTCGTCGGTCGGCGACGTCGGGTCGGTCCCGCGCAGCACTTCCTGGCCGTCCTGGATGCCGTCGCCGTCAGTGTCGGGGTCCAGCGGGTCCGTGCCGAACCGCTGTACCTCGATGCCGTCGCGCAGTCCGTCGTCGTCAGTGTCGGGATCCAGCGGGTCCGTGGCGGTCTCCTGGTACTCGGTCAGGTCGGACAGTCCGTCGCCGTCAGTGTCGCTGACGGTGGGGTCAGTCCCGAGGTCCCGCTCGATCGGGTCGGCGAGCCCGTCGAGGTCGGTGTCCGGCGCGTTCGGCGACGAGTCATTGCCGATCTCCGAGGGGTCGCTCAGGCCGTCCTCGTCGGTGTCCGGCATCGTGTAGTCGGTGTCGGCGCGGACCTCCTCGTCGTCCCGGACGCCGTCACCGTCCGTGTCCGGGTCCGTCGGGTCGGAGCCGAACTGGTGGACCTCGAACCCGTCCGGCAGTTCGTCGTCGTCCGTGTCGGGGTCCAGGAAGTCGGTCTGTCCGGTGACCTCGTTCTGATTCGAGTAGCCGTCCTCGTCGAGGTCACCGCCCTTCGTCATGACGTGGATTTCGAAGGACTGGTTGTCGAGGAGCGGGCTCGTCCCAGCGGACGCCTCGTACATGCTTGCGTTCAGCGAATATCGGCCGGGCTCCAGTTCGCCGGCGTCCATCCTGACCGCCGCCTCAGTGGTCTGGAGTTCGCCCAGCGTCACCGCTGCGTGCGCCAGCGAATCGTCGCGGAGCGAGTGATAGCCGTAGTCCACGTTCTCGGTGATGCGGACGTCGTAGTCCGCGTAGTACGTCTCCGAGACGTTCAGGTAGTCGCCGACGGTCACTTCGAACGTCGTGGGTTCGTCGGCCCACACGTAGAAGACGTCGTCGGCCTCCGTCGCGGCGCCGGGACCAGTGGTGTCCACGGAGAGCACGCCCGCTTCGACTGTACTAGCGGACGCGGTACTCCCGCCGGCGAGTGTCGCACCCGGCGCGGCCGCAGCGACGACGACCAGGGCGACAGCGACGGTGAGAGTGCGAATTCGTGGACGGCGAAACACGTCTGTCCTTCGCGCTGTAACACACTTGAATATAGTGGTGCCGCCGCTGACTCGTTTAGGGACCGCTTACTCGGGGACGTGCGCGCTGTCGCCGCGGCGACTGGCCGGTGGCTCCCACGCGAACAGGAAGCCACCGCCTACCAGCAACAGCACCCCGAGTACCGCAAGGGTCGTCAGCGGCGTGGTGGCGTCAGCGACGACGCCGCTCGCGGGCTTCAGGGGGAGGCGGACGAGCGCGTACGCCATGGACGCCGCGCTCAGAACAGTCGCGCGCCCGACGGAGTCGACGTGGTCGTTGATGTAGCCGTTGGCGATGGGTGTGACCGCGGTGCGCGCGGACTTCACCAGGAAGAACGCGGGCACGGCCGCGACTGGCGCCACCAGCGGCACCACGAGGAACGCGGCGACGAACGCAGGCACGAGGACGACCGCCCACTGCGTGGAGAGCAGCGACTCGAGTTCGCTGGCGTAGTAGCTCGCGATCGCCGCCGTGACCGTGAACCCGGCGTACAGCGGTCCGAGGCCGGTCTCGGGGATGCCGACCGCGTTCGTCGCGACCGGTTGGATGTACTCGTCGACGGCGGCCACGACCCCGAAGAACAACGCCAGGTAGGCGACAGTCGAGCGCAGCGGCGGCCGGGAGAGCTGGCGCTTCACCACCGGGAGCGCGTCGAAGACGGTCAGCGTCTCGCCGTCGGTGTGGTGTTCGGTCCGTGGCATCGATGCCAGCACCGGAATGGACGCGGTCAACAGCAGGCCGCCCGCGACGAATGGGAGTCGCGGGTCGACGCTGTACAGCGCGCCAGCCGCGAGCATCGTCGCCGCAGTCAGCCACTGGTTGACGGACCCGGCGCGGCCGCGAACGCGCGTGAACGCGGACTCGTCGAGGCGTTCCGAAAGCGTCTCGTAGAGCCAGGCGTCCCCGCTGCCCGACTGGAACGCGGAGCCGAGGCCCCAGAGCACCCAGAGGCCAGCGAACGCCGGGAACGATTGTGCGGCGACGAATCCGAACACGGACGCCGTCTGCAGCACGGCGCCGACGACGAGGCTGTTCCGGCGGCCGATGCGGTCCCCGACGTATCCCGTCGGCAGCTCCCCGACGACCACCAGCCCCGCGGAGACGCTCCCGAGCAACCCGATTTCGGTGAACGAGAGCCCGCGGCCCAGCAGGAAGATGGTGAACACAGGCCAGAAGAACCCGTACGTGGTCGTCGCCTGGTAGAGGTAGTACTTCGCGATGATGGCGGGCGGGCGCTCCCAGCGGCCCCTCAGCATCGGCGCTCACCGTCCGCTCCGTGGGTGGCGCCGCCGACAGCTAGCATGCGAGTACGTGCCCGATCGGGGCCGAAAAGCGTTCCCTGAAACGAGTATCTGTATCGATACCGTCAGGTCTCGGGGGCATCGAGCGGTTCTGCGACAATGCATACCGGCCGAGCCGGCAGAGTCAGTCCCCGCGCGCCATCGGCTGGCAGGTCAGTCCCGCGTCCATCGGCCGGCAGGCTCAATCCCCGCGGCCCATCGTGTAGAACTCGTCGTTGGGGCGCATGTCGGCGACGACTGCCATCCGGTTCGAGAGGTTGAAGAACGCGGTCGTGGCGGCGATGTCCCAGACTTCCTCCTCCGAGAAGCCCGCGTCGCGGAGCGCCTGGACGTCCGCTTCCGTGACGGCCTCCGGGGACTCGGTGAGTTTGACTGCGAAGTCCAGCATCGCGCGGTGCTGGTCGGAGACGTCGGCGGCCCGGTGGTTGGTGGCGAGCTGGTCCGCGAGCTTCGGCGCGTCAGCGTAGATGCGGCAGAGCGCGCCGTGTGCGACCACGCAGTAGAGGCAGTCGTTGGCGCCGGAGACGGCGACCGTGATCATCTCGACTTCCTCGCGGGCGAGCGGCGAGTCGTCGACGAGCGCGTCGTGGAACGCGAAGAAGGCGCGGAAGTGGCTGGGCTTGTAGCTGAACGCGCTGAAGACGTTCGCGGTGAAGCCCGCGCGCTCGGTCTCTTCGTCGATTCGGTCGCGCAGGTCCTCGGGGAGGTCCTCGCGGTCCGGGACTGGGAACCGTCGCATCGCATCCTCGTTCATGCGTGGAGGCGGGGCGGCCGCCCCCATAGTTCTGCGGGATGCACTCGGGGAGAGAGCGCGAGCACTGGAGGCGACGGTCGGTGGGGGTCTGCTCGTGGACGACTACCGGTGGAGCGTTCGGTACACCCGCGGGAGCAGGACCGCGAGCGCGGCGAACACGACGGCCAGCAGCAGCGCGAGCAGGAGTTCGACTGGACCCATGTGTGAACTAGTACCACGGAAGGGCATAAGCTAGTTGGCCGTTCGGCCGGCAGAGCGCCGTCAGCCCGACCGAACTAGTCGGTCGGTGGTGTGGCGGCGGTGCCCAAGCGCGACCGAGGACGAACGGCCCGCGAGCCCGACGACCCAAAGAGAAAACTGTTTGCGTTAGCCCGAGCCACCCGGAACCATGAAGGTACGAATCGGCGCGGGCGCGACCGACGAGGAAGCCCACGCGGTCGCCGCCGCGCTCGCCGAGCACGTCAGCGACGACGTCGAGGTCTACCTCGGTGACGCCGACGACCCCGCGGCCGTCCACGAAGCCCCCGAACCCTCCGCGGGCGGCGAAACCGCGGAGCCCGAGGACGAACTAGGACCGACGCAGCGCGAGGAACAGCTCCGCGAGGAGATCCGGGACATCCTCGAGGGCGGCCCCGAGAAGTACAAAGCCCGCCTCTCCGAGCAGGACAAACTGTTCGTGCGCGACCGACTGGACCTCTGGTTTGGCGAGGAGGACGGCGACGGCGCGGGCGACCTGCTGTTCGAGGACGGGAAGTTCGCGCACTTCGACGCCTGGCACCCCGACAGTCCAGAAGTCGAGGAGGCCGACGACAGCAACCGCCTGCCCGCGGACGGCCTCATCACGGGCGCCGCCGACTTCGAGGGCCGCGACGTCCACTTCATGGCGAACGACTTCACCGTGAAGGCCGGGTCGATGGCCGAGCGCGGCGTCGAGAAGTTCCTCCGGATGCAGCAGCGCGCGCTCAAGACCGGGCAGCCGGTACTGTACCTGATGGACTCCTCGGGCGGCCGCATCGACCAGCAGTCCGGGTTCTTCGCGAACCGCGAGGGCATCGGGAAGTACTACTTCAACCACTCGCGGCTCTCAGGGCGCGTCCCACAGATCTGCGTGCTCTACGGGCCCTGTATCGCCGGCGCCGCCTACACGCCCGTGTTCGCGGACTTCACCGTGATGGTGAAGGGCATGTCGGCGATGGCAATCGCGTCCCCGCGCATGGTGAAGATGGTCACCGGCGAGGAGATCGAGATGCAGGACCTCGGCGGTCCGCAGGTCCACGCCGAGGAGTCCGGGAGCGCGGACCTGGTCGCCGACGACGAGGAACACGCCCGCGAACTCGTCTCGAACCTCGTGCAGTACCTCCCGGACAACAGCGACGAGAAGCCGCCGAGCCAGCCCGCGAAACCCCCGGCGAAGTCCCCTGAGGGCATCGACGGCCTGATTCCGGAGTCGCCGAACCGCGCGTACGACATGCACGACCTCATCGACCGCGTGGTCGACGAGGACTCCTTCTTCGAACTCAAGCCCGAGTATGGCAAGGAGATTCTGACGGGGTACGCGCGCATCGACGGCCGCACGGTCGGCATCGTCGCGAACCAGCCGACGGAGCGCGCGGGCGCCATCTTCCCGGACGCCGCCGAGAAGGCCGCGGAGTTCGTCTGGAAGTCCGACGCCTACAACATCCCCCTGCTGTACCTCTGCGACACCCCCGGCTTCATGGCGGGCAGCCAGGTCGAGAAGGACGCCATCCTCGAGAAGGGCAAGAAGATGATCTACGCCACCAGCGAGGCCACCGTCCCGAAGCAGTCAGTGGTCGTGCGGAAGGCCTACGGCGCCGGCATCTACGCGATGAGCGGCCCCGCCTACGACCCCGAGTCGACCATCGCGCTCCCGTCCGGGGAAATCGGCATCATGGGGCCGGAAGCCGCGATCAACGCCGTCTACGCGAACAAGCTGAACGCCATCGACGACCCCGAGGAACGCAAACAGCGCGAGCAGGAACTCCGCGAGGAGTACCGCGAGGACATCGACGTCCACCGCATGGCCTCCGAGACCGTCATCGACGAGATCGTGCCGCCGTCCGACCTCCGCACCGAACTCTCGAACCGCTTCGACTTCTACGAGGACGTCGAGAAGGACCGGCCGTCGAAGAAACACGGCACGATTCTATAGCGGCCCCGCCCGCAGGCTGCTATTCGGAGTGTCGGGGTGCTGACTAGTTGTGCTAGGACAGGTGCGCGGTGACGTCAGTCGAGGAGATCATGCCGACGTAGTCGTCGTCGACCACCGGGAGGTGTTTGATGCCGTACGTCGTCATCATCGCGGCGACTTCCTCCATGTAGAGGTCCGGCGCCGCCGTCTCGACGTCTGTCGTCATCACGTCCGCGACGGCCAGTTCCGTGACGTCTCGGCCCTCGGCGACGGCGTCGAGCACGTCCGTGCTGCTGATGATGGCGCGCGGCGTCGTCGTGACGACGAGTGCGCTGATGTCCTTTGCCCGCATCCGCTGGGCTGCCTCCATCACCGTCTCGTCTGCGGCGATTGTCTCCAGCGGCGCTGACATTACGTCCTCGACTGTGGGTCGCTCAGAAGAACTCATGTCCACCAGAATGGACGCGGGCACCAAGGTGTTTTCCCTGTCGGCAGCGAGGTGGAGGCGGACTCAGTTCCTGCCCCCGCGGTTCAGTCAGGCCGGAGCGCGTCCACGGACACCGCCCAGGCCAGCCCGGCGAGACCGACGTCCCGCGCAATCACGTCACCGAACTGGCCGGTCGTCGCCCACACGACCACGAGGTAGGCGACAGTCGCGGTGAGCGAGACGCCCGCGACCAGCCCCGCGACCGCCGTGTACCGGTCGGCGAACAACAGCCCCGCGAAGCCGAGTTCGAGGACGCCGTTCACCAGCATGAACGCAATCGGCGAGACGACGAGCCACGGCGCCAGCCAGTTCGTGACGTACGCCGCCCACGCGGCCGGGTCGAGGAGCTTGTGAATGCCGGCGGCGAGCAGCATCGCCGCCAATCCCCAGCGCGCGATTGTCCCCGGCGCGGGCGACCGAATCGCGTACCGCCGTGCTCGACGCCGAGCTGCCGAGAGTCGAGTCCGAGCCATCGTGTCGAAGGCGACGGACTACCGGGAGAAAGAGCTACTCCTCGACGGTCTCCGCGAACGCGTCCACGTAGGCTTCGAATCCGTCGACGGCGTCGCTGACGGCGCGTTGGCTCGTGGCATCGACGCCGAGGGCGTCGAGCGCGTCGACTGTCGGCTTCGACGTCCCGGCCTCGAGGAACGCGACGTAGTCCGCCGGCGCGATGCCGTTGCCGATGCCGCTTCGGGCACCCTCTTCGAGGCCGTCTGCGACAGCGAGCGCGCCCGCCGTCCCGAGGACGTACGGGTAGTGGTGGTACAGCGGGATGCTGTAGAGCCCGGTGGTCCAGCCAGCACGGAGGCGGTCGGTCACCTCGAGAGCGGGGACGAACTCCGCGTACAGGTCGCCGTAGGCGTCGTCCAGCCAGTCCGCCGTGAGGCGGTCCCCGTCCGCGACGCGCAGGTGGAGCCGGTGGGTGAACGCCGCCCAGCGCGCGGAGTAGTAGAGATTTGCGCCGACGCTGCGCACTGCTCGCGCGGCCACGGCGGTGTGCTCGTCGCCCGTGGTGGTTTCGAGCAGGTGGTCGGCGAGCAGCACCTCGTGGAGTTTGCTCGGGAGTTCCGCGACTGGGTCCGGGATGCCGGCGGTGACGTGTGGCTGGGCGGTTTGCGCGAGTGTGGCGTGGACCGCGTGCCCGAGTTCGTGTGCGAGCACGAAGACGTGGGTCAGCGAGCCGTTCCAGCGCGCCAGCACGAACGAGCCGGCGTCGGGCGCGTACGTCGCGTAGCCCGCGCCCTGCTGGGTCTTCCCCGGGTGGTCAAAGACGTCGAGGCGGCGCTGCTTGAAGACGGCGGCCACTTCGGACTGGTAGGCGTCGCCGAGCGGGGCGACCGCGTCCAGGATCAATTTGCGGGCGTCCTCGAAGTCGTACTCGGGGCTGGCGCCGTCGACCGGAACCGCGTTCCGGTCCCACGGCTGCAGGGTGTCGACGCCGAGCGCGTCCCGGCGGACGCGTTCGAGGCGGTGTTTCGGTTCGAGGTTGTCGCGGACGCGCCGACGAGCGCGTCGTAGACGTCCCGCGGCAGGCGTTGCTGGGGTCGGCACGCGACGTAGGGGTCGTCGCC
>NZ_WUUU01000111.1 GCF_009831555.1 Halobacterium bonnevillei | reverse complement strand
GGTCGCTTCTGGAGAAGGTCGACGAGCGCGTCGGCGTTCCCGAATTCGAGGCGCTCCGCGTCGCCGTCCGCGAACGCCACGCCCGGGGCGTCCTCGTCGAGCACCCCCTTCTCGTGACACTCCCGGGCGAACGCGACGGTCACGCCCCAGCTGATGGTGTCCATGCCGAGTTTGTCGCAGACGTCGTTGGCCTTCATCACGCGCTTGACGTCGTACACTTCCTGCATCGTCGCCGTCGCGAACAGGCTCTCGAACTCCGGGATCTTGGCGTCCGTGACACCCTGGCTCTCGACGGTGACGTGCTTCCCGCAGCGGACCGCGCAGTTCGCGCACGTCGTGTGCTCGGTGACGTACTCGGCTTCCAGCGTCTCGCCGCTGATGGCTTCGGCCTCCGCCTCGGCCGCCTGCTCGTACTGGTTGTTCCGCTGGCCGAGCTTCCCCATCTCGTTGATGGGGTTGACGAGGCCGCTGGTGCCGTAGTCCTGGAGCATCTCGGTCTCCGCCATCAGTTCCTGCATCCGGCCCGCGGCGAGCGCGCGCATGTCGTCGGCCTCCGGTTCGGGCTCGAAGCTCCCCTCGGTGACTGCGACGGCCTTTACGTTCTTCGCGCCGAGAACCGCGCCGCTGCCGCCGCGCCCTGCGACGCCCTCGCGGTCACGGCCCTCGTGGAGCAGGCACGCGTACCGCACGAGTTGTTCACCCGCCGGGCCGGCTGCGACGACGTGCGTGTCGTCGCCCTGTTCGCGCTCGCGGACCGCCGCACAGGTCTCGTAGGTGTCGAGGCCGGCGAGGTCGTCGGCGGCGACGACTTCGGCCCCGTCCTCGTCGATGGCGACGTAGGACTGTTCGGGGGCTTCCCCGTGGAGGACGATGGCTTCGAAGCCCGTTGTTTTCTGGGCGCGCGGGAACGTCCCGCCGAACGTGCTGTCGAAGAAGCCGTTCGTCATCGGGCTGACGAAGCCGACGACGCCGCGACTGGTGCTCTGGAACGGCGTGGCGTTCATCGGACCGACGGCGAACACCGCGACGTTGTCCGGTCCCAGCGGGTCCGCGTCCGCGGGGACGTGTTCGGCGACCTGTTTCGCGGCGAACCCGTTCCCGCCGAGGAACCGCCGCGCGTCGTCGGGGGCGATGGACTCGACGTCGGTCTCGCCGCTGTCCAGGTGGACGTGCAGGATGTCGCCGCCGTAGACGGAGGGGAGGTCGGACATTCCGGTCACACCCCTCGACGGGTCGGTATCGTGGTCTGTGGCCTGTTCCGCTCGGAAGCCGCGGTCTGCGGCTCGCTCCGCTCGGCGTGCCAGGGTGGGGGCGTCGACGCGACTCGCCCGTTCGCGGCGGCGGTGGCGGTCTGCTCGTTCGGGGCTCGCGTGTGTCTCTCACTCATGGGTAGGCAATTGGACGATGTGGGCATGAATCTTTGGAGCGCGGAATTTCGTTCTGACTCATTCGCCTGTGGTTGGACGTTTTCGTTTCCGGGTCGGCGTTCGTCGGGACACTGGCTCGGCAATCGTGTTTCCAGGACAAAACTTTATGCCGGGGTTCGCCGTCGTTCTAAGCATGGTAGATACTGTCATTCGAGGTGGCACAGTCGTGACGCCAACGGACACGTACGACGCCGACGTCGCCATCGACGACGGCGAGATTGCTGCGATCGGGGACGCCGACTCGATGCCCGAGGCAGTCGAGGTCCACGACGCGTCCGGGAAACTCGTCATGCCCGGGGTGGTCGACCCGCACGTCCACATCGACGACATGTTCTCCGGGGACACCTACGAGACTGCGACGAAGGCTGCAGCACTCGGCGGAACCACGACGTACATCGACTTCGCGTGGCAGGCCTGGGTCGGCGACCTCAGCCTCTGGGACGAACCCGGGACGCTCGTGGAGGGCATCGAGCGCAAGCGCGAGAAAGCCGAGAATCCAGTCATCGACTACGGCCTCCACGCCGCCATCACACGCGAGGACCCCGCCGTGTTCGAGGAACTCGCGGACGTCATCGACGCGGGCGTCCCGACCGTGAAGATGTTCACGGCCTACGAGATCGGGCTCGGGAACGGCTTCATGGACCAGGTGTTCGCGGAACTCGCCGACCTCGACGCCGTCGCGGTGCTCCACAGCGAGGACGGCGACGTCTGCGACGCGAAGACCGAGCAGTTCCAGGCGGAGGGCAAGGGCGACCCCGAATGGTACCCCAGGTCTCGGCCGGACTACGCCGAGGCGATGGCCGCCGAGGACGCCGTCCGGATGGCGACGGAGCACGGCTGCCAGTACTACGGCATCCACACGTCCTGCCGGAAGTCCGCCGAGGTGCTCGCGCAGTTCCGCGAGGAGCACGGCGAAGAGATGGTGCGCGCGGAGACCTGCACGCACTACACCGTCCACGACGACTCCATCTTCGAGGAACTCGGGAACCTCCCGATGATCGCGCCCCCCATCCGCAAGCCTGACGACAACGACGCGATGTTCGAACACCTCAAGGCGGGCACGCTCGACGTCGTCTCGACGGACCACTGCGGGTACACGCTGGCGGGCAAGGAGACTGAGAACTGGTGGGACAGCAAGTTCGGCGCCAACGCGCTGCAGACGAACCTCCCGGTGTTCCACGACGAAGCCGTCAACGAGCGCGGGTTCTCCTACCCGTTCCTCGTCCGGAAGCTCTGCACGAACCCGGCCCGCATCTTCGGGCTCCCCGGAAAGGGCACGCTGGACCCCGGAACGGACGCCGACGTCGTCGTGTTCGACCCCGACGAGACGTACACCATCACCGCCGAGGCCAACGCGAACATCTCCGACTTCTCCATCTACGAGGGTCGCGAGGTCGCGGGGCGCGTGAAGAAGACGTTCGTCCGCGGCGAACTGGTCGCCGACGACGGCGACATCGTCGCCGAGGGCGGCCACGGCGAGTTCGTCGAGCGCGAACGGCCGGACTGGGACTTCTGAGGCGCGCCCCGGTCGGGACCTGACGAACTGATTCTCGGCTCGTTATTCGACCGGCGTCGCGATGCGGAGCGCGGCGTTCGCGAGCGTGTTCGCGCCCTTGTAGCAGTCCTCCCAGCTCGTGTACTCGTCCTCGTTGTGGCTCTTCCCGTCCTCGCTGGGCGCGAACACCATGCTCGTGTCACAGAACTTGCTGAGGTGGGCGGCGTCGTGGCCGGCGCCGCTGTAGATCTGCTCGTTGTCGTACCCGAGGTCGTCGGCTGCGCCCTGCACTGCGTCGACGCACTTGTCCGCGAAGTCCACGCTCTCCGAACGCATCCGCTTCTCCCACTCCCAGTCGACGCCCTCGCGCTCGGCGGCCATCTCGCTCTCCGCGACGGCGCGCTCTTTGGCCTGTTCGACCACGTCGTCGCTCGGGTCGCGGAACCCCCACGTCATCGTCACCTCGTCGGGGATGATGTTGATGGAGTTCGGCTCGACGTCCACGTAGCCGACCGTCCCGACCGTGCGCTCGCCGAGCGTGCTCGGAATCCGCCGGATCTGCGTGATGACGTCGGCGGCCGCGACGAGCGCGTCGTTGCGGTAGTGCATCGGCGTCGGGCCGGAGTGGTCGGCTTCCCCGTAGAAGGTCGTCGCCCCCCAGTAGAACCCGACGACGCCGGTGACCACACCGACGGACTTGTCGTCGAGTTCGAGGTACGGGCCCTGCTCGATGTGCAGTTCCAGCGCGGCCTCGTACTCCTCCTGGGGCTCGGCGGGGACGTCGCCCCGGTAGCCGATTCGTTCGAGTTCGTCGACGAAGCGGTTGCCGTCCTCGTCGGTCGTCTCGTACTGCTCCTCGAGGTCGTGTTCGCCGATCCAGACGCCGCTGCCCTGCATCGCTGGCTGGAACCGAGACCCCTCCTCGTTCGTCCAGTTCACGATCTCGATGGGGTGTTCCGTCCGGATGTCCTCGTCCTCGAGCGTCCGCAACAGCTCGAGGGCCCCGACGACGCCGAGCGCGCCGTCGTAGATGCCGCCGTACGGCTGGGAGTCGAGGTGGGAGCCGACGAGCACGGGCGCGGCGTCGGGGTCGGTTCCCTCCCGGCGCGCGAACATGTTGCCGAACTCGTCGACCCGCACCGTGAGCCCCAGGTCCTCGAGTTGGTCAGTGAGCCAGTCCCGGACCTCGCGGTCCTCGTCGGACAGCGCGAGCCGGTGGAGCCCACCGCCCTCGGTCCCGCCGATTTCGGCCTGTTCTTGCATCGTTGCGACGAATCTGTCTCTGTCGATAGGTACCGTCACACACGAACTGAGCACGAATACGCTAATAAAGATTAACTGCCCGATAGGTAATGTCGCGGGGAGCACGGCGAATTCTGCCGGGACAGGCCCAGGGGACGCCGGAATACTTACAGTGACGTTCGCGCGATTGTGGACCATGCGTGTTGTACACACCGCACTCTGGGTGTCCGACATCGACGCGACGACCGACTTCTACGAGGACGTCCTCGGCCTCGACTACCACCGGGAGTTCACGCTCGACGGCGTGCTGAACTACTACGTCGGCGCGCCGGACGGCGCGGAACTCCAGTTCAAACACGACCCCGACAGCGACGACCGGGTGGACCCGTCGGGCGTCGACCACCTCGCGCTCAGAGTCGAGGACACCGACGCGACGTTCGAGCGCGTCGTCGCGGAAGCCGACCCCGTCGTCGTCCGGGAGCCGACGACCGTCGATGCCGCCGAGCGCCGCGTCGCGTTCGTCGAGGACCCCGACGGCTACCACGTCGAGTTCGTGCAGAAAGTGTAGGCGCGCGGGGTCGGCCGGGAGTTCCCCGCGGTCGGTTCGACGGCTAAATCGGGAGTTGACCCGTCAGTCGGTCGGCTGAATCGGGAGTTCGACGTGCGTCGGGTGGCTCGCGGAGTGGTGGACCGTGTTCTCCGCGACGCGGTACTCCTCGTCGACGTACAGCGGGCCGCCGGTGTTGTGGTTGACGTCGAAGCGCGGCCAGTTCGACGACGAGACGTCCAGGCGGATGCGGTGGCCTTCCTTGAAGTGGTTCGCGGTGTCGTAGGGCTCCATGTAGAACTCGTAGACCTCGCCGGGTTCGACGAGGTCCGGTTCGTCGCGGTAGCCGCGGAATCGCGCCCGGCAGATGGAGTCCGAGAGGTTCAGGTCGTACCCGTTCGGGTAGTCGTCGCTGGGCGGGTGTTCGTCGACGAGTTTCGCCGTGAAGTCCGTGTCCGGGCCGTCAGTCTCGCCGAACACGCGGACGCGGATCGGGCCCGCGATCTCCACCGGCTCCTCCAGGGGCGGCGTCCGATAGACGAGCACGTCATCGCGCTCGCTCAGCGGGCCGTACGGCGGACTCGCGCCGTAGGTGTCCTCGTCAGTGCGCTGGTCGTAGCCGCCGCGGCCCGCGAAGTCGACGATGTTGCGGTCGCCCAGCGGGTACGCTCCCACGGACTCCTCGCGGGGCTCGAACGTGAGATACGAGGACGTGTTCCCGCCGATAGTCGGCACGGGGTCGTTCGGGTCGAACTCGTAGGACGTGGAGGACTCGCTGGCAGTCGGCTGCTCGGTCGAGAGCGTGCCGTCGGCGTGCGCGTAGAACTTCGTCATCTCCGTCCCTTCGGGGGGCCACTCGTCGGCGCTGCGCCACTCACCGCCGTGGAAGAGCGAGCCGTCGTCAGTCTGGTGGCCGTCCCCGAACCCCATCATGAAGTACTCGACGCGGGACATGTCCCAGGCGTCCTCGCCGCGGACGTAGTGGTCGAAGAACTGCTTGCGGGTCTCGCGGTACTTCCGGGTCGCGTTCTCGCCGAACGCCAGGTCGCCGGCGGTCGGGTGTTCCCAGGTCAGCGGCGGGAACAGCAGCTCCTCGCTGTGGTCGTGGCCGCCCGGCAGGCGAGCGAGGTGCGTCCACGGCCCCATCAGGAGGAAGTGGTCACTGTCCTTCCTGTCCGCGAGGCCGCGGAAGTTGTCGCAGGTCGCGCCCGTGTACGAGTCGTACCAGCCGCCCGAGTACACCGTCGGGACGTCCGCGCTCTGGTCGTAGTGCGCCTCGAAGTTCACGCTGGGGTTCTGCCAGTAGTCGTCGCTGGCCGACCCCGAGGTCATGATGTCGAACGCCCACTGCTCGTACTGCGGGAGTTCCGCGAGCGCGGACTCGCCGCGCTGGATCGGCCCGTTCTCGAACACCTCTCGGACGTCGACGTCCGCGAACACCTGCTGGACGTCGGGGTCCTCGAGCGATTCGTGGGCGAACCCGGCGCCGAGCGTCAGCGCCCACGACAGCCAGCGCTGCTCGAACGCGCCGTTGTGCCGGAACGTCTTCTTTCGGCCGTTCGCGGCGCCCATGTTGACGAACATCCCCGCGAGGCCGTCGGGGTCCTGCGTTGCGAGCGCGTTCTGCACCCACGCGCCGTAACTCGTGCCGAGCGTGACGACGTTGCCGTCGCAGAAGTCCTGCTCTGCGAGCCACTCGACGGCGTCCGCGCCGTCCTCGGCCTCGTTGGCGTTGATGTAGAAGTCGCCCCCGCTGTCGAAGCGCCCGCGGACGTCCTGGATGGCGATGACGTACCCGCGGGAGGCGTACCACTCGCCGTGCCGGAGGCGGCCGCCGGTCTTGTCGTACGGCGTCCGGTCCAGGATGACTGGTCGGGGGTCGTCGATTGGTTCGTTCGTGTCCGGGTCTGCGGGCCGGTAGATGTCAGTCGAGAGCCCGACGCCGTCTCGCGTCTCGATGGTGACGTCGAGGTCGGCGTGGACACTGTACGATGGGTCGCTGGCGCTGGCCATACTCGTATCACCGAGACGACCCGCAAATACGTTTCGCCGGGTCGTCAGGGCGGCCGCGTTCCCTGGCTCTCCCGGTTGTGTTCGCGTACGGTGGTTCAGCTGACGAGACCGGAGCCAACAGAACTGGGCTCTCGACGTCTCGGCTGCCGGGAGACTCACGTCGTCTGTCTCCCGGCGTCCCACTCGCCTCGCTCGCGGGGCTCCCGAAGCTGGCTGCGCTCCTGGAGACGCCGAGACCGCCCGGCCCGTTCGTTCCACCCTGATGCCGGCTGAGAACACGTGTGGACCCCGCCCGTAGCAACGCGAATCTGGCCGGTCCCGCTCTCACAGGGGGTACATTTATAATAGATGTTTGAGGAGAAAGGTACGTGCCCGCTTGACAACAGCAAGCATGCACTGACAGCACTCCCCGACGGAGGGCTACTACATGACAAACAAAGACACTGATACGTCGAAGACGGACAGAACAGGAACTGAGGACGTACGCACTGACGGTGGCGAGTCGTCCATGGTGACGTACGGCATCGAGGACAAACCGCCACTCGGGCAGTCGATTCTCCTCGGCACGCAACACTGGCTCACTATGGTCGGTTCGACGATTGCGATCCCGCTGGTGCTCTCCGGCGCGCTCGGGTTCGACGGCGGCCAAACCGCCCAGCTCGTCGGGACGTTCTTCGTCGTCTCCGGGATCGCGACGCTCGCCCAGACCACCATCGGGAACAAGTACCCGATCGTGCAGGGCGGGACGTTCTCGATGCTCGGTCCCGCGCTCGCCATCATCGCCGTCCTCGGCGGCGCAGACGGCGGCGCGAGTTCGACAGAGATGATGCGCGAACTACAGGGCGCGATCATCATCGCCGGTGGCGTCGAGGTGCTTATCGGCTACCTCGGCGTGTTCGGTAAGCTGAAGAAGTACATCGGCCCGCTGGTCATCTCCGTGGTCATTGCACTGATCGGGCTCGCGCTGATCGGCGTGCCGCAGATCACCGCCGCGGACCAGAACTGGTATCTCGCAGGACTGACGCTCGTGCTCATCGTGCTGTTCTCGCAGTACATCGACACCTACTCCCGGGTGTTCAAGCTCTTCCCGGTGTTGCTGGGGCTGGGCGCAGCGTACCTCCTGGCGGCCGTCCTGTCGATTGCGGGCATCGTCGACATCGTCAGCTTCGGCGCCATCACTGATGCGCCGGCGATCCGCCCGATTACGCCGTTCCAGTGGGGGACGCCGCTGTTCACGGCGTCGTTCTCCGCCGGCATGATTGCGGGGATGCTCGCGTCCGCCATCGAGAGTTTCGGCGACTACCACTCCGTCGCCCGCATGGCCGGCGAGGGTGCACCTAACAAGCAGCGCGTCAACCACGGCCTCGGCATGGAAGGGCTCGGTAACGTGTTCGCCGGGATCATGGGCACTGGTAACGGGTCGACGTCCTACACGGAGAACATCGGTGCCATCGGCATCACCGGCGTCGCCTCCCGGTACGTCGTCCAGGTCGGGGCAGTCGTGATGATTCTCGTCGGGTACGTCGGCTACTTCGGCGCGTTCGTGACGACGATTCCGAACGCCATCGTCGGCGGCCTCTTCCTCGCGATGTTCGCACAGATCGTCGGCGTCGGGCTCTCACAGCTCCAGCACGTCGACCTGAATCAGAACCGGAACGTCTTCGTGCTCGGCTTCGGCCTGTTCGCTGGTCTCTCGATCCCGCAGTACGTCGGCAACGTCGGTAGCGAGGCGTTCGAAGCCGGGATGTCCGGAATCCCGCTGTTAGGGTCGGTCCTGGGCATCCCCGAGGTCGCGACGACGATCAACATCATTCTCGGGACCGAAATCGCCGTCGGCGGCATCGCGGCGTTCATCCTCGACAACACGATGCCCGGCACCCACGAGGAGCGCGGCCTCACCGCCTGGGACAAGATCACCGAGGACGAGGACGCCTTCGAACCCGCCCACGAGAGTTTCTTCCCGGGCGGCGAACCGGCGAACGAGGACATCGCTGACGACTGAGCCGCACTAGTCGCTCTGCGGTCACTTCTCTCCTGCAGTTCTCGTCCCAACATAGAAGTCGCCCGGCGAGTTGCACTTCGTATGGATAGCAACGAGCAGCCACCAACTGACGGCGTCGAGATCTCTCGGACGGACTTGCGCGGGGGCGGCTGGATCGGGTACTCGGAGGACACGGTATTCGTCGTTCGAAGCGACGAGGACCGCATCAAGATCCCGAACGACGCCATCGAGAGCGTCGCGCTCCGGACCCTGGAGTTCGACGTCGCCGTGATGAGCCTCCTGCTGGTGGCCGTCGGCGTGTGGGTTGGCGTGAACCGGAATCCGCTGGTCGGCCTCGCATTCGGCGTCGTCGGCGTCTTCAGTCTCTACCGCACCTACCAGCAACGCCACGAACTCGTCATCGACGTCGAAAACGAGGCGAAGCCGCTCAGCGTCTACCCGGAACACCCCAGCGAGTGCCACGAGACGCTCGTTGCTCACGTGCGCGGGGAGTAACCCCACGTCGCGGGAGTGCGGGGTCGCTCCGTCGCTGCAGTCGCTGCCAGCGGGCGGGTCAACGCGATTCGAGTCTCGGCCCCCGCGTGCCGTCGCGAAGCTCGTAGTCGCCCGCGAGCAACACCCTGTCCCCGACGGTGAGGTCTTCGTCGGCGAGCTGCGCGGTCACCTGTACGCCGTTCGCGAATCGCGCGACGCCGAGCGGGTTCGGCTCGCGGACGCCCGGCGGCGTCACCCGCGACACCGTCGTCGCGACCAGCTCGCCCGGTCCGAGTGCGACCTCCCGGACCGACTCGCTCCCACACACTCGACAGCGGGCGCGGTCGTACGCCCACGTCTCTCCACACTCCTCGCAGGCCGTCGCAGCCGCCGAAACCGCCGGCTCGTCGTCCGTCACGCCGCCCCCTCCAGGATCGTGCAGATGGCGTTGTTCCCGAACCCTGCGACGTTCACTGCCAGCCCGGTCTCGCAGTCGACCTGGCGGCCGTCGGCGTCGCCGCGGAGCTGCCAGACGAGTTCCACGAGCTGCGACACTCCCGTCGCGCCGAGTGGGTGGCCGCGGGCTTTCAGCCCACCACCCGGGTTCACGGGCAGCGCGCCATCGAGGGCCGTTTCGCCGTCCATCGTCGCCTGCCACGCCTCGCCCGCGTCGTAGAAGCCGAGTTCCTCGAGTTCGAGCAGTTCGAGGACCGTGAACGCCGTCGTGGACTGCAGGCT
>NZ_WUUU01000110.1 GCF_009831555.1 Halobacterium bonnevillei | reverse complement strand
GCCGACGACACCCTGAAACTGCAGGCCAGCGAGCGCGGCCCCGGCCGGCCGAACGAACGCGGCGGCCGCTACGACTGTCCGTTCACGCGCGCGGAGGTCGCGCGCCTCGGCGAAGTCTCACAGACCCACGGCTACGCCGAGCCCTTCGAGGCCGCCGGCTACGAGGTGACGCTCTTCGACGCCGGCCACATCCCCGGGAGCGCGCACGTCCTCGTGGACGACGGGGACACCCGACTGCTGTACACCGCGGACTTCAACACAGAGGCCCAGCGCCTGCTGTCCGGGACCACGGCGCGGCCGGACGCCGACGCCGTGATCACCGAATCCACGTACGCTGACGTGACCCGGCCCGACCGCGCGAGCATCGAGGACGCGTTCGCGACGGCCGTCTCGGAGACCATCTACGGCGGCGGCACCGTCGTCGCGCCGGCGTTCGCCATCGGCCGCACCCAGGAACTCATGCTGGTCTGCGACGCCCACGACGTCCCCTGTTACGTGGAGGGCATGGGCGTCGCCGTCACCGAGCGGTTCAAACGCACGAGCGAGTTTCTCCGCGACCCCGCGGCGTTCCGTGCGGCCTGCGGGCACGCGCGCTTCCTCGACAAGAGCACGCGGGACGGGCAGCGCCGCCGCATCGCGGACAAACAGACCGCCATCGTGACCACGGCGGGGATGCTCGGAAACGAAGATCCGCTAGCAGTTGGTGGTCCTCAAGCGGGACTTGCCGATTAATTGGCTTCATTAGGCGAGTTAACACCTGATCAGAGGTTACTAGATATATTGATGAGAGACTTAACTGCGCTAAATAGCTGTAACACGTGGTAAGAGACTGCAAGAATCGTAACGATCTCAATAGCAGCAATTGTAATGTCAGATAAAACTAATCCGCTTGGGGACCATGCCAGTAAAAACAACATTGGGAAAATGACTCCGACAAAAAAGAAAGTGACAACCCGGTTCAAAAGAATTCTATACTCCTTATGATTCATGACTAATTCTGAATTCTGGGCTGTCATCGACGCCCTGACGGTTTCTTGGCGGAATTTCTTCATAAGATCGCCCCAAGACTTCATAGTATTTGTTTGAATATCCGGTTTTCCAGGGTATGTTCGGCTGAGAACATTAGGGAATACGTTCTTATTTCTAACTTCATCAGGAGACAGTGTCCCGATTGAAGTATCACTCAGAAATGCCTGTGCTGGACCATTTTTATTCAGCGTCTCTGAGAGATATTTCGAGGTTTCATTTAGCAGCCGAAGTTGTTCCTTCTTCTTGTTATTTGGCTGCGGTAGAATGAGATTGTTCAATAGTTTCTGACTCCGTTTTAGATTTGCATACACTTTCACTGCTTCCGACTGAGAGAACTGATTTGCGACCTGTTCTATATCATCTTGGGACACATCAATCTCAAAAGCTCGGTCTATACCGCCCCCAGCAGATGGGAAATTGGTAACACCCGTTAGCTGATCCTCCATCTTACCCAAGATGGGGTTATAGTTTTCCTCAATTTCCTCAAGTCGATCCAGGAGCCTATTATAATTTTCTTGGTGTTTATTTTTCCTAGAGCTGTACTGTGCCGCTATAAATGCAATCAAGAACCCGATAGATGCTGCGCTGGCCTGTGCTATCGTTGAAAAGAACCATTCAGGAGATACTGCTGTCATGAAACCAAAGTACGATCACTAACAGATATTCTTCCCGGAGTTAGTAGAGATGGTTTGGAGTGAATAAGGCTGATGAGTAGACTAGACCCATATCCAGTGCCTTGACTCTACTCAGGTATCGCTATTGAGTAAGAAGTGAGGGGATCAGTATGGCCCAATTCCTAACTTGAAGATGTTCTCTCGGTAGATGCTCTCGATGTCGTCGTAATACGTGTGAAGGTACGAGTCGATTGCTTCGCCGTAGTCGACCGCTGCGTCGCCGATCGCGTCGCCGCGCATGTACTTGACCAGCTCACGGTTGAGATCCTGGTTAATACGCCAGTAGCTGCTGAACCAGTGGCGGCCGAAGTGACTCGTCACTCCTTCGTGATGCTCGGTTTCCTCGTATTCAGGATGGAACGCATCCTTCCATGCTTCGTTGATGGTTTTGGGCCACAACTGGTCGTGGCGCTGATCGGAGAGGAAAACCCAGGGTTCGCCGTTGTCGGGACGAATGAGCAACCACTGCACAAGCAGCTGGCGCATTTCGTCGTCAAGCGGTAGGACCCGAGCACGTTTCGACTTGTTTCCATCCCGCTTTTCCTCTGACGGGATGAAGATCGCGTTCTCGAGATCCCGAACGCGCGGATGGGTCCCGAGTTCGGGGTAGTTTTCCTCGATGTCGGGATGTTGAATCGACACGTCCTGAAGCTGGCAGTTGCAAACCTCGCCGACGCGCATCCCGAGTTTGATCTGTGCGCCGACACAGCATCGGTCTCTGAGGTGCTTGATCGTCCTGAGACCTTCCCGAAGATCCTCAAGAGGGACGTGTGGATGATCTTTGTCGGGTTCCTCTTGCTTCCACTCTCGGAACGGGATCTTTTCCCGAGCAGCCTCTACTGGGTTAAATTCCTCCCCGTGAGGGAACACCGGTTCACGCTGCCAGTATTGATAGAGACCGTTCAGAATCCGCAGGTGCGATTTAATCGTGCCCACGTCGTGACCTCGTTTCGCACGCTGACTCTCAGCAAAGGTCTTGATCTGTTGGGTGTTCGCGCACGCGTAGTGACGACCCTGTTGCTGCATCTGCTCTTTGAACTGCCGGAAGACTCTCCAGTAGTCGTTCTGCCGGCTTTCTGAGAGCCCCCTCGGTGCCAAGACATCCGCTGCGTACATTTCGAGAGGATCGCTGTTCAGATCCCGGAATTGACTGTCGTACTTCGCGAGGGGGTCTGCTTCCAGATCGAACGCATCGGCGAACGCCCTGCGCCTCTCTTCCACCCCGTCGCGAATGTCTTCACTACTCATGAGATCACCTCTGTTCGACCTTTGCATTCCAGATTCTGCCAGCAGTCTCGTATTCTGCTGCTGCCATCAGGAACGGGTGGTAGACGTGCGGGTGGTCGCTGCGCGAAACCAACCAGTCGTAGAACCGCTCGAGTCGAACCCAGTAGTGATTGTACACGGTCCTGATGTTGCGTTGATCCAGAAGCGACCGGCACCACTGGTCAACATCTTCGGGCGTTGCGAGTGCGTGATGTCGGCCTCGGTCAGCCATGTGGTTCTTCCAAAGACGACCAGCCCGTCGGGTATCCTTCCGGTACCTATCCTTGGGGTACTGGGAAAAGAGGTGCTCTTCCAAGAAGGTCTCCCAGACATCCTCACCGCGGTATACGTCCGCGTGTTGTCGCAGTCGATAGCGCAGGGGTACCTCCTCGAGTCGCTTGTACACTCCAAGTCGGTCTCGTGGATCGTTGGAGAGTTCACGCGGCATCAGAGATCCCCTCCTCGGTACTCGATTTCGTCGGGTAGTACCGGTTGTTGACCGTCTCTATCGCATCGCCTTCCAGTGCATCCAGATGACCATTCACCCGATCTGGGGCGGTGTCGATGACATGTTGGGTGACGTCCTCATAGGTGGATCCGGGGTGGGCCTGAACGAAATTCCGGACGGTCTCACGCTCAGTTCCATGAAGCCGATTCTCCAATGTGTTGATCCGGTCGCGCGCGTGCTCAAGTTCAGCTTTCAGGTCATTCCGTTGCTGCCGGAGCTCCTGTCTCGATTCATCGGCTTCCACCCGAGCATCGAATTTCTTCAACCCGGCTTCGACCATGTGCATAATGAACTCGCTGACACTCATTCCGAAGTCTTTCGCGCGGTCTTTCCAACGCGCATACTGTTGCGTGGTTGGGTAGGTGGTAGCTGGTTGGGATTCAGCCATCGTTTTTCGAACTCACCTCATTTTCCGTTGAGTCAGCCTTGGCGAACCGTAGGCGGCCATCTTCTACCCAGTATTTGATCTCTTCTGCTTTGTCGAGTTCAGCGCCAAGACGGCACAGTTCGGTTTCATTTAGGAAGAGGGCAATACCGAGGACTACCCCTTCGGAATCACGATTCACTTTCGCATACCGTGATTCGGTGGCCGTTTGCTGAACCGCAACGGGAGTCTGGTCTTCTGGGGTACCGTAGGGGCTCTTCGTAGGTGTTAGGTCGGAAGGCCATACTGATTCCACATTGGAATCGTCAGCAGCTTCCCAGGTCCCAGCGGTGGAGATTTCACCGGTCACGGTTCACCACCTGCCTGATTGGGTCGAATTTTTCTATCGAACGCGTTCGCATCGTTTCCATGCCGATATATAGAGCGATAATATATAAAGCTGGCCCAATATTTGGTCATAGAGTGCGACTATTTCCTAATCACTAATTGGGGGCGTATTTCAGCCACTACTAAGTGAAACGTCGTCGTACTCGCACCAAATGCAGCGGGTCCGGCCGAATTGGCTTAATGAAAACGACGAACTAATTCTCGAATTACTCGGGAAAAGCGGTGTTGCACTGAACAAAAGAGGAATTGAGCTCAATCTCGAACTCAACGGAGAAACGGCCTCATACTCGACGATCAAGAGGAGGGTAGACAAACTCTCTGAAGCGGAGTTTATCGAGAAGGTCCGGCAAGAGGGATCATACTATCAAATCACATCGAAGGGGATCAATTACCTAACTGGGTCGCCGTATGGGGCGGCGACAGCGGGTAATGAGCCTGTTGAAGCAACCGAGATTGATCCACTGGATTATCAGATACTCGAGGAAGTACAGGGAAAAGATGACGCCCCATCTGTAGATGAGGTCGTTGCACTAGTTTCAGCGGAACCTGAGCGCATACGAGACCGTATTAGGGCTCTTGTTTCAGAAGGTATGCTTGCAGAAGACGCAGAAGGACATCTCAAGCTATCACTAGGAGGACAATACCTGTTACAGATGTTCCGCTTAGAGCCTGATACTACTGAAGACGTAGGCAGATACGGGTATGTTGAGTTGACGTCTGGAAAAGAAGAGGTCGAAACTGAATAATCGGGAAAAGGATCTGTGGGTTAGAAAACGGATTGTGGGCAGGATTAGCCCGATCCCAGGTGGAGACAATTCCTCAACTAGGTGTGAGGGAATTGCCTATTGGAAACTAAGTATGAGACTATCAAAGATATTGGGCAGTTAGACTAATCCACTTTCTCGTCACGGCCGGAGAGCTATCCAATTGTGGTCACAAGTTGTGCGACGGCCAGAAGGAAAGCATGCTGATGCAGTTGCGGAGTCACCGTGATCTCTTTGCGGTTCTCGTCGTACTCAATTAGCTCACCAGCGGCGAGTCGGGGGAGATGACTCTGAATCAAGCCGTTATAGGCGGATTCATAGTCACTGGTGCTCACGCTGCTGGGAGCCTTTCCGGTTTCGACCGCTCTGACAACCCTAGCAACATGTCGAACAGCAACTGATTCTCCCTGATCGAAGAGAGCGAGGTACCCTACCACCAGCGCTCGGCGCTGGTTTCCGAGGAGGTTGTGGACGTCTGCGGCATCAACTGGCTTCGAACTCATTGTCCGAAGCCACCCCTAATTAAGCTGAACAGTCTCCAAACGATGCAACCGTCGAACTTTTGCAAATCGTCGTCGATAGTGTACATGCTGTCTGATTCAGGCAGCGCGGGTTCGGTGTCTCAGCACCGGGCCCACTCTTCGTGAGCCGACCACGCGTCGAGGAGAATTAGCGCCGGAACCAACTTAACCGTAGGTAAATCGGCTCAGCGGCGTCTACGAGTCGGTATAATCCGGGCGCTCGGCGTATTTGATTGGATCGCGCTCGGCGAGATTCTGGAATGCCTGGAGACGGAACGCACACGCGTCACAGGTGCCACACGCCGGCGCCTCGTCCCGGTAGCAGCTCCAGGTGTGCTCGTAGGGAACGTCAAGTTCGAGGCCGCGCTCGGCGATGTCCGTCTTCGACCACTCAACGAACGGCGCTTTGACGCTGATCTCCGTCCCCGGTTTCGTGCCGACGTCGACGACCTGCTGGAACGCCTCGAAGAACTCCGGCCGGCAGTCCGGATACCCCGAGAAGTCCTCGCTGTGCGCGCCGATGAACACGGCCTCGCAGTCGTTGGCTTCTGCATACGACGTCGCCATCGACAGCAGGTTCGCGTTCCGGAACGGCACGTAGCTTGACGGGATCTCGTCACTTTCGAGGTCCGCTTCCTCGACATCCATTTCCTCGTCAGTGAGACTCGACGCCCCGATCTTCGAGAGGTGGTCCGTCGTCAGGTGCAGAAAGTCGGCGGCCTCGAAAGCTTCGGCTTGGGCCTGCGCACACTCGTACTCCTTACTCTCAGTCTGCTGGCCGTAGGACGTGTGCAGCATGTACAACTCGTAGCCAGCATCCTGCGCTACACCCGCTGCGGTCGCACTATCCATCCCTCCAGATGCCAGGATAACCGCTCGTTGCTCGCTCATCGCTGGCCCCCCGCCCGCTTGACCGCCGCCCGGAACCGCTCACGTTCGGCCTCAGTCGGTTCACCGACGGTTGCCCTGGTGGTGGTCGTACTCTTCGTTTCGACGCCACGCATCGCCTCACAGAGGTGCGTCGCATTCATTTCTACAAAGACAGTGGCCGCGTCGAGTTCCGCTTCGAGCCCCGACGCGATGTCGTTCGTTAGTTGCTCTTGCATCGTGAGCTGGCGGGACTGCCAGCGCACGTACCGCGTCAGCTTCGAGAGCCCAACCACCTCGTCCGTCGGCCGATACGCCAGATGAACCGTCCCGAAGAACGGCAACAAGTGGTGCTCACACAGCGAGTAGACTGGAATGCCGGTTTTCACGACGAGATCGGTCGTCTCGGCGTCGAAGGTACGCATCGTCGGCTTTTCGGCCTCTCGTTGGCCCGCCGTGAGGGTCTCGAGCGCATCCGGGACGCGCCGCTGCCAGGTCTCGGCCAACGCGTCACTGCCCGGGTCCTCGCCGACTGCCTCCAGAAGGAGGCGAACGCCACGCTGTGCCTTCTCGTAGTCGATGTCCGATTCCGCATCGTCAGTCACGAACTGGGAGTGCGTACTCGTCATGTTACGTTTCCGGGGCGTCGTTCCAGAGGTCGACGTGCAAGCGGGGCGTGTACCGGTAACCGTACTCCATCGCGAGGTCCGCGACCTCGTTCCGGCGAGCGTCGAGCTCGTCCCGAGTCGTCCCCTCGGGCATCAGTAGCACGTCGGAATCCAGGATGCGGCTCGAGGCCGCCGCGCGGACGTCAGAGAGAAGCGATTCGATCTCGGGCATGTCGTCAGGGCCCGTGACGACGAACTTGAGTTGTGCATCGTAGTCGTCGACGAGCGCGCTCAGAGCATCGAGGTCGATACGGCGGTCTTCGTGGCGGTCCGCCCACTCGCCGTCGCCCTTGGGATCTTTCTCGGGGGTCGGTGTACTGGAGGCGAGTTTCGGGCTGATGCTCGCTAGATCGATGGGGGCGTCGCGATGGATGGTGCCGTTGGTTTCGACGGTGATGTGGTAGTCGAGGTCGGCGAGGCGCTCGATGAGCGTGACCGACTCGTCGTGGACGAGCGGTTCACCACCAGTGAGGACGACGTGATCGGCGTCGTCGTGTGACTGGACCTCCTCGACGATGTCGTCGACGCTCATGGTGGCGTGGGTGGGTTCCCATGAGGTGTGGTAGGAGTCACAGAACCAACAACGGAGGTTACAGCCGCTCGTACGGACGAACACCGACGGCGTCCCGGTGAGCTTGCCTTCTCCTTGGAGCGAGTAGAAGAGTTCGTTGACCGGCAGTGCCGTGCCGTCGACGTCGTCCGCTGGCTGCTCGTCAGCCGTCGATCTGACCGGCATTACTGAGTCGCCCCCGCACAGAGTTCCGACGTCTCCCGCACGGTCACTGAGATGTTTGAGACTGACTCTGGGAGTGTCTCGCGGAGTTTCTCTTCCAAGACGAGGCCCATCACTTCCGCAGTTGGCGGGTGTTCGAGAACGACGAGTGAATCGCCGTCGCCGCTCTGCTCGAAGGCGTCGATGAGTGGGTCGCCCTCTTCGAGAAGGAAGCGGTGGTCCCAGTCATCTATTACTGAGGTAATATCTCCTTTGTCTACGATCCAGCCATCTTGCGTGAGCGAGCCAGTGACTTCGACCGAAATTTCGTAGTTGTGGCCGTGCGGGCGGCTACATTTCCCATCGTGGTGGAGAAGGCGATGCCCGGTACTGATGCGGATTGGGCGTTCACTGCCGACTTGGAGTGTTCGCTCGCCCGCATCAGCAAGTCGTGATGAGGGTCGTCGTTCAAAAGGCACGGTGGCCTATTCTTGGAGTATTCACTAAATATTATCGGAAGAATATCTTAGTAGCCCCAATCAGGAGAGCAGTGGAGGGCTCCTCAATGATTTGCTTAAACCAATTGGGAGACTGCAAAAGTGCTACAGGGAGAGTTCGGTCAAGCGCTCTGCCGGTAGTTGCTGTTTAGCTCGAGCTCGGAATCCATCGTAGGCCCCCTCCTCAATATCGATACATGTGTAATCTATCGAAGACCCGAATTCTAACTCAGCGGCAATTGCAGCAGGAGCGGTTCCAGCACACGGGACTACAAGATGTTCCCCTTCAGATAGCAGCCCTGCCAGCCACGCCTGGTAGGGTTCAACTGGTTTAACGCTCCCCCACCCGTATTTTTCTCGTTGTCGTGGTACGACCTGACGAGCGGAAGCGCTCGTTCGTCGGTCGGTACTCCCCTTGTGCGCAAACAGAACAGAATACCCTCCGGTTGAGAGATACATCCCGGGAGTGCTTCGATCTGGCGTGTCGTCCGACGAAAGGTACGTCACGCTGCCGACTTTCCTGTACCCCCCGCCCTTGTAGGACTCGGTCACGTCACCATACTCTTCACGAACGTACTCAGTCATCCGGGGAAGTAACCAATCATCTGCATCAGCAATCAACCAACCACCGTCGTTTAGGGCGTCGAAACAGGCATCAACTACTTCCTGAGTGGACAGACTCTCATCAGACCCATTATTTTTGAACGGGTGAGTCGGATAATCGACACCAAACTGTCCGCCCCGATGCGGACGGGACCACGCGTCATCGAGATAGATTACGTCAGCGGTCTCCTCAAGATGGTCGAGTGCGGCGACAGCGTCCCCGATCTTATACTGCTTCCCGGGGGCAAAATGATGGGTTTCGTCCGGCGTTACCTCTGCTGGATTCACACTTGTATTGAAATAGAAGCCCCGAGATATAACCTACGCCTCGCCGGTTTCACCGGGAGACATTAATAATCTCGTCAGCATCTTGACTGTATGTCGACGCCCGACTTCGATCCCGAAGCGAGTGATTCCCCTCACATTACCGGTATCCAGCCTACCGCCCGGTTCTTGGAATTCGCAGCAGAGGTGCTGCGGTTACGGTGGCAACACCCAGATACCAAGTGGGACACACTTGCGGGGCGGATCAGTGATGCCGGAATTGGCAAGTCGAAGGTCAAGCGTGTACCGAAGTTTCTGAACAAGATTGGCTGTCTTGATCAAGATAAGTCCCTAACGGGTTCAGGAGCAGCAATCGCCGAGACCGTTCGGCTCGGGCCCCAACATACAGGAAATGAGGCGAGTATTGGTAACAAGCCTTACCTCACAGATGCAGAACAGGCTATGTTCCGCCAACAACTATTTGAGCACGATTGGCTCCCGATGCTGGCGGTTCTGAACCAAGTTTCAGTCGGAGACGTTACCGCTGACTTCGGTGGAGAACGTGCAGACAACTTCGTCGACCGTCTGACTCACCTGACCGGCTACGACGAATCGTGGGGACGGGGAACGAAAGACACGAAAAGTCGAGTTCATTTCGACTGGGCTGAAAGGGTGGGGTTAATCGAAGAAACGAAGACGGGTACGCTGGAGCTTACACCCCTTGGGTCAGCTACCAACACCCGGTTACAGCATCTCCACCACCCAGATTGGCCGCAATCACCCGAACAGGGCGAGCTCGGTGATTTCTGACAGCTAAAGAGCGTCAATAACGGTCTCAGAGGCTCTGTTGAAATCCTCGGAGAGTTACAGGTTCACATAGTAGTCTAATCGTATGGAAGTCCTCCCGAAGTCGCGGTTGCTCCGGTTCGTTGAGCAGGCGTACCACTTGGCTCGGCGAGGTGTTGCC
>NZ_WUUU01000109.1 GCF_009831555.1 Halobacterium bonnevillei | reverse complement strand
CATCGCGACGGCGCTGCCCGTGTCGCTGGTCGGCGTGATGGTCGCTGCCGCGCTCATCCCGGCGGCAGCGACGGTCGGCATCGGCATCGCGTGGAACCTGCCGGTGGTCGCGGCGGGCGCGGCACTTCTGCTGGTGTCGAACTTCGCGGCCATCAACGTCGTCGCCCCGTTCGTCCTCTGGCAGCTTGGCTACCGGCCGACTGAGTGGGGGTCGGTGCCGCTGCGCCGGTACGCACGAGTCGCCGCGGTCGCGGTGCTCCTCGTGGCGACACTGAGCGGCACGCTGGCGATGGCCACCGACCAGATGATCCACGAGCGCGACGTGAACCGCGCGGTGACGGACGCGCTGGCGGACGACGAGTACGAGGCGCTGACACTCGTCAGCGTGCGCGCGACCGTGCCGGTGGTCAGCGACGAGTACGGCGTCACCGTCGTCG
Source organism: Halobacterium bonnevillei (assembly GCF_009831555.1). Lineage (GTDB taxonomy): Archaea > Halobacteriota > Halobacteria > Halobacteriales > Halobacteriaceae > Halobacterium > Halobacterium bonnevillei. The sequence continues at coordinate 9,980 of NZ_WUUU01000109.1, read as the reverse complement.
TCGAACGCCCCGCAGACCGGGAGTACCCCGACCTGGCCGACCGACTGCGCGCCGAAATCGCCGAGCGGACGGGGCGGGACGTCGCCGTGACGGTGGAGTTCGTCGACAGCGTCCGTTCGACCCCCTGAGAGTTATGCGGCCCGCAGCCTATGGGGTGTGTATGCAGGCCACACGGCACGGAGCGGGTGCTGGAGCGGCCGTCAGGGCGTTCGCGTCTCAGGTTCATCCCGTGTTCATGCTGCCGCCGCTGGCCGCGTCGGCGTTCGGCGCGGTGCTCGCCGGCGAATTCTCCGTGCTCGTGATGAGCGTCCACGTCGGCGCGATGTTCGCAGCCGTGTACACCGCCCACGTCAAGGACGGCCTCGTGGACTTCCACGTCCGCGGCGAGGACGACGACCACCCGCTCACGGAAGCGGGCTGTCGGATGGCAATCCGGGGGTCGACGACCGCGTTCGCGGCGTTCGCGGCGGCGCTGTGGTGGCTGGTCGGTCCGGGGGCGGCAGCGCTGTCCGTGCCCGCGTGGCTCATCGCCTACCACCACGCGCCGCAGCTCGACACGCACCCCGTGACCACGACGACGGGCTACCCGATGGGCATCGCCGTGGCGCTCGTCGGCGGCTACTACGCGCAAGCGGGGGTGGTGGCCATCAGGCCGCTGGCGTTCGCGTCGGTGCTGCTCGTCCTGCTGTCCGGCGTGAAAGTCGTCGACGACGCCCAGGACTACGAGTACGACCGCTCAATCGGCAAGCACAGCGTCGCCGTCGTCCTCGGGCGCTCGGGTGCACGCCGGTTCGCGTACGCGCTGATGGCCGCCGCCATGGTCGGTGTCGTCGCATTCGCCGCACTGGCAGTGTTCCCACCGAGTTCCGTGGCGGCCGTCGGTGCGTTCGGCGTGGTGGCCGCGTTCGCGGCCCGCAGCGACCCGACAATCGCGACGATGCTGCTCGTGCGCGGCTGTTACGTCTTCCTGGCCGTACTGGTCGCTGCGGTGTGGTTCCGACCGCTCGCGTGACACAACGGTGGGCTGAAGTCCGTGTAGCCAGACACACGGGTCATGCACGCCTGGCAGGACGACGACGCGCTCGCCGAGCAGTACGCCGACGCGTCGAACCTGGCCGCCCGACAGGTCTTGCACGCGCGGTTCTCCACCGCATCACAGTCCCTCCACGAGTGGCTGTTCGACCAGTTCGACCTCCCCGCCGATGCCAGCGTTCTCTCGCTGGGCGCCGGCCACGGCGCGTTCTGGGCGGTCAACGACGGCCGACTCCCGGAGACGTGGGACGTCACGGTCACCGACAACTCCTCCGGGATGGTGATGGACGCGATGGAGGCCCTCGAGGACTGCAGCCACGACCTCAATTTCGACGCCGTGGACGCTCGCGATGTCCCGTATCCGGACGACGCCTTCGACGCCGTCACCGCCCACCACGTGCTCTACCACCTCGACGACGCCGGCCGCGAAGCGGCGCTCTCCGAGATACGGCGCGTCCTGAAGCCGTCTGGAACGCTGTACGCGTCCACGAACGGCGAGGACAACCTCGCCGAGGTGTTCGACGTCGCCAGCGAATTCGGCGACGTGCCCGACGAACTCGCGTTCAGCCTGGAGAACGGCGCCGAGGGGCTTCGTCGAGAGTTCGCGGACGTCGAGCTGCGGCGCTTCGACGACGAACTGCGCGTGACGACTCACGAGCCGCTGGTCGCGTACGTGCTCTCACTGCCAGGCTTCGACGGCGACGACGCGATGGACATCGCCGACGCGTTCCGCGCCCGCTTGGACGCCAGCGACGGCGAACTCCGCGTCACGAAAGACGTCGGCGTGTTCGTCGCGTCCGGCCAAACGTAGCAGGAGTTGCCAACACGGTTTCGTTATCCGAGTACGAGCTGAAACAGCCGGTCAGCACAGCGGACGCATTTATCGGTGCAGGCCGTGTACGTTCTCCTGTATGCCTGAGGAAGTCTTGTTCAAATCAGAGAGCGACCAGAGTCGAGAAGAGATCGCTTCGTACCTCCGGAAAGTCGCGGACAACCTCGAAAGCGGAAGCGCTATCAGCCTGAAAGCGGGCTCCGAGTCTGTAACACTGAACCCCCCTGCCCGGCCGACCTTCGAGGTCAAAGCTGAACGCGAAGGCCCGGCAGGCAACATGACTGAACGAAGTATCGAGTTCGAACTCGAATGGGACGAAAACGACGGTGAGCAGGGTGGCCGAAGTGGTCAGTTAGAAATCGAGTAGTCACTCCGTACATCGACGTCCCACTTCGGTCGCTCGAGTTTCAGCCACTCGTCTGAACGAAGAAATCGCGCTAGCACCTACTGGGCGGCGCGGACCGCGGCCGCCGAGTCCGCGCGCGGACCGCCGATTGCTCCCGTTACTTCGCGGTGGAGACGATTTTGACGACGTCGCCCTCCTCGAGTTCGTGGCTCTCGCCGACCTCGCGGCTGGTCTTCGCGTCGACGGCGTGGAGGTAGCCGTCGCCGATGTCGGAGTGGACCGCGTACGCGAGGTCCACGGGGGTCGAGCCCGACTCCAGCAGGAACGCGTCCGGCAGGACGTTGCCCTTTGCGTCCGTCCACTTCGAGGCGTCCTGTACGGGGTACGCAGTCACCATCTCAAGGAGGTCGTACACCGCGTGGTTCAGCGCCTGCTGGACGCCCGTGCCGCCGTACTCCTGCATCGTCTCCCGGAGGGCCTCCAGGGCCTCCGTCTGGTCGGCGCTGACGTCGCCAGTGATCTCGAAGTCCTCGTCGCCGGGGTCGTATTCGATGAACCCGGCGTCCGCGCCGCGGCGGAGCGCCAGCTCGCCCTGGGCGGTCGCCGGCACCACCGGCTTGTCGAGGTCGAGCAACCGCTGGACGTTCTCCGCGGGCGCCGCGTCGATCTTGTTCGCCACGACGACGATCGGCTTCGTCCGGCGCCGGATGCCGCGCGCGAGCCCCTCGCGGTCGTCCTCGGTCCACTGGACGGGGTCCTCGGAGTACTCCATCCCCCGCAGCACCCCCGCGACGTCGTACTCGGTCGCCCCGAACCCCGTCATCAGGTCTGTGACCGCTTCCTCGATGTCGAAGCCGGGACTGCGGGACTGGCGCTCGACGGACTCCCAGTTGCGGTCGACGATGCCGGCCAGCCAGAGGTCCATCTCCGCCTCGATGAAGTCGACGTCCTCCAGCGGGTCGTGGGTGCCGACTTCGACGGGTTCGCCCTCCTCGTTCGTCGCACCCGACGCGTCCACGACGTTCACGATGACGTCCGCGTTCGTGAGTTCGTCGAGGAACTGGTTCCCGAGGCCGCGGCCCTCGTGGGCGCCCGGCACGAGACCCGCGACGTCCAGGAGTTCCACTGGGACGTAGCGCTTCCCGTCGTGGCAGTGTTCGTTCCCGCAGCGCTCCTCGCGCTCCAGGCACGGACACTCCGTTCGCGCGTGCGTGACACCGCGGTTCGCGTCGATAGTGGTGAACGGATAGTTCGCGACGTCCACCTCCGAGCGAGTCGCAGCGGTGTAGAACGTCGACTTGCCGGCGTTCGGCTTCCCGGCAAGCGCGATAGACAACATACCCTCGAATAGCCGGACCGCGACGGAAGGGTTTTCGGTTGGACCCCGTCGGCGGGGCCGGCGCGACCACCACAAAAGATATTCGGGAGACGCGGGAACCCCCGTTCGATGAACACGTTGGCGGTCGGCGTCCGTCTCGTCGCGGGCGTCGCGCTCATCCTCGCGAACGGCTTCTTCGTCGCAATCGAGTTCGCGCTGACGCGCGTCCGGCAGTACCCGGAGGAAGAGTTCGACACGCCCGCCCTCGAGCGCGCGTGGGAGATGACCCAGGACCTCGAGATCTACCTGACGAGCTGTCAGGTCGGCATCACCGCGTCGAGCATCGCGGTCGGCATCGTCGCCGAACCCGCCCTCGCTGCCGTCTTCGAACCGGTCTTCCGGAACAGCGCGCTGGCGGCCGTCGGCGCGGGGAGCGTGCTCGCGTTCGTCATCATCAATCTCGTCCACCTCACGCACGGCGAACAGACGCCGACGTACCTCGGGGTCGAGCGCTCCAAGCAGGTCTGCGAGTACGGCGCGACCCCCCTGTACTGGTTCGCGAAACTCATCTCGCCGGTCATGCGCATCGGCGACAGCGTCGCGAAGTGGACGCTGCGGCTGTTCGGAGTCGAGATGACCGGCGCGTGGCTGGAGACTGAGGAGGAGGTCATCGAGACGCGAGCGGACCTCCGCCACCGCACGGCGTCGGTGCTCGAACGCGGCGACCTCTCGGACGAACGCCTCACCGAGGTACTCAGCGCGCTTGAAATCGGTCGCGTCCCGGTCAGCGCCGTGATGAACGATGCCGAGGAAATCGTCGCCCTGTCGACCGAACAGTCCCTCGAGGAGAACCGACAGCGGATGGCCGACCACCCCCACGTCCGGTACCCGCTCGTCGGCGAGTCGCTCGATGACTTCCGCGGCATCGTCTACCTCCCCGAGGTCTTCCGGGACCTCGACGACCTCCAGGACGGCGAGGACACACTGGAGGACATCGCACATCCGCCGCTGACGCTGTCCGCGACCGTGTCAGTGAGTGACGCTATCGACCGGTTCCAGGCCGAACGACAGGAGCTCGCGCTCGTCACCGGCGAGGACGGCAGCGTCCGCGGCCTCGTCACCGTGACGGACGCGCTCGAAGCCATCGCCGGCCAGGTCGAGGACCCCTTCGACGGCGAGATCGACGCGTAGGCGTCGACCGCTGCCCGTTCAGCCCGCCCAGCAGTTGCGGACGGGGAGCGTGCAGACGCGAACACGCGAGTAGGTAGTACTCCCAAACGCTTTTTTCATTCCTCGAAGAGGTTCACCACGTTCCGATGGCTTCCGACGGACCTGCGCGCGTCGTTCGGACGACGGACCTCCGGAAGGAATACGGGTCCACCGTCGCCGTCGACGACGTCTCCATCGAAATCCTGGCAAACGAGATCTTCGGCCTGCTGGGCCCCAACGGGGCCGGGAAAACGACGGCGATCGAGATTCTGCAGGGGCTCAGAACGCCGACGAGCGGAGACGCTGAGGTCCTCGGGCTGGACCTGCAAACCGACCTCTACGAGATCAAGGACCGAATCGGCGTGGTCCCACAGTCGTTCCACACGTTCGAGCGGTTGACCGTCCGAGAGAACGTCGCGCTGGTACGGGACCTGCATTCGGAGCCGCTGGACGTCGATGCAGTTCTGGAAAAGCTCGACCTCGCGGAGTGGGCGTCCGACCCCTTTCATACGCTCTCGGGCGGGTACCAACGCCGCACCGGCATCGCCATGGCGCTGGTCAGCGACCCGGAGATCCTGTTTCTCGATGAGCCGACGACCGGCCTCGACCCGGCCGCCCGACGGTCCACGTGGGAGCAGATCGAGCAGCTCCCGGAGCTGGGGACGACGGTCGTCTTGACGACCCACGACATGGCGGAAGTCGAGTACCTCGCCGACCGCGTTGCGCTTCTGGTCGACGGCCACGTCGAAGCGGTCGATTCAGTTGCCGGGCTCATCGAGGCGTACGCCGGCGAGGTCACGGTCGTCGTCCACCTCGACGAGTCGAACCCATCCGGCGAAGCGGATTCGCTCGAACGGGTGCTCGAGGAATCGGCACAGACCGTTCACCGGAGCGGGACCGGCGAGCTGATCGGTGTCTTCGAGGACCGACAGCGCGCCCAGGACACCTACAGTACACTCCAGGACGCCGGCACCGGGCACGCGATCGACCTCGTCAGCCCGGGGATGGAGGACGTGTTCCTGGAATTAGCAGGAAAGACCCTCACGCCTGCGGGTGGACTCCAGTGAGTCGACTGTTGAGTCTGACGGTGACCCTGCTGCGTGACTGGACGCGTAACCGGGAAGCGGTCTTCTTCGCGCTGTTGTTCCCGCTCATCCTGCTCGTCATTTTCAGCGTCGTCTTTGCCGGTGGCCCGACCGAGTTTGCGGTCGGCGTCCAGAACAACGACGTGGACGCGGCCGGGGAACCGACTGCGTTGTCTGACACGCTCGTCACCGCTCTGGAGGACACAGGCCCACTCGACGTCCACGAGGTCGACCCCGAAACTGAGCTCTCCGACACCGACAACGTCGAGGAGGCGACCGGGTACAAGCGGGTGCTCGTCATTCCGGACGGGTTCGACGAACGGGTGCGGACGGAGAGCGCCAGAGTACGGATGGCGGTCATCCAGGACACGGTGGCGCTGTTCGATGACGAACTGTCCGAGTCCCAGCGCGAGGACGTAGCGGCGGCCCAGGACGCGTTCGAAGCGAGTCGGCCGGAGGGCAGTACCGCCGGCCCAGTTCGCGTAACGCTGCTCACAGTTCCCGACGACGAGGGGGCCGGTGCCGTCGGAAGCATCGTCGATAGCGTGGTGGCGACGTTCAACGACCGCTCGATCGGCGTCGAGGAGCCGACGGTGGCTGTCAGCGCCGACGAGCGTGGCCAGCGGGACTTCGCCGCCGCTGACTACTTCCTGCCGGCGTTCGTCGTCGCGATGATTCTGATCAACGGCGTGATGACAGTTCCGTCGGCGATTGCGGGCTTCAAACGCGACGGAACCCTCAAACGACTGGCCGCAACTCCGCTCCGCAAACACGAGTGGATCGTCGCGAACGTGATCCAGCAGTCCATCCTCGCCGTGGCAATCACGATGATTCTGATTGCCGTCGCGTGGGTGGTCTTCGGGGTGTCGGCGGTGCCGGGCCCGCTTTCGATTGCGCTGATCGTGCTCGGCGCGATCGCGTTCACCGCGCTCGGAATGACCCTCGGTGGCGTCGTCCAGAACCCGGACGCGGCGATCAGCTTCGGGAGCGCCATCGCGTTGCCGTTGATGTTCGTCTCGGGGATATTCTGGGAGCTGGACCTCATGCCGCCGTCCCTCCAGACGATCGCCGAATTCAGTCCCGTGACGCACTTCCACCGGAGCCTCCGCAAGCTGATGATCCTCGACTCGACGAGCGGCGTCGGCTGGACGTTCGCTGCAGTCGGCGTCCTGGCAGTCGTGTTCCTCGCAGCAGCAGTCCACCTCACGAGCTGGCGGGAGTTCGACTGAGCCCCGAAGTCCGGGGACCGACAGCTCCGACTCCCATCCAGTCCAGTCAGTTCGAGACAGTCACAGATTCGACAGCCCGGGACAGCCACAGACGCGGTGGCAGCACGTCCGACGACACTCGTACAGCGCGACGAAACTTCTGCTGGCAGCGGCGTCCCTACTCCGACTCCCGCTCCGTGGAACTCCCGAGGTGCATCTCGCCGCGGGCGCGAATGACGCCGTCCACGTCGGCGTCCGGATGGATGTGGACGTCCTGCCCGGAGACGTCACCGAGCACGACGGCGCCGTTCGCGACCTCCACGTCGCCGTTCCGGGTCGTGACGTCCCCGTGAATCTTCGTCCCGGACCCAACTGAGACGTCGTCCTGGGCGCGCAGACTCCCGAAGATGTTGTTGTTCGCGCCGACCTCGATGTCCGTCGCGCGGATGTTGCCGTGGAGGCGGCAGTCGCTCCCGATGACGGCGGGCGTGGAGACGCGCCACGCGTCGTCGGAGACGCTCCCGGAGCGCGGAATCGTCAACGGCTGGGCGTCGCCGTCCGCCGCGAACTGCTCGACGAGCTCCTCGGCTTCCTCCTCCTCGCCGATCTGGAGGAGGTGAGTGAGGTAGACGACGAAGAACGTGATGGTCGGCATCGGGTTCCGGATGACGATCCAGCCGGAGGCCTCGAAGCCCTCCTCGATGTCGACGTCGTCGCCGATGTCGAGGTCGCCGCCGACGACGAGGCGGCCCGTGATGTGGACGCGCTCGCCGAGGTAGGCGTCCTCGCTGGCGAGCACGTTCCCGTCGACGTCACACCACATGTCGAGGCGGCAGTCGCCCTCTGCTTCGATGTCGCCGCCGAAGGAGACGCGCTCGCCGGCGACGACGCTGCGGCCGCGAACCCCGAGTTCCACGGTGGACTGGCCGCCCACGAGCACGTCGCCGTCTACGACGACGTCGTGCTCCTGGACGGTGGTGCCGTCGGGGATGGTGAGCCGGTCGATCGGGTTCGGGCCGAGCACACTCCCTTCAATATCCCGCACGCCAATAAACCCCGCGAGAACGCACGCCAGCCGTCGGACGGCGGACTTTAGTCTGTTCGTAAACTACTGTACGGTATGACTACCCTCTCGTTCGAAGACGACGGCGTCGACATCGTCTACGAAGGCACCGAGTTCCGGATGGAACAGGAACTCATCGAGGAAGCCACGGACAAGGACTACCACGACGTCACCGACCACGAAGTCCTCCAGCTCGTCGAACCCGACCCCGCGCTGTCCGGCGAGCCGCGGCGCATCGGCGACATCGTCTGAACGGCGACGCGCGAGAATCCGCGACAGGCTCTGAACGTTTCGCCCCTCGCGGCGCCCCGCAACACGAACTTTTAGCACGTCCCGCTCCGAGATGCGAGTATGACCGTCGACCTCCAGCAGTTCGACCACCCGTCGTGGCTGACGGCCGTCGGGACCGTCGTCAGCTACGGGCTCGTGCTCGTCGTGATGACCGTGCTCCTGTTCCTCGTCCCGTACGCCATTTTCCTCTCCCTCTGAGGGGGGGTTCCCCGGGCCGGCTCGTTCACGCGATCGAGCGCGCTACTGGCGCGTACGCAGGAGCACCGCGGCAGGGACCAGCAGGAGCGCGCCGCCGACGAACGGCGACCAGTAGACGACCACGTAGGCGCTCGCGGCCAGCGGCGGTCCGACCGTCCGGCCGAGACTCCCGGCGCCCTGCGTCACGCCGAACGCCGACCCCTGGGACTCCGCGCTCGAAGCGCTGGACACGAGCGTCGAGAGACCGACACTGATTGCGCCGTTGCCGAACGACGCCAGCGCGCCGAACGCCAGCAGGACCAGGAGGCCGCCGGTCAGCCACGCCGGCCCGTCGGCGGACAGCGGGGTCGAGGCGGCAATGGGGGACGCGGCCAGCGACAGCAACGCCAGGAACAGGGAGAGGACGCCTGCCTGGACGACGCGCCGGACGCCGTAGCGACGCGAGAGCCGACCGACGAGGACGCCCTGGTTGACGATGCCGAGCGCGCCGAGGTACGCCAGGAAGAGCGCGGCTTCGGTCGCCCCGTACCCGAAGAAGTCGGCGACGAACGGCACGAACATCACGGTGATGCCGGTGAACGATAGCGACGTCAGGAAGAACGCGACGACCAGCGGGCGGAGGGCGTCGTCGCCGAGCGCGGTCCGGAACTGGTCGACGAACGTCGTCCGGATGCTGCGGCCCCGCGTCCGCTCCGGTTCATCGAGCACGACGGCGGCCGCCACGAGCGCGAGGAACGAGAATCCCGCGGCGGCGAAACTCGGGAGCGAGAACTCCGTCACCGGTACGAACCCCGGAAAGAGGCCGTGAGCGGTGGTGACGGCCGTCTCGCTGGCCAGGAGGCCGCCGATTGCCGGCCCGAACACGAACCCGAGGCCGAACGCCGCGCCGACCAGGCCGAGCGCGCCGGCCCGCCTGTCAGGTGGGGTCACGTCCGCGATGTAGGCCTGTGCGGCGGCGATGTTCCCGCCTGCGGCCCCTGCGAGCAATCGTGCGCCGAACAGGGCGACGAGGCCGACAGTCGTTCCCGCGACCGCACCGACTTCAGCGGCGAACCCGAACACCACCCAGGCGACGGCGGCGACGCCCATCGAGAGCATCAACACCGGCCTGCGGCCGCGTTCGTCGGAGATGCGGCCGAGGACGGGCGCCGCACTGAACTGCGCGAGCGAGTACGACGCCGCCAGCAGGCCGATGAAGACGTCGCTGACGCCGAACGACCGCACGTAGAACGGGAGCACGGGGATGATGATTCCGAACCCGAGCAGGTCGATGAAGACGACGGCGACGACCACGGCGACCGCGCGCCGCGACCCGCCCGGCTCGGCGTCGGCGGCCGTCGCCGCTCTGCTCAGTGACACGACAGTACTGACGCGGCCGACCGTGAAATTCCCGTCGCC
>NZ_WUUU01000108.1 GCF_009831555.1 Halobacterium bonnevillei | reverse complement strand
GCCACGCGCCGACGACGAAAAACGCCGGCGCGATGAACAGCGCCGCGAAGGTCACGTACCGTCTGGCGGTCGCGACGTAGTCCGTGGCCGTACCGGTGACCGCTGCCCACGCCGGCCGCGTCCCGAGGTGGACTGCCAGCGCCGGCAGCAGGCCGCCGATGACCACGGTTCCCGTCAGCGCGCCGAACGTGCTCAGCGCCGTCGGTCCGGGTATCGCCGCAGCGACCGCGTCGTCCAGCCGGGAGTCCGTGACGACGAAGACGCCGACTAACGCGACCGTCGCCTGGAGGACGCGGTTCAGTCGCCGCAGCCGCGTCGCCGCGGCGACCCGGTCGTCCGTGCGGAGCGCCGCCTCGCCGGCCAGCCGGCTCGACGCGTACGCGAACGGCGGGAGTGCGAGGACGACGGGGGCGTGCATCGATGTGAAGCTACGGACGGCAGCCACTAAGCGCCGGCGGTGCCCGCCCCGGGATTCACGAAACGGCTCCAGCGCTGTCCCAGCAGGGAGGTGACAGCCACGGCCTCGCAGGAGGGGTACTCCCAGTGTTCTGGAATACCGTCCCCCGTTTATGGGAGTCTGTTCGACTTGTGTGGGTACGCGCCGATCCGCGGCGTAGATTCCCGATGCCAGGCTCGACACTCGACACGAACATTTTCGCGCACGTGAACGACCCGGTCGTCGTCGTCCGGGACGAGTCGATACGGTACGCGAACCAGCCGTTCCGCGACCTCACCGGCGACAGCGACCTCACCGGAGATCCGGTCCGGGCGGTCGCACCGCCCGACACCGCGCCCGACCTCGAACAGTTCTGCGCTGCCGTGCAGCGCGGCGACGCCGACGAATCGACCGGCAGCGTAGTCGTCCGTGACGGCGACGGCGACCGATTCACGGCGGCCGTCGACGCGGTCACCGTCGAACTCGACGCGGGGCCCGCCGCGGCCCTCGTGGTCGACGAGTCCGCGAGCCATCCTGCCCACGATTCCGCGTCCGACCGCTACGAGCGACTCGTCGAAACACTCCCGATGGGCGTCTACCAGGTCGGGTCCGACGGCAACTTCAGCCTCGTGAACGACGGGATGGCTGGCCTCTTCGACGCAGACTCGAAAAGCGCGCTCGTCGGACTGCCCGTGGAAGCGCTGTTCGCCCACACCGAAGACCACGAGGAGTTCACGGAGCGCCTTGAGGAGACCGGCGACGTCACCGCGGCCGAGTACAAACTGGAGACGCTGCACGGCGACGCCCTCTGGGGTGCAGTGACCGCAGTCGCGGACGACGCCGCCGGGCGGACGCGGTACGAGGGCGCCGTCCAGGACGTCACGCGACGGAAGGAGATGGAGCAGACGCTGCGGGAGCGCGAGCTTCGGTTCCGGCGGATGTTCGAGCGCCACAGCGCGCCGATGCTGCTCGTGGACCCCGACTCGGGAGCGATAGAGAACGCGAACGACGCCGCGGCCGAGTTCTATGGCTACTCGCGGGACGAACTCACTGACATGCGGGTGCACGACCTGAACCAGGCTCCCGCGGAGGACGTCAGTCGCCAGCGGGAGCGCGCCCGCCGGGAGGACCGCAACCACTTCCGGTTCCAGCACGAGCTCGCCGACGGGGAGGTCCGGACCGTGGAGGTGCACTCCTCGCCCATCGAGCTGGCCGACGACGAACGCCTGTTCTCTGTCGTGCACGACGTCACCGACCGCGTCGACTACGAGGAGCGCCTGGAGACCCAGCGCGACAACCTCGACGTGCTCAACCAGGTGTTGCGCCACGACATCCGCAACGACCTCCAGCTGGTGTTCGCGTACGCCGAGATGCTCGTCGACGACGTCGACGACGACCACCGGGAGTACGCCGAACGCATCCTGGAGAGCGCGGACCACGCCGTCGAACTCACGCAGACCGCCCGCGACATCGCTGACGTGATGCTCGCCAGCGAGCAGAGCCGACAGCGGGTGTCGCTGCGGTCCGCGCTCGAACCCGAACTGGAGGAGGTGCGAGCGTCGTATCCAGGCGCGGCCCTGACCGTCGAGGGTACGGTTCCGGACGTCGACGTCCAAGGGAACGAGATGCTGGATTCGGTGTTCCGGAACCTCCTGAAGAACGCCGTCCAGCACAACGACAAGCCGGTCGCGGAAGTCGAAGTCTCCGCGACCGAGCGCGACGACGCGGTCACGGTCCGCGTCGCGGACAACGGCCCGGGCGTGCCGGACCGCCAGAAGGACGACATCTTCGGGAAGGGCGAGAAAGGGCTGGAGAGCGCGGGAACCGGCATCGGCCTCTACCTCGTGCAGACGCTCGTCGACGACGTCGGCGGCGAGGTGTGGGTCGAGGACAACGACCCCGACGGCGCCGTCTTCGCCGTCGAACTCCAGCGAGCGTAACGATGCGGTCGCGACGGCTGTTCTTCGTGGTGCTCGTGGTCGTCGGCGTGTTGCTGTCGGCGTCGGTGTTCGCCGGGTTCCAGGTGTACAAGAACGCCGTCGTGGACGAGCACCAGACCAGATTCGTGAGACGACAGAGGAAGTCCAGTCGGGACTGGACGCGCGACTCGCCGGACACCAGGAGACCGTCAAGCTGTGGGCATCCCATGCCGACGTCGCCGACCACGGCGCGGACAGCCAGCGGGCCGCACTCCAGACGTTCGTCGAGCAGACGACGTTCTCCGGCGCGTCCGTGGTCGCGGCCAACGGCACGATGACGGGCATCGTCGCGGGGCTGTCGACGGCCGAGCGCCGCGACGTCGTCGGCGACCAGTACGGCGACCGCGAGTACATCAAGCGGGCGCTCGCGGGCGAGACGTACGTCAGCGAACCGATCGAAGCGGCGTCCGGCAACGAAATCGTCACCGTCAGCGCGCCCATCGTCCGGGACGGCGCCGTCGTCGGCGCGCTCAATGCCGCGTTCCACCTCTCGGACGCGGGATTCTTCGCACGACCGACGGAGAACGTCGACACCCCGAAGGGCGTGACAGTGCGTTCGGCGTCCGGACGCGTCATCTACAGCGACCAACCAATGCCGGACAGCTCGCTCGAGGTGTACAACGCGACGCTCGAGGAGACGTCGTGGACCATCAGCGTCGCGGAGTCACGGACGCTGATCGAACCGACGATGCGGCGCGTGACGGTCCTGCAGTTTCTGGGCGTGTTCGTCGTGGTGGCGTCACTGGCGGGCTTCGGCTGGTGGAACTACCGCCGCAACCTCAAGCAGGTCGAGCGGTTGCTCGACGGGTTCGCGGCCCTGGAGGACGGCGACTACGGCGTGGCGGTGGACATCGGCGGCGCCGAGGAGTGGGACCGGATCGGCGCCGGGTTCAACGAGATGAGCGCGACCGTCGAGCAGTCGCTCGAGGCGAGCCGCGAACGCGCGCGTCAACTCCAGGTGCTGGACCGCCTGCTCCGCCACAACCTCCGGAACGAGTTGAACGTGGTGCGCGGGCGCGCGGAACTCCTGTTGACCGACGACCCCGGCGACGTGACCGAGCACGCCGAGCGAATCGTCCGGCGATGCGACGCCCTGCTGGAGAGCGCCGAGAAGGAACGCGCCATCAACCGGGTCATCGGCGAAGGCACCACCGTCGAGTCGGTCGACGTGCCCGCCGTCGTCGAGAGCGCGGTCGACGGCGTCGCCGACGACTATCCTGAGGCGACTGTCGAGGTCGACGCTCCGGCGTCCGCGCCAGCAAGCGCCGTCCCGTACGTCGAAACCGCCGTCCACGAACTCGTGGAGAACGCCGTCGAACACGCGGACGCGGCCCACGCTTCGGTCGCTGTCAGCGTCGACGCGTCCGACAGCACGGTCGCGGTGTCGGTCGCGGACAGCGGCCCGGGGATTCCCGAGATGGAACGACGCGTGCTCGACGGCCGCGCCGACATCGACGCGCTCCACCACAGCCAGGGACTGGGGCTGTGGCTGGTGTACTGGATCGTCGACCGCTCCGGTGGTAGCCTCGAGTTCGCCGACAACGACCCCGCCGGCTCCGTCGTCACAATCGAGTTCCCGCGGGCGGACGAGTGACCGCGAGCGGGCTGCGTCGAGGCGCGTTCGAGGGGGCTGCGCGTGTTCGTCGCGGAAATTGGCGCGCGCGTGAGGGAGGTTACACGTGTTCGTCGAGGAAATCCACGACGGCGCTGTAGGCGATGATCTTGTTCTCGAGTTTCGCGAAGCCGTGGCCCTCGTCCTCGAAGATGCGTTTCTCAGTGGGCACGTGCTCGCTGGCCTCCGCGGCGATCTGTTCGGCCTCCTCGACGGGGACCCGCGGGTCGTTCGCGCCGTGCAGCACCATCAGGGGCGCGCGGATCTCGTGGGCGTGATTGACGGGACTGATGGACTCGAGGAACTCGCGGTCCTCGTCGAGGCTGCCGTACTCGGCCTCCCGGTGGGCGCGCCGCCAGTCGCCTGTGTTCTCCAGGAAGCTGACGAAGTTCGCGATGCCGACGAAGTCGACGCCAGCCGCCCAGAGGTCGGGGTACTCGGTGAGCGACGCCAGCACCATGAACCCGCCGTAGGACCCGCCGTACGCGACGATGCGGTCCTCGTCGACGTCGTCGCGGTCGGCCAGCCACTCCACGCCGGCCTTCCCGTCCTTCACGGAGTCCATCCGGTTGCGGACGTTGTCGAGGTTCATGAACTCGGCGCCGTACCCCGACGAGCCGCGGACGTTCGGCTCGAAGACGGCGTACCCGTTGTCGACGAAGTACTGGCGCAGCGAGAGGAAGAACGGCCGTCGCTGGGATTCCGGGCCGCCGTGGTAGTGGACGATGACCGGGTGGGGGCCCTCGCCGTCGGGGAGCGTGAAGAACGCCGGGATCTCGAGGCCGTCGAAGCTCTCGTAGTGGACGAGGTCCGGGTCGCGGAACGTCGACTTCGGGATGCCGGCCGTCGAGGCGTTCGTCCAGCGGCGCGCGTCCCCGGACGCGACGTCAACGACGTACACGTTCGTGTTCTCCGTGGGCGTGGACGTGGAGACGGCGAGACGGTCGCCGTCGGTATCGAAGCTCAGGCTGAACACGACGCCGTCCACCAGGTCGGGTTCGGGATGCGGGTCGAGTATCGCGCCGTCCGCATCCGCGACCGTGAGTTCGCTGTACCCGTCCACGTTCCGGGCGTACGCGATGCGCGCTGAGTCGTGGTCGGTGACGACGGCTTCGACCTCCCAGTCGCCGCCCTCGTCGACCGTCTCGACCGTCCCTGCCTCCGGGTCCAGCAGCCCGAGGTAGCGGGTGTCCGAATCGAGGTCAGTGCAGACGTAGATGCCGTCGCCGTCGGGCGTCCACGCGACCGACGAGAACCGCACGTCCTCGTCGAACGGCGTGACGTTCGTGACCGCCCCCGTCGCCACGTCGAGGACGTAGAGGTCGTCGCTGAAGTTCGAGTGGCTGTCGTGGAGCAGCAGGCGGTCGTCGCCGGGGCTCCAGCCGGCGACCGACAGCCGGTCGAACTCGCCGCCCTCGGCGAGCATCGTCGCGTCCGCGCCCGTCTCGTCGCGGCCCTGGACGTAGACGTCGAAGACGGCTTCCTCGCGGCGGTTCGCCGCGTACGCGATGCGGTCGCCGTCGTGGCTCCAGCCGCCCCACTGGTGTTTCGCGTCCGGGTGTGCGGTCAGCGGGACGTCCTCGCTGCCGTCCGCGGAGAGCCGGTGGAACTGCCAGAACTCGTTGCCGCCGTCGTCCATGCCGTAGACGAGTTCGTCGCGCGTCGGCGAGAATGACGCGAACGCCACGCGCTCCTCGTGGAACGTCAGTTGCTCGGGCCAGACCGCCGGTGCGTCCACGCGCCACACCTGGCTGGTGCCCGTCGCGTCCAGCAGGAACGCGAGTTCGCCCGCGGGGCCGAACGTCGGCCCGCCGGCGCCGCGGACGTTGAGGTATCGCTCGATGTCGTAGGCCATACCAGGGAACTGCATCCGGACGGGGGTTATGGGTTCGGGTCCCGGAACTGAGCGTTCGGCCGCGGCGCCGGGCCCGTTATCCGAGCAACGTTCCCCGAGCGGTCTTCCACAGGTAGGTGAGGACGGGTCGGCCGCGAGGGGTCGTGTAGAGGTCGGCGAGTTCGTCGGCCGGGGGCGCTTCCGGTTCGAAGTCCGGTCGCCTCAGCCGGCGCACCGCTTCGGCGAGCATGTCCTCGGACGCGTCGAACAGGCGACGCTGAACGGCACCCCACGTCGGCGCGTCTGCGATGTCGACGTGCTTGGAGACGACGACTTCGCCGCCGTCGAGCGTCTCGTTGATGCGCTGGAGGGTGACACCGGCCGTCTCCCGGCCGTGGACGTACTCCCAGAACCCCATCGGCTTGCCGCGGTACTCCCGGACGTCGCCGTGGTGGAAGCTCAACACGCCCATCTCCGGCGCGTCCAGCGTGTCACCGACGAGGAACCCGAAGCCGAACAGGACGGCCACGTCTGTCTCGGCCAGCCTGTCGACCACGCGGTCGGTGAGCGCGACCTTCCAGCCGTCGACAGTCCGCGGTTCGCAGGACACCCAGTCGGCGTCCTCCGCGCCGTCGATTGAACGGACGGGAACGGGCTGGAGGTGGACGCTGTCGCGGCCGAACACCTCACCGGCAGCCGCGACGACGGCCCACTCGCGGAGTTCGACCACCCGTCGCAGGGCGTCCAGTGGCGAACGCTCGCTCGTCGCGGTGTTCTCGACCACGAGCGAGATCTCGGCGTCGGTCTCCGCAACCATTCGCTGGGTGGCCGCCGCCGCCCACGCGGACAGCGTCTCGCCGTCCAGCAGCAGGCAGACTTGCGCGGGTTCGGCCTCAGTCATGGCTGGCGACTGCCTCGGAGCGAACCCGGACACGGTCGTTCACCTCGGCCATCGTCTGGATCTCGAGGTCACCGCGGTCGCGTCTGGCCGATAACTCGTCGAGGAACGCCCTGATGGGTGGCCACTGCGCGTCGTTCGAGAAGTCGAAGAGATGGCACCAGAGGTGACAGTCGCCGTCCGATTCGACCGCCGCGTCGAGCGCGCGGCTGAGGTACAGTCGGTGGAGGCGTTGCCTGAACGAGACTGGCAGCGCGCGGAACGGAGCGGGCGGCGGCTGCTGGCCGGCGGGCAGCGCCGACGACGTCAGTGACGGATAGGTGGTACAGTACGTCTCCACGACGCCGTCCACCAGCCTCGGCTCGAAGACTGGATGCGGTCCGAGGAGGAGTTCTCGCGCGCGGCTCGCGGTACTCCGGTCGCTGGTATCCCTGGCAAGCCGGACGATGTCGATGTCGGCGTCGCGGAGGGGGGCCACGGGGGGTTCGCTGTGCCGCGGCGGAACGAGCGACGACGTCGTCGACCCGGTTGCTCGACGGATGTTGGTCTGGGCCGCGTCCAGTTCCCAGGCCACCGTTTCCGCGGGCGCGTCGCCGCAGAGGACGTGGGAGTACGTGTGCGAGCAGAGCTCGTGCGGTGTCGGGTGGTCGACGATTTCGGTCACCGCTTCGGGCGCGTAGAACCGCGGGTCTGCGACCGCGTTCGTCCCGGGGTCGTCGTCGAACCACCCGCTGCGGTGCGGGCCGTCGTGGACGCCCTCGCACCGCGACTCGAAGAGGTGCCCGACCACGTCGAACGAGACCGGAACGTCGACCGCATCACAGTGGTCGAGGAGTCGACGGAGCGCGGCCCGCTCGGCCCGCGCGTCCTCGCTCAGATGTCCGTACTCGCCGATGTCGTGGACCCCCCACCCGAGCTCCACTTCGACGCTGATCGTGACTGCCATCCGCAGACGGTTCGTCGCCGACGGGCAAAAGTAGTGACAACCTACTAATGTTTCACGCGCCACGCCGTCGCTGGTGGCGGCGCCCGCCGTCGAGGCTGCCGAACAGAACCGTTTTTATCCACGTACTGTATCACGGCGAGTATGCGAGTGGCGTTCGTCTCGGAGACGACCGCCCACCACGTCGACGCCGACGACGTCGACAGGCTCCACCTGCTCGCCGACTTGCTGGGGGAGCGTGGCCACGACGTCCACGTCTGTTGTGCGCAGTGGTGGGACGGCCGGCCGGACACGTTCGAACACGAGGGGCTGACCTATCACGCCGTGACCGGGGAGCGCGGCCAGCGGGGGTTCGCCGCGAAGGCGGCGGTCGCCCTGCAGCGCCTCGGACCGGACGTCGTCCACGCGACGAGTCGAACGCCCGGCACGTCTACGGCGCGCGCTGGGGCGGCATCCTGGCCGGCGCGCCCATCGTCCTGGACTGGTACGAACCCCACGACGCCACGAACGGCCTGCGCGGCAGGGCCTATCGGTACGCCGCACGGAAACCGAACACCGTCGTCACGCCGTCCCGCACGGTGAAGACGAGCGTCCGCGAGTGCGGCGCGGACGGCAACGGCGTCCGCGTCGTCCCCACCGGCATCGACGTCGACCAGATCCGGCGCGCCGTGCCGGGCGACGGCGGCGACATCGTGTTCAGCCGTCGGCTGGACGAGGACGCCAACCTCGAGTCGCTGTTCCTCGCGCTCGCCGAGTTCCGGGAGTACGACTGGAACTGCACCGTCATGGGCGACGGCCCGAGCCGCCGGAACTACGAGCGCCAGGCCCGCGACCTCCGCATCGCGGACCGCGTGGACTTCGCCGGCGAGCAGTCCGTCGAGGAACGCATCCAGACGTTCAAGAACGCACACGTCTACGTCCACACCGCCGAACGCACGTCGTTCGCGCTCGACCTGCTGCGCGCGCTGGCGTGTGGCTGCGTCGGCATCGTCGAGTACCACGCCCAGTCCAGTGCGCACGAACTCGTGGAGACCTACGACCGCGGGTTCCGCGCGACCAACGACGAGGAGATCACGGAGTGCCTGATCGCGGCCGGCGACCTCGAGCGCAAGGCCGTCGACGAGACGTTCGTCGACTACGACCACGAGCAGTTCCTCGAATCCTACCTCGACGTCTACCGGGACGCGCAGGGAGACGGCGGCCTGGTCTGAGCGCGTCCGGGCGACAAGGGAGTTCTCGTCACCGCCCGGTCGAAGCCACGGTCACTCGTCGTCGGCCTCGCGGCGCGTGGCGTCCGCGACGCGGACCGCCGCGGCGTTCTCTTCGACGTCGTGAACGCGCACGATGTCCGCGCCGCGGTCGGCCGCGAGCGCGGTGGCCGCGACAGTCGCGTACCCGCCGTCGTCCGGATACCGGTCGACGTTGCCGAACATCGACTTGTGGGAGTGGCCGATGAGGACGGGGCACCCGAGCGCGTGAAACTCGTCGGCGCGGTCGAGCAGTTCGAAGCTCTCCGCCGCTGACTTCCCGAATCCGAGGCCGGGGTCGACGACGATCTTCTCGCGCGGCAGCCCGGCTTTCTCCGCGAGCAGCACGCGCTCAGTGAGTTCCGCGAGCACGTCCTCGACGACGTCGTCGTAGTGGACGTCCGTCTCGGGGTCGACCGGCGCGTTGATGGAGTGCATCACGACCAGCGGCGCGCCGTGTTCGGCCGCGACGAACCGCATCTCGGGGTCCTCGAGGCCGGTGACGTCGTTGATGACGTCCGCACCAGCCTCCAGCGCGCCCCGCGCGACCTCGGCCTTCCGCGTGTCCACGGAAATCATCGCGTCGAGGTCACTGATGCGCTCGACCACCGGGAGCACGCGGTCCAGTTCCGCCTGCGTGGAGACCGGTTCGGCGCCCGGGCGCGTGGACTCGCCGCCGACGTCCACGATGTCCGCGCCCGCCTCCACCATCGCCTCCGCGCGAGCCACCGCGTCCTCGATGGCCTCGTACTCGCCGCCGTCGTGGAAACTGTCCGGCGTCACGTTGAGGACGCCCATCACCGCCGTGCCGTCCTCCCAGGGGTAGCCGTGTGTCTCGGGGTCGGTCTGGATGCCGAGGTCCGCGCGGAGTTCCGCGGCGAACACCGACAGGCCGTAGGGCTGGCCGTCGAGTTTCTCGCAGAGGCGCTTGAACTGCGCCAGCGTCCCCATCAGGACGGCGTCGAGGTAGCCCCGGGACTGGGAGTTCAGTCCGGACAGCGAGCACTCGCCGCCGAGGCTGAGCAGCTCCTCCTTGAGGTACTGGGCCTGCCGGTTCTGGACGCGCGTCTTCACGACGCGGTGGACGCCCTTGCCGCGCATCCGCCAGACGCCCGGCGGCGTGACGTGAGCGCCCTCCAGCACGGCGCGGGCGTCCTCGATGTCGTCGACGTCCTTCTGGACGTTCGCGCGCGTCCACCGCGTCCGGGCTTCAGCCACGGCGAACAGCGACCCGGCGACGAGCACGACGTCGTCCGGGCCCGCAGCGGCGACGGCCTCGTCGAGCGCGGAGTCCACTGCCCGCGTGACCGTCGTGTCCGAACCGGCCTCCGAGAACACCGTCGAGAGCACGTCCGCGTCCTCCGCGCGGCCGTGTCGGGTTCGCAGGCCCACACGCGGTCCGGCGTCGGGAGCGCCGCCGCCATCCCGCGGTGGTCCTTGTCGTGCATCGCGCCGAAGACCAGGTGGAGGTCGTCGTAGT
>NZ_WUUU01000107.1 GCF_009831555.1 Halobacterium bonnevillei | reverse complement strand
GGACAGTTCAGCGCGTACACAGCGTCCGCGTCCGCGTACACCGCCTCGTCCGGGTCGGTCACGTCGTCGCGCACGAACCGCACACCCGACGGGACCTCGCGGTCGTGGACGTCTGTCGCCGTCACATCGCATCCGCGGTCCGCGAGCGCCGCCGCCACGTCACCCCGCCGCCCGACGCCGACCTCCACCAGGCGGCCGTATCCAGCCAGCAAATCCACGACGGCAGGGGGGTCACCCATGCGGGATGTTTATGCTTCGCGGCGTATAATGTCTCCCCAATGCGGGTCGACATCGTGCCGGTCGGGGACGTCCCCGCGCACGTCAAACGGGAGGCCTCAGCGAGCCTCCGCTCTATCTACGACTGCGACGTCGTCGTCGCTCCCGAACAGACCGTTCCCGAGGACGCCTACGACGACGCCCGCAGCCAGTACCGCGCCGCCGAATTCATCGACCTCGCCACCCGCGTCGGCAACGGCGACAAGACCCTCGCCCTCACCCCCAACGACCTCTTCTACCGCCGCCGCAACTACGTCTTCGGACTCGCGTACCTCGACGGCCGCGGCTGCGTCGTCTCCACGTACCGCCTCCAGACCTCCAGCGACGGCGGCTTCTCCGAACGCCCCGCCAGCGACGTCTTCGCTGACCGCGTCCGGAAGGAAGTCGTCCACGAACTCGGCCACACCCTCGGCCTCGAACACTGCGACAACAACCGCTGCGCCATGAACTTCTCCCCCACTGTGCGAGAAGTCGACCGCAAAGAACAGGAACTCTGCGGCACCTGTCAGCGTACGGTGTTCTGAAACGCACGTTTTGCTCTGCGTGAGGGCGGCCTGCGGCCGCCTTCACTCGGCAAAAACTTGCGGAAAACGCGCTTCGTCCTCCCTCCGGTCGTCCTCGCGCCCGAGCGCTCACTCCGTTCGCGCTCGGTGAACCGCTCCGCTCGGGTCCTTCGGACCGCTCGCTCGCGGATGCTCGCATCGTGGAGGGTTCGGGTGCTGTTACTCCGTAGTTCGTAGAGTTGCGCTGGCACTGCTGACGTCTCCCGCTTCGCTGCGTGCGACGGTGAGTTCGACGTCGACCCCGTAGCCGGTCGACCAGTGCTCCGCGTCGACGGAAAGCTGGTTTTCGAACGTGAATTCGTCGCCGACAGCGCACCCGTCGGCGTCTACGGCAGTTAGAAGCGTGAATCTCGTCGAAACCGACTCACCCGCGGGGACGACGTCCGTGAGTCCGATGTCCTCCCGGCGGACGTTCGAATCCGCGCGCCAGCAGCCGTCTGTCTTCTCGTTCGGTATCGAGGGCCCGCGGACGTACTCTCGGTCGTCCGGGAGCGCGACGAGCGGGCCGTCTTCCGCCCAGTAGCTGCTGAACGGAACCGTCGCACCGCCCGACAGTCGAACCTCGCCGTCCGCAGTGTTCGTCACCCCGACGCCGACGCGCGGCGGCGAGTCCACGGCGGAGGACTGGAGCACGGTCGCTGCAGCTGTCAGCGCGTCCGTGTCCGGCGACCCTTCTGTGGCCGTCGCGTCGGTCGCCGACTCCGTTGTCGTCGGTCCCGTCGTCGTGGCCGTCTCGCTCGGAGCCGTCTCCGCGGAGTCGGGTCCGGTTATTTCCAGACAGCCCGCAGTGAGCGCCGTGCAGAGGCCGGCGAAACTGCCGAGCAGCCGTCGTCGTCGCATCGTCAGCCAAACAGGTCGGCTGCGGTAAGTGCTTTCCGCGGCTAGTCGTCTGATGGTGGTGGAACGTTGTCAGTCGTCGCCCAGTTGCGCCGCTCGCCCCTCGGCCTTCGCCGCGACTTCGCGACGCGCCTGGAGTTCGAAGTCGATGGTGTCGCCGTAGCTGGGGTCGCGCACGGTGCCGTGGTCGTGACACCAGGACACGAACGCGTTGCCGTCGTCCGTGTTCGGGACGCTGAGTTCGACGCGCTCGCGGTCGGGCAGCGAGTCGCCGAGTGAATTGCGGAGGTCGTCGATGCCACCGTTCTCGGTGGCGCTGGTGACGACTGGGTCGCCGGCGAGGTCACCGACGAGGCTGCGTTTCGCGTCGAGGTCGCCGGCGACGTCGCGCTTGTTCAGGACTGGGAGGACGGTGCCGCTCGCGTCCGCCAGTTCGTCTAGGCTCGTCTCGACCTTCCCACGAACCGTCTCGAGGGAGTCGCTGGCGTCGACGACGAGCAGGACGACGTCGGCCTCCCTGGCGGCGGCGAGCGTCGTCCGGAACGACGACACCAGCCAGTGCGGGAGGTCGCTGACGAACCCGACCGTGTCCGTGACGAGCACGTCGCGGTCATCCACCGTCGCGCGACGGGTCGTCGTGTTCAGCGTCTCGAACAGCCGGTCCTCGGACGCGGCAGTATCGGTCAGGTCGTCGTGCCGGCGGTCGTTGCGGTCGACGTCGAGGTCGTCGGCGAGCCGGCGCAGCAGGGTCGACTTCCCGGCGTTCGTGTACCCCGCGAGGGCGACGAGGTCGAACCCCGATCCTCTGCGGGCGTCCCGAACGCTCTCGTCCGCGTCGTCCAGCTGGTCGAGCGTCTCCCGGAGGTGCTTGATGCGCTGCTTGTAGTCCGCGCGCATCTGGGCGGCCTGGGGTTCCTCGCCGCCGCTCTTGAACCCACGGCGGCCCGAACTCTCGCCGCGCTTGGCTTTCGCCTCGGCGCGCGGGAGTTCGTACCGGAGCTCCGCGAGGCGGACCTCGAGGCGCGCTCGCTTGGTCTCCGCGCGGTCCGCGAAGATGTCGAGGACGAGTCTGGTCCTGTCGACGACGCTCGCGCCGATCTGTTCCTCGAGGCTGAACGCCTGCTCGGGGTCGAGGTCGTCGTCGACGACGACCACGTCGACGTCCGCTCGGTCGACGCGATCGGCGATGTCCTGGACTGCGCCCGCACCGAGGTCGTAGGTCGGGTCGCGGCCGCGGACCTGCGTTCGCTCCCCGACGACGTCGAGGCCGGCGGACTCGCAGAGCGCTCGGATTTCGTCGGTCTGTACTGGTCGCTGTGCTGTTCGCTTCGCGACGATGGCTGTCGAACCGTCTCGTGACATGCGTGCGTGGCTGTGGGGTACTCGGCGTGGCTGTGGGGTACTCGAGAGCAGTGCGCGTCAGTGCGCCCGCACGCGGCGAAAGAGGTGGCCGGCGGCGCCGGCCGACCGGGGCGGACGCCCGGCTACGAGTCGAGAACGGTCATCAACGACAGCCACCACGCCGACCGCAAAAAATCTACCGCGGGTCTGGTAATCTCTCACAGTGCGACTGCGGTCGCCGCGTCGTCCCACGCCGCGAACACCGGCGCGCCGAAGCTCCCGGTGGCCGCCGCGGGCGCCACGTTCCGGGTCGCCGGGCCAGTGGCCGTCTCGGTGGCGGCGACGACAGTTCCGGTGTTCGTCGACGCAGTCCCTGCGACGCCACTGCCGGTTCCGTTCCCGGCGACACCGGTTCCGTTCCCTGCGACACCGGTTCCGTTGCCAACAGCACCGGGCCCGTTGCCGTTCGTGGCGTTACCGGCCTTGCCAGCGCCGGTACCCGCTACGCCAGTCTCGTTTCCCGGTGGGCCGTTGCCGTTCCCGACCGTCCCGCTGGCACCCTGGCCGTTGCCGGGTCCGGCAGTCGTGTTCTGCTGCCCCGTCGTGGCGTTCTGGCCGTTGCCAGGGGTTCCGTCCCCGGGGCCGTTCCCGCCGTTACCGGGGCCGACACCCGCCCCCGGCCCGGTCGTCGTGTTGTTCCCACCGGGCACCCCGACTGGTGGGCCGCCGCCGTTCGCCGGCGGTCCCACCGACACGTTCGGCGGGCCGGCGATGTCCCGGGCGATTGCAGCGACGTCGGGCCCGGAGAGGTTCCTGGCGGACGTCCGGATGCGGTCGAGGGACGACGCGTTCACGCCGCGGTCGGCGAGCGCCGCAGCCGGCAGCCCCCTCGCCGTCTCGGCGGTCGCGTTCGTCAACTGCTGGAGCGTCGAAACCCTGGCCGCCAGCCCCGCCATCTCCCCGCGGAATCGCGACTCCGAGATGGTGCCGTTCTCGCGGGCCGCCTCGAGTTCGGCCTTGCGCTCCTGGAGCGCGGTGAGCTGCGCCTCGAGGGTCTGGCTCTGCCGGGCGACGACGGACGCCTTCGAGGCGTTCGAGTTCGCCGCTGCGACCTGCAGGCCGAACGACCGCTTCTCGACCTCGCCCTCGACTTCGGCGCCCTGGACCGCGGCGACGCCCGCCAGCTTCGCCCCGGGCGCCGTCTCGTTGGCTGTCTCGTTCGTCGCGTCGTCGTCCTGCACCGCCACCGACCCGGACGCCGCCTGGCCGTCCGTCACCGGCGACGCCGCGGCGAACGGCGCGAGGACACCCACCACGAGGAGTGCCACCACGAACACAACAGTCGCTCTCATGTTGTCCGGTCGTTGGTCACCTGCGGGCTTATACCCGCGGGACCGTGCGCGCGACTTCAATAGAATTAACGCCGATTAAGCCCGCTTAAGCAGCCCACCGACCACAAACAGGCGGCCGCTACGGAGGCGCGACGGGCCGCCCCCACGTCAATCGGCGGCGGACAGCCCGCGTCACTCGGTGGTGTAGTAGTATTCGCCGTTGCGCTTCTGCTGTTTGTCGAGTTGGCTGCCGGGTTTGTTGATGCGCGGCCGACCCAGGTTCTGCACGCACCTTTTTCCGGCACTCGCGACGCGCACGTCGTTCGCGTCCCTCGTGCCGCAAAAACCTGCTCCAAAAAACCGCGGTTGGCGCATCGGCGGGCTACTCGGTGGTGTAGTAGTATTCGCCGTTGCGCTTCTGCTGTTTGTCGAGTTGGCTGCCGGGCTTGTTGATGCGCGGCCGACCCAGGTTCTCGTCGCGGCGGAACGTCACGTCGAGGTTCGCGAGGAACTCGTTCATCCCCGAGCGCATCGCCTGCGGCGTCGACGCGCGGCCGTGCGCTGCGGGCTCGCCGTCGAACACCATCAGGCGGTCGCTCACCAGGTCGACCATGTAGATGTCGTGGTCGATGACCATCACGGTGGTCTCGCGGTTCTCCGCGAACCGCCGGATGGCGCGGGTGGCGAGCACGCGCTGCTCGACGTCGAGGTGCGCCGAGGGCTCGTCCAGCAGGTAGAGGTCGGCGTCCTTCGAGAGCGTCGCGGCGATGGCGACGCGCTGGCGCTCCCCGCCGGAGAGGTCCGTCAGATTCTGCTCCAGGATGCGCTCGAGCTGGAGCGGGTCCCCGATTTCGGTGTTCCAGTAACTGGACCCGAAGTCGTCGGTGATCGACGACAGGAACGCGTCCACGCGGATCGGCTGGTCGGCCTCCACGTACTGCGGCTTGTACGCGATGTCGAGGCCGATGTCGAGGTCCGCGCCCTCCTCGCCGCCGACGCTCGTCGGCTCGATGTCGTCCGCCAGTAGCTGCGCGAACGTCGACTTCCCGATGCCGTTCGGCCCGACGACGCCCAGGACTTCGTTCTGGTGGATGACGCCGCCGTCGACGGTGAGCGTGAACTCGCCGTCGCCGTAGGACTTCGTCATGTCGGGGTAGGAGATGAGCGTCTCCTCGCGGCTCGCCGGCCGGGGCGCGTGCTCCTCGAACGTGATTGCTTCCGGCCGGATGCGCATGTTCTCGTTGTCGAGGTAGCCGCGCAGGTACTCGTTGATGCCGTTGCGCACGGACTTCGGCGGCGTGACGACGCCGTACACCGAAGGTTCGCCGTACGCGACGTGGATGGAGTCCGCGAGCATGTCCAGCACCGCCAGGTCGTGTTCGACGACGAGGACTGCCTTGTCCTCCGCTTCGGCGAGTTCGCGGACGATGCGCGCCGCGGTGACGCGCTGACTGATGTCGAGGTACGGCGTGAGCTCGTCCACGAAGTAGAAGTCGCGGTCGCGCGCGAGCGCCGCGGCGAGCGCGACGCGCTGGAGCTCGCCGCCGGACAGCGAGTCGATGGACTGGTCCATCACGGGCCGGATGGACAGTCGGTCCACGAGGTCGTCGAGGACGCCGCGCTCGTCG
This sequence comes from Halobacterium bonnevillei, assembly GCF_009831555.1. Taxonomy (GTDB): domain Archaea; phylum Halobacteriota; class Halobacteria; order Halobacteriales; family Halobacteriaceae; genus Halobacterium; species Halobacterium bonnevillei. Next base: position 4,512 of record NZ_WUUU01000107.1, on the reverse strand, counting down.
GTCTGGTCGAGTAACTCCCGGGTGGTGCCGCCGAACTGGTCGGGGATCTGGTCGACGTACTGGGGTTTGCGGGCGACGCTGATGTCGCCGCTGCGGACCGCCTCGAGGTAGTCCTGGAGTTCGGTGCCGCGGTAGGCGTCGAGGACCTTCTCCCAGCTGGGTTCGTCGTCGTGCCGGCCGAGGTTCGGCGTGATTTCGCCCGCGAGAATCTTCACGGCCGTGGACTTCCCGATGCCGTTCGGGCCGAGCAGCCCCGTGACCTTCCCGGACTCGGGGACCGGGAGGCCGTACAGCGAGAACGCGTTCTCGCCGTAGCGGTGTGTCGGGTCGTCCTCCAGCTCTTGCGGGAGGTTGATGATCTCGATGGCGTCGAACGGGCACTTCTCCACGCAGATGCCGCAGGTCTCCCCGAGACAGATCTCCTCGCTGATGCGGATCTGGTCGGGGTCGCCGTCGTCGGCCTCCTCGCCGCGCAGGGTGATGCACTCCTTGCCCGTGCGGTTCGGCGGACAGTAGTTCGAGCACTCGTAGTTGCAACGGTCGGGCTGACACCTGTCCAGGTCGACGACCGCGATGCTGTCCTCCGCCATCGTTAGAAGGTGACGCCTTCGGAGAGCAGGACGCCCCACGTGATGAACCAGAGGGCGAACGACATGAACAGCACGTAAAAGTGGTCTTTCGTGGAGAAGTCGCTGATGTCGACGCCAGCGACCCGCATCAGGCCGAGTTCGAGCGCGACCACCCCGAGCAGGACGAGCAGCCCCGTCCTGCTCGTCGGTTCGGAGATCGTCATCTCCGAGAGGAAGGCCGCGGCGACCCCGCCGAGCGTGGCGATGGTGGTCACCTTCAGGCTGCGCCGGTGGGCAGCCGTCGGGTCCGCAGTCTCAGTCATACTGGTGTCTCCGGCGCCCGCGCTCAAAAGGTGTTCGCTTGCCGTACGCGGCGACGCTGATTCGCCGACCGCCGGAATCTGGGTTCGCAGACCGGTACTGTCGGTCGCGTGCTGCGGCGGCGCGGCTCGTCTGACGGGGGTTGGTGGTGTCAGTGTGCGAGACGCTCCCGCAGTTTTAAGCGCGTGGAGTGTTTCGATTCGTAATGATGGCTGGAGACGACAGTGTGCTGGAGGACCTGCCGCCGAGCGCGAAGCTCGTCTACAAGGTACTCGAGTACGATGGCCCCCTCACCCAGAAGCGAATCGTCGAGGAAACGATGCTCTCCGCGCGCACCGTCCGGTACGCGCTCGAACGCCTCGAAGACCGCGGCGTCGTCGACGAGGACATCTACTTCGCGGACGCCCGCCAGAGCCTCTACCAGTTGACCTGCGAGAAAGACGACGCCGCCGCGGAAGCCGACCCCGAAGCCGCCTGACGCCGCCGCGGCGCTCGTCGCTCTGTCTGCAGTTCTCGTCCCCTCGCGCTACGCGCCGGAAGCGACCGGTGACGCAGTTGCGGTCACTGCGTCCGACCCGGACTGGGCTACTCGTTCGGGACGACCGAAATCATGCGCTCGTGGTCGATGGCGCGCTCCAGTTCCTCCGCGATGGCCGACCCGCGGGAGACCTTGATGTCGCCGCCGCGGCCGACCGTCGCCGTGAACAGGTACTCGCCGTCCGCCTGCACTTCCACGGTCTCGCCCGCGCGGTCGCCGGACAGCGGGACGATGATGTGCCGGGACGTGACCTCCGGCGTGACGATGTCGCCGGCCGCCTCGTTGCTGTTGGTGCCCGCCGTCTCGGTGGTTCGCTCGTCGAGCGTCCGCACGTCGATACTGATGCCGAGGCGGTCCTCGATGTCCGTGATGCGACCGCCGCCCTTGCCGATGACGTGGCTGATCTCGTCCTCGGAGACGTACACCACGGCCTCGTTCGGGCCGCGGATGTCGACCTCCACGGGGCCGCGGGTCGCGGCCTTGATCTCGCGTTCGACCTCCTGCTTCGCGAGTTTGTCGACGCCGGACTCCGGCGCCTCGTCGGTGTCCTCCAGCGGGACCGTGACGACCTGGCGGTTGAACGTGTAGATCTCGTAGGCGGGCGTGCCGGTCGCGAAGTCCCGGACCTGGATGACGGGCCGCGCGAGGTCCTCCTCCATCAGGCCCTCGGGGACCTTCACCTCGGTCTTCACGTCGTAGACGGTCTCGACGTCCCCCTCCTCGATGTAGACGACGGTGTCCACGATCTGGGGGATCATGCCGAGTTCCACGCGCCCGACGAGGCGCTGGAGCGCGTCGATGGGCCGCGTCGCGTGCACGACGCCGACCATCCCGACGCCCGCCAGACGCATGTCCGCGAACACCTCGAAGTCGTCGGTCTTCCGGACCTCGTCGTAGATGGTGTAGTCCGGCCGCACCATCAGCAGGGAGTCCGCCGTCTTCGACATCTCGCCGCCGAGTTCCGTGTACTGGGTGACCTCCTCGCCGACCTGGAGGTCCCGCGGTTTCTCCATCGTCTTCACGACGTTGCCGTTGTCCGAGAGGAACTCCGCGACGGCCTGCGCGAACGTCGACTTCCCTGCGCCAGGCGCGCCGGCGATGAGCACGCCGCGGTCCCGCTCGAGCATCCGCTCGCGGAGTTCGTCGGCGTGCTCGTAGTCGTCCATCGTCGTCTTCACGATGGGGCGCACGGCCGTGATCTCGGGGCTCTCCGAGAACGGCGGCTCCGACACCGCGATGCGCATGTCGCGCACCTGCGCGATGGTCATCCCCTCCTCGGAGAGCTCGATGAACGCGTCGTCGGCGCGTTTGGCCGTGGTGATGATCTCGCTGGCGTACTCGTGGATGGTGTCGGCGTCGAGTTCCTCCTCGCCGATGGCCTGGTACTCGATTTCGCCGACCTCGCCGCGCTTCGCCATCGGCACCAGCCCCTCCTTGAGGTGGACGCTCATCGTGAGTTCGTCGAAGTACTGCTCGATGCCGAGCGTGCCGAGTTCGCGCTCCAGGGGTTCGAGGTACTCCACGTCGATGCCCTTGCCCTTCGCGACCTCCGCCTGCACGATGTCGCTGGTGAGCAGGCGCGCGTCGTTGCGCATCGCGACGTCCCGGATGATGGCGTCGATTGCGCCCGCCGCCGCGCGCTGGATGTCCTCCTCGGCGGCGCGCTCGCCGACGTAGTTGATCTCGAGTCGACCCTCGGCGGCGAGTTCGACGAGCCGCTGCAGTTCCTCGAGGGCGTCCCAGCCGGTCTGTCGCCCGCTGTTCGCCTGCGCCTCGACCTCGCCGACGACCGCCTCCGGGACGAAGACGGTCGCGCCCTCGTACTCGCCGTCCTCGACCCGCTTGGAGATGCGGCCGTCGACGACGACGCTCGTGTCGGGAACGATGTTCATGTTGGTGCGGAATACGCGTCGGCGGGTTGATAAGGCGTGTGACCCGCCCGCGCCGGCGGGCCGTTCGCGGCCCGGCAGTCGCTCACAGCGGGAACCGCCGCATCAGCGCGGGGAGTTTGTTCTGGAGGCGGACGCCGAGACTGCCGGTCCGGGCGTCGATGCGCGCGACCTCCTCGCCGGTCAGCTCGAAGTCCAGCGCGCCGAGGTTCGCTTCGATGTGCTCCCGGCTCGTCGCCTTCGGGACCGCGACAACGCCGTCCTGCTGCGTCAGCCAGCGGAGCGCGACCTGCGCCGGCGACTTGCCGTAGCGCCTCCCGACGTCCGCGAGCAGGTCGTCGTCGAGGACCCTGCCGCGCGCCAGCGGACTGTACGCGGTGAGCGCGGCGTCGAGGTCCTCGCAGGCGGCTCGCACCGCGGACTGGTCCTTGTAGGGGTGGTACAGCACCTGGTCGCAGACGAGCGGCACGTCGACCGCTCGCTGGGCGGCGCGCAGTTGGGCCGCGGTGTAGTTGCTCACTCCGACGTGCTCCACGAGGCCGTCGTCCCGCAGTTCGGCCATCGCCGTCAGCGTCTCCTCGGCGGGCACCCTGGGGTGTGGCCAGTGCGCGAGCAGGAGGTCCACGTAGTCCGTCTCGAGGGCGTCCAGGCTGGCTTCGACGGCTGGCCGGACGTCGTCCGCAGCGAGGTCGGACCGCCAGACCTTCGTCGTGAGGAAGACGTCGTCCCGGTCGACGTCGGCTGCCGCGATGCCGCGGCCGACCGCGGCCTCGTTGTCGTACGCCTGCGCGGTGTCGACGTGCCGGTACCCCAGTTCGAGCGCCGTCTCCACGGACGCAGCGCAGGAGTCGCCGGTGTTCTGCCAGGTGCCGAGGCCGAGCGTCGGGATGCGTGCGCCGCCGCGCTCCACGTACTCCATGGACGGTGCTTCGTACACTGCGGCAACAAATCTTTCCCGGCGTCGGGTCGGCGACGCGCACCACGGCTAAGGGACCGCGGTCCGATTTCCGGGTGTGTCCGAACTCCGCGACCTCACCGAACGTCTCGTCTCGATTCCGAGCCACGACGACGAGACGGCGGCCGGCGACGCCATCGCGTCGTGGCTCCGCGACCGGACTGACGCCGCCGTCACGCGCGACAGCGCCGGGAACGTCGTCGCGTGGCGCAACCACGACGCCGACGGCGACAGCATCGC
>NZ_WUUU01000106.1 GCF_009831555.1 Halobacterium bonnevillei | reverse complement strand
GTGGGCGTGGCCGTCGCCGGAATCGCCGGCCTGGACGCCGACGCGGTCCACGGCCGCGAGCGCAGTCTCGCCGTCGCTGTCGCCGTCTCCGTGGGCGCGCTGCTGTTCGGGTCGCTGCTCAGCGGGGTCGCCCTGGGGTTCCTGCCCTCGGACCCGCTGCTGACCGTGCCCACGAACACCGCCGTCGCGAGCGTCGGGTACGCCATCGCGGGCGTCGCGTTCGTGCGGTGGTACGACGGCGGCATCGACGTCAGTCGGCCCTCGAAGCGCGACGCAGTCGTCGCGGGCGTCGGCGTCGTCGCAATCCTCGCGCTCCACTACGCGATGGTCGGCGTGGTGGTGTTCTTCGACCTGCCCCAGACCAGCCACGGCCTCGTCGAGACGGCGCGCGAACACCCCGGGATTCTCCCGCCGCTGGTCCTGCTGTCGTTTCTCGCCATCGGCCCCGGGGAGGAGTTGCTCGCGCGCAACGGCGTCCAGAAGTACCTCTACGGCGCGTACTCGCGGCGCGGCGCCGTCGTCGCCGGGTGTCTGGTGTTCACGGGCGCACACCTCCTCGCGTACGCCGGCAGCGGGGCCACGCCGGGCGCGGTCCTGGTGACGCTGGCGCGCCTGTTCGTCGTCTCGCTCGTGCTCGGCGTCACGTACGAGCGCACGGACGACCTGTTCGCGCCCGTCTTCGTCCACGGGGCGTACGACGCGATCCAGTTCGCGCTCGCGTACGTCGCGTTCACGTAAGCTGCGTCGCACTCACACCGTTCGTCGGAGTGCGGGCGCGGCGCACCCGAACGGGGCTGGCGGCCGCCGTCGGCCGTCTGACGCGGGGCTGACTAAGTATTACGTGTGATGGGTGCTAACAAAGATACCCCATGCCCCGGAAGTACTCGGTCGTCTGCGGAGATTCGCTCGCCGCGGAGGTCGACGAGTTAGCCCGGGAGTACGGGCTCTCCGAACAGGAAGTCCTGCGCCAGCTCCTCGAACACGGCCTCGAAACGGTCGACGGCCAGCCGGGAGCGCCCAAGTACGGCGACTGACCCGGCCACGAACACTCGACTCGCTGCGTGCCCGGCGTGCGTTCGACGGTGCGACCGTACTTTCAGCGAGGATTCTTGCGCGCGAGGTCGCTCCCACACACCGGACAGCGGTCGCGTGACCCCTCGAACTCGCGGCCGCAGCCCTGGCACTGGAAGTTCCAGTCGCGGCGTTCGCTGATGCCCTCCTGCGCGATGGCGTCGACGCCCACGCCGAGTTCGTCGGCGACGTTCTGGACCGCGTAGTCGTCGGTGACGAGCGTGCCGTCGAGTTCGTACGCGGCGGCCAGCAGGCGCTGGTCTGTCTCGGAGAGCACGTCCAGGTCGCCGGTGGTCCGCGCCGCCTCCCGGACGGCGGCCAGCGCGGCCTCGCCCGGTACCTGCACCTGCATGCCGCCGCCCGCCTGCGCGTCGAAGCGGTACGCGGCCGCGTCAGTCAGTTCGTCGCGGACCGCGGGAATCGACGCCGTCGGGCCGTCCACGTCGTAGTCATGGATGAACGCGGACGCGTCGAGGACGTGCACTATCGCTGGACGACGATGTAGTCTTTGACCGCCTGGACGCGATTCACGGGCACGCAGTAGTGGCCCTCGTCGTCCTGCGGGAAGTCGATGTTCACGGCTGAGTCCTCGTGGGCTTCAACGAGCAGGTCCTCGAGTTTCCCGCTTTTGAGGTCCAGTGTGATGTTGTACAGCATTCCGAGTTCGGTCCCGTCCGACCCCATCACGGCTTTCCCGGAGAGGTTCTCTGCGAGGATGTCGGCCATACACTACCCACAGTACGGAGACGTTAGTAAAGTTTCGTCCGTTGTGGCACGGGCGTCAGACGCGTCTGGGGCATTGCTACTGGAGGAACGGGGCGATTCGGCGGCCGTCCCCCCGTCGGTCGGGCGTGCGAGGAGGCTAGGGTTATGTGAAGTGGCAGCATGGTACAGCTATGCCATTCGAGTCCATCGCATCCGAGACGTACTTCGGGAGCACGCTCCTGGAGTACGTGTTGTTCTTCGCAGTGCTCGGTGCGGGCGCACTGCTCGGTCGGTCCCTGAGCTTCGTCTACCGGCGCCGCCTGCAGGTGAAAGCCGAGGCGACGGAAACCGAAGTCGACGACATCATCCTGCACTCGCTGGGCGGTCCGATCGTCCTCCTCGGCGTGATATTCGGCGTCGCGGTCGGGCGGGAGTTCCTCACGCCGGTCGAACCTCTGCAGTCGGTGTTGAACGCGTCCATCGAGATTCCAGTCGTGGTGTCAATCGCGTGGATTGCGGTCCGACTGACGGACGGCTTCATCGACACGTACGTGATGGAGTACGCCGAGGAGACGGAGTCGAAACTCGACGACGAACTCGTGCCCATCGCCAGCCGCATCACGAACATCGCCATCGTCTCGATCGCCGGCATCGTCATCCTGGACTCCGTGGGATACGACGTCACCGCCATCATCGCGTCGCTGGGCGTCGGCGGCATCGCCGTCGCGTTCGCGTCCCGGAAGACGATGGCGGACGTTTTCGGCGGCGCGCACATCCTCTCCACGAAGCCGTTCCTCGTCGGCGACGTCGTCGACGTCAACGGGACGGCGGGCACGGTCGAGGAGATCGGACTGCGGACGACCCGGATCCGGGACTTCGACGGGCGCACGGTGACGATACCGAACTCCGACATCGCGAACGCCGAAGTGACGAACATCACGTCCGAGCCGTCGCGGCGCGTGAAGACGTTCGTCGGCCTCAACTACGACACGACGCCCTCGGAGATGGACGCCGCGATAGCCCTGGCAGCGGAGACTGCGCGCGGCGTCGACGGCGTCGACAGCGAACAGACGGGCGCGTGGTTCTGGGAGTACGGAGATTCGGCGATGCAGATCAGGCTGGACTACTTCATCACCGACCTCCGGCGCTGGAAGGCGATCAGGGACGAGGTCAACCGGAGCATCCAGCGTGCGTTCGCCGATGCAGGCTTCGACATGGCGTTCCCGACCCGGACGGTCCGAATCGAGCAGGGCGCCGACACCCTAACGGAGCCGGTCGGTGCGAGCGCCGAGACGGAGCGTACTGGATAGCCCGCGCGGCGGCGACAGTTCCCGCACCCGTTACGATGGAATTATACGCCACCGGGCGCTCTGTTCGGGTAACAACCGTTCTCTCGGAGGATTCTACTATGTCCGACGCTGACACCACCGAAGACCCCGGGGAGCTGCGGACGCCCATCGTCGCAGTCCTCGGGCACGTCGACCACGGGAAGACCAGCCTGCTGGACAAGATACGCGGCTCCGCTGTCATCGAGGGGGAGGCGGGCGCCATCACCCAGCACATCGGCGCGACAGCCGTGCCGCTGGAGGTCGTCTCGGAGGTCGCCGGGAACCTCGTCGACCCCACGGAGTTCGACCTGCCCGGCCTGCTGTTCATCGACACCCCGGGCCACCACTCGTTCTCGACGCTGCGGTCGCGCGGCGGCGCGCTCGCGGACATCGCCATCCTCGTCGTGGACGTCAACGACGGCTTCCAGCCCCAGACCGAGGAAGCCATCCGCATCCTCAAGGACACCGGGACGCCGTTCGTCGTCGCCGCGAACAAGATCGACACCATCCCCGGCTGGAACCCCACGGCGGACGCGCCCGTCAAGCAGACCTACGAGGACCAGTCCGACCGCGTGCGCAGCCAGCTCGACGAGAAGCTGTACGAACTCATCGGCGAACTCTCCGGCGCCGGGTTCTCCTCGGACCTCTACTGGCGCGTCCAGAACTTCCAGTCGAACATCGGCGTCATCCCCGTGTCCGCGGAGACCGGCGAGGGCGTGCCCGACCTCCTCACCGTGTTGATGGGGCTGGCCCAGCGGTACATGAAATCCGAGATGGAGGTCGACATCGACGGCCCGGGCGCCGGCACGGTCCTCGAAGTGGTCGAGGAGCGCGGGTTCGGGACGACGCTGGACGTGATCCTCTACGACGGCACCATCGAGCAGGGCGACCAGATCGTGGTCGGCGGCACGAACGACCCCATCGTCACGGAGGTCCGCGCGCTGTTGAAACCCCGCGAGCTCTCCGAGATCCGCACCGAGAAGCGGTTCGACGACGTCCCGGAGATGCAGGCCGCGGCCGGCCTGAAGATCGCGGCACCCGACCTCGACGACGCGATGGCGGGGGCGCCCGTTCGCGTGGTCGGCGACAAGGACGTCGCGGACGTGGTCGCGGACGTCGAGGCGGAACTCGCGGAGTTCGCCGTCGAGACGGCCGACGAGGGGGTCGTCGTGAAAGCCGACACGCTCGGCAGCCTCGAAGCGCTCGCCAACGCCATGGCGGAAGCCGAGATCCCCGTGATGGCCGCGGAAGTCGGCGACATCGCGCCGCGGGACGTCTCGATGGCGACGACGGCCGACGAGGACAAACACCGCACCATCCTCGGGTTCAACGTCGACGTGCTCGACGACGCCGCGGACAAAGCCGAGGAAGAGGAGGTCCGCCTCTTCGACAGCGACGTCATCTACCAGCTGGTCGAGGACTACGAGGAGTTCGTGGAGGCCAGGGAGCGCGAGCAGAAGGAAGCCATCTTCGAGAACATCGTGCGCCCCGCGCGGTTCCGCATCCTCCAGGATCACGTGTTCCGGCAGAGCGACCCCGCCGTGGTCGGCGTGGAGGTCGTCTCCGGCACCCTGAAGCGCAACACTCCGGTCGGCTACGTGGAGGGCAACGAACTCCATCGCGTCGGCGTCGTGAAGGGCATCCAGGAGCAGGGCGAGGACGTCGACGAGGCCCGGGCGGGCAACCGCGTCAGCGTCTCCATCGACGGCCCGACTGTCGGCCGCGACATCGACGAGGGCGACGAGCTCTGGGTGGACCTCCCGGAGAAGCACGCGAAAGTCCTCGAACAGGAACTCAGCGAGGAGATTCCCGCCGACGAGCGCGAGGCGCTGAAGGCGTACCTCGAGATCCAGCGGAAGCGCGACCCGTTCTGGGGGAAATAGCGGCCGAAACCCTGCCGCGGTCAGTCCAGTTTTCGCAGGAGGAGTGTGCGCCGGGTGTCCGGCGGCGTGTTCACCGGAAGTGGGGGCGTTTGGCGTCCGGCGACGTCGTCACTGGAGGTCGAATTCGCGGGCGCGTTCGCAGACGAGTTTCCGCTCGACCGCGTTCAGCCGCTGCGAGACTGCCGACGCCGTGACGTCGAGTTCGTCGGCGAGTTCAGCCAGCGTCGTCTCGCGCGGCCGGTCGTAGTACCCGGACTCGATGGCGAGTTCCAGCACCTCCCGCTGCTTCTCGGTCAACGCCACGCAGTCGCTGGCGTTGCTCTTCGGTGCCGTCCCGGTCCGGATGCGTTCGAGGGACACGTCGGTGCCGAGCGCGCGCAGGTCGGAAATAATCGACCGCAGCACGTCGCGGCTCGGTACGACCGCGGAGAACAACATCGTGCCGCCGCTGACGTGCTCGACGTCGCAGATGCAGTCGTGGGCGTCGAACACGAGGCACGGACAAGTGTCGCCCGCCGTCGTGCGTTCGTACCCGCCGCCGTTCCCGTCCGCGACCGCGACCTGGCAGGTCGCCTGGTCGCCGAGTCCGGAACGGCTCACCGTCTGCCGGACGTCCTCGAGTTCGCGGTCGCGTAGCGGACACCCCGCGGCGTCGTCGATCTCGACCGCTAACTGCACGTCGAGCGGCCCCGTGTTCGGGGCTGCCCCACCTTGCTCGACGGATTGCTCGATCATCACAGTTCGACGTTCGACGACGACACACTATATATGGGGTTGCGATTTTCTGCTCGTGGGAATCACCGTTCAGCGCGCTGCTCGTGGCGAATCTCGGGTTGGGACGGCATCGATCTGTCGACGCCGTCGAAAAACCAGTGCAGTCGGATGTTCAGTCACTCGGCACTTCGGTCGTGCGCGCCTGCTCCTCGCCCGGGATGGGCGACGTCACCTTGTAGATCCCCCACAGCAGCAGGATCACGAGCCCGAGGATCACGAGCCCGGTCCTGATTGTCGGGTCGACGGCGGGGTAGATGGTGTTGACCACCTCACCCGCTTCGTTCGTCTGCTCGACCGCCGCAGCACCGTAGGGCTCGCCAGCGAGTATCTCCACGATGCCGAGCACGGCGATGCCCAGCACCATGAGGAAGCCGCTGACCGCCATCGCCGCCTTGTCGATTGTGTTGAGTGTTTGTGTCATTGTTGTTCACCTCCTCACCCGAGTAGGTACCTGAGTCTCGGACGATTCTTCACGAACTTCGTCCGTTCGATGATTGCATCGAGGCCGTAGTACCGGCCGGTCGCGAACACGATCATGGTGCCGAACAGCAGCAGGCCCATGAGGTCGCCGTTGACCAGGCCGTGGCCGAAGCTGGCGTTCCCGACCCAGAACAGGGTCATGAAGAACGCGCCGAACACGGACGCGAGTCGGACGAGCACCCCGAACAGGAGCCCGAGGCCGATGAGCGTCTCCCCCAGCGGGACCATCGCCTCGATGAGCCAGCCGAGATTGTTCCCCATCCAGACGGGAAGTGGACCCAGCGCAGTGCCCTCCATCCCCTGGAGGTACATCGGCCCGTAACTGTAGGACAGGCCGTCCTCGATGAGTTTCGTCACGCCGGCGTGGAAGAACCACCAGCCGGTGACGACGCGAAGGAACGCGAGCCAGTACCCCGCCAGCGGCCCGGAGAGTTCTAAGGAGAACTCCTCGGACAGCGGGTTGGCCGCTTGGTATGACATGGCTATTTCACCTCATTTGGATGGAGGGTACACCGCCCCGAGTCAGCTATGCACCAGTTTACAGCGTTTTATATACTCCCTCGTCGAGTCGCGCTCCGACTGCCCGGAGGTCTGATCGTCGCCGGACTGCGAGAACCGGTCGCTCCACTCGTACGACGGCGAGCACCCCGACGCAGTCGCCGTGTTCTCCGGCGCGACGGCGCACGCGGTGAGTCGGTGGAGCACGCCGACCTCGTTAGTGACCGCGTCCGCGAGCGCCGAGACGGACGCCGCCACTTCGTCGCCGTTCTCGACGACGACGCCGTCCGATCGGTCGACCGACACCGGGCCGAGACACAGGACGCCGGTCGGGTCGACGCGGTCCGGAGCGCGGCGTCCCCACCCTGGCCGACAGCCCGGACACTCCAGTGCGGGCGTGTTCTCCGCGATGCCGAGGACGGGGACGCCGTGCTCGGCGAGCGCGTCGACGCACTGCAGTCCGTCCCCGGCGGGGCTCGTCTCCGCCGACGTCACGACGACCGCGCCGGTCACGGGCGCGGCGGCCAGGAACCGGGCGTCGGTTGCGTCGCTGACCGGCGGCGCGGCGACGAACAGGTAGTCGAGGGGCTGCCACTCGACGTCGTGGACGAGGCCCGCGAGGAGGCGTTCGCCGAGCTCGGTCCGCTCGACGTGCGGCGGGTCCTCGCCGAGGACGTCGGTGACGCTCGCCACCTTCAGGCCGTCGCGTTCGACCGGAACGAGGGCACCGTCGTCGTCCACGTTCACGGCGTCCGTAACGTCGAGGGCCGACCGGACGCCCGGACCGTCGACGTCCGCGTCGAGCACCCCCACGCGCGCGCCGCGGTTCGCGAGCTCAGCTGCGAGGTTGACCGCGACCGCCGTCTGTCCGGCCCGCTGGGGGCCGGAGGTGACTGCGACGACGTTCTTGACGTGGGGGAGCGGGGGCCGGACGGCGCCGGTCGGCGGGTCGGCGTAGACGCGAACCGTGCGGTCGAGGGTGGACAGCGCGTCGCGGATGCGGTCGCCGATGCGTCGCTCGTCGGGCGCATACGGCGCGTTCAATGCGACTGTGACGTGAATCGTCGTGGGATCGACGTCGACGTCCGCGACCAGTCCGAGATCGAGGATGCTGCCGCCGAGAAACGGGTCCTCGACTCCCGCGAGGCGGCCGCGGACTGTGGCTTCGGTGAGTTGCATGATCTTGGGGTTCGGGCTTCCGACTCGGTTGCTTGGGGCCGCCGAGACGGGAAGCCTTGCCGCCCCGTCCGGCGACGGCGGCCGCCCGTCGTGGCGGCTTTGTCCGACGATTCGTGTCCGCTACGTGCACGTACTACCCCGACCGCCTCCACGATGTGGGTGGCAAATACAGGACTTTATCTTCGCACGGCCGACAGCACGAGAACAGACGCCCGCTGTGGGTTCTGCGTCGACGGCAATCGGGTGCGATTCGTGGAGTCTGAGACGGGCGCAGCGAGCGGGAAGGGCGCGGGGGCGAGAGCGGACACGGGCGTGGAAACGGGAGCAGCAATGGGAAGGGAAACGGGAGCGGTCAGCCGTACTGGTACGTGACACCCGACCCGTTCTCGGGGTACTCCCAGACGACGTTGTTGTACGGACAGGCGAACCGACAGCTCCCGCACTCAAGGCAGTTCTCGTAGGCGATCACGGGTTCGCCGTCCTCGTCTTTCCGCCAAACGTCGGCGGGACAGACGTCGACGCAGTCGTCGGTCGTGCAGCGCTCGACGCAGAACCCGACGACCTGGACGTCCAGGTGTGACTCGCCGGGGTCCTCGTACTTGACCGTGTACAGCCGGTCTTCGAGTGACGCGTTCTCGACGTCGGGGGTCGATGGTGTGTTGCTCATGAGATCACCTTCCGGTACCGCCACGCGAGTTTCGCAGCGCCGCGCCAGCCGCCGACCGTCTCGAACAGCCGCGACTTCGCGTTCGCTGCGTGGTCGTGTTTCGGGGCGTGGTCGACGCGGAAGTACTCCGCGCCGGCGTCCGCGACCGCTCGCGGCAGCTCCGAGAACAGCAGGTCGCGGTCGTCCTCGACGGCGTTCAGCAGCCACTCGTAGTGTTCGAGGTTCTTGACGACGAACGACGACTCCAGCGAGCGCGGGTAGTCCGCGAGCGCGTGGGCCTTGGTGCGCCCGGAGGCGACGGCGTCAGCCACCGCGAGGCCCGCGTAGTAGCCGCTCTCGACGGCCATGTTGGTGCCCTCGAGGTGGACGCCGTTGTTCAGCACGAGGCCCGCGGCGTCCCCGACGACGACGGCGCCGTCGTGGACGAGGTCGGGCACCGCCTCCGCGCCGCCCTCCGGAATCGTCTTCGCGGCGTACTCGACGGTCCGGCCGCCGCGAACGAGCGGCGCGACCGCCGGGTGGGACTTGAAGTGGTCGAGCGTCTCCGCGGGGTTCGGCTGGGTCGTCACCGCGTCGTCGATGCGGTACGCCAGACCGACGCTGAGCGTGTCGTCGTTCGTGTAGATGAAGGCGCCGCCGAACGCGTCGCCGACCGCGCCGTCACCGAAGTAGTGGTAGGCGGCGCCCCCGTCGCCCGTCAGCCGGAACCGCTGTTCGATGGCGTCGTCGGCGTCCGGGAACTCCAGCACTTCCTTGACGGCGACGGCGACGTCGCCCCGCTCCGGTCGCTCCTTCAGGTCCGCGCCCTCCGAGACCAGGGAGTTCCCGCCCTCCGCGAGCACGACCATGGGGGCGCGCAATGTGCCGTCGGGGCGGTCCGTTTCGACGCCGACGACCGTGCCGTCGTCGTCGCGCAGGAGACCGGTCACCGTCGTTTCGGTGACGAGCGTCGCGCCCGCTTCGACAGCCTGCTCGGCGAACCACTCGTCGAAGTCGCCCCGCAGGACGGTGTAGGAGTCGTTGTGGGGGTCGTCGCGCCACGCCCCGGGCTGTATCGACACGGCGGTTTCGTCGTCCTCGGTCAGCACGCCGAAGCGCTTCTCGCCGACGTAGCGCTCCAGGGGCGCGTCCTCGACGTCGACCAGTTCGCGGATGGTCGGCGTGTACAGCACCCCGCCGAAGACGTTCTTCGCCCCGGGCGAGGTCCCGCGTTCGACGACGAGGACGTCCAGGCTCGCGCTGGCCATCGTGAGCGCGGCGGCGCTGCCGGCGAGTCCTGCGCCGACGACGACGGCGTCGAACGCGTCGTCGTAGTCGGGGTCCGAGACCGTGCGGTCGGCGGCGATCCCGCCGCCCGCGTCCGTCTGTTCGGTCGTGTCAGTCGTCATGCGAGTGCCTCCTGGGGGTCCTCGACCCCCTCCAGTAGGTCGATCAGCTCGGGACAGACCTCGAAGAGGTCGCCGACGATGCCGTAGTCGGCGTGCTCGAAGATCGGTGCGTTCGGGTCGTTGTTGATCGCGACGACGACGTCGCTGTCGTTCATCCCCTCGACGTGCTGGACCGCGCCGGAGACGCCGACGGCGACGTAGAGGTCGGGGCGGACCGTCTTGCCGGTCTGCCCGACCTGTCGGTCGTGGCTCACCCAGCCCTCGTCGACGGCTTTCCGGCTCGCCGCGAGTTCGGCGTCCAGCGCGTCCGTGAGTTCCACGACGGGGTCGATGTCGCCGTCCGTGCCGCCGCCCGCGGCGACGATGCGGTCGGCGTCGGTGATGTCCACCGTCTCCCCGACGTCCCGTTCGAGGACCTCCGTGACCGTGTCCGCCTCGTCGACGACGACGTCGACGAACTCCACGTCGCCCTCGCGGTCGGGGTCGGGGTCGGCCGCCTCGAAGACGCCCGCCCGCACGGTCGCCATCTGCGGCCGGTGGTCCTCGCACTTGATGGTCGCGAGAACGTTCCCGCCGAACGCGGGTCGTCGGGCGGCGAGGTGGCCGTCCTCGTCGACGTCGAGTTCCGTGCAGTCGGCCGTGAGGCCGGCGTGGACGGGGACCGCGACGCGGCCCGCGAAGTCGCGGCCGGTGTGCGTGCCGCCGATGAGCACGACGGACGGCTCGCGCGATTCGACGAGTGCGCGGCACT
>NZ_WUUU01000105.1 GCF_009831555.1 Halobacterium bonnevillei | reverse complement strand
ACCGTCGCACCCGCTCCGCTGGCCCGGTCGAGGAGCGCTCGCGCGAGCGAGGCGGGGTCGTCGACGTACCCGACGGCCGGACTGTACAGCGCCCCGGTGACCTCGTCGGTGGCGAGCCCGGGAAGGACCAGGGTCTCGGCGAGCGCGTCGCCGTCGAGGTACTGGACGGGCGCCCCCTTCTCCCCCGTCGCCGTCCCGCCGTCGACGGGTCGGTCGAACGATGCCTCGAAATCCGCGCGGAGCGCCTCGTCGCCGGCGTCCGTGGTGGCGAGGCGGAGGCGGCCGCCGTGGACGTACCTGGCGGGCGGGTTCGCCGGCGACAGCAGTCGCTGGTAGTAGCGAATCCCGTACCGGAGGAGCGGGACGCAGGCTGGGGATTCGTGGCCCCAGAAGCCGACGAACGCGCCGGACTTCGCCGTGGTCTCCGTGGCCGTCCGGCGCCCGCGTTCGATGACCGTGACCGTCGCGTCAGTCCCGCGCGCGAGGTGGTCGGCCACGCACGCGCCGGCGATGCCGGCGCCGACGACGACGACCCGGTCCGCAGTCATTCGCGGACCGCCGTCCCCGACGTACTCCGACGTGAACGCCTGCACGAGTGCTCGATAACCCATGCGGAACTGGAGCCGGTCGCCCACCGCGACGTCGCCGGCGGCGGTCACGTCGCAGACGAGGTGGTCGCTGCTGGCTCCGAGAACCGCCACGCCGTCGGCCAGCGGCGCGAGCTGCCCCGGGACGGTGTCCTGCTTCCCGAGCGCGAGAATGGCCCTGTCTCGGGTGCCCCGGTCCTCGAAGTCCGGCTGCTCGCCGTCGACGTTCTGGCCCTGCGGCCCGGCGGGCGTCGAGGGCTTGCGCTTGCACTCGATGACCTCCGCGTGCAGCGTGAACGCGTCCCGCCGGAGGTACGGAAGCTCGCGGCCGCCGGAGACGTCCGTGCCCAGGAGGATTGCCTCGCCCACCCGGAGTTCGTTCACGCGATCGGGGAGCGTGCCGTCCTCCACCAGCCGCAGCGTGACGGTGCTGCCGCCGGAGACCACGGGGAAGGTGCGGTCGAGGGCCTCCTCTGCTCGTTCGACGACCGACACGAACTCGGCCATGGCGTCCGGCGTCGGGAGGACGCCCCCGAAGCACCCGGCGTTCGTGCCGAGGCCGACCACGCGAATTCCCGCCAGGTCGACAGCGCGCCGGAGCGTCGGCAGGGCGTCCTCCGGCAGCACCCCTTCCCGGCGGTCCCCGGTGTCGACCATGAGGACGACGTCGTGACTGAGACCGCGGTCGCGAGCCCTCGCCGCCAGCGCTTCGACGACGTCGAGTTCCGTGTGCAGCGAGCGCTCGGCGTGAGCCACGACGCGGTCCAGGTCGCTGAGCATCGGCGCGACCAGCAGCGTCCGCTCGGCGTCCACCCGTTCGCCGACGCGCCTGAGGTTCTCGACGCGAGAGTCGGCGACGCCGTCGACGCCGCCGGTGAGCATGGCCCGCGCGACCGCCGGGTCGCCGGCGACGGCTTTGGTGACCCCGACGACCCGGCCGTCGAAGCAATCGACCACCGTCCGCGCGTTCGCGCGGACTGCGTCGAGGTTGACGCGGACCGTCGGTGGAGCGACGCCGGCGGGGGACGGCGGGACCATGTCAGGAGAGCAGTTCGACGGCACCCGCGGCGAGGATGCGCGCCACCTCGACTGTCTCGTCGACGTCCACCCACTCGCCCGCGCCGTGGACGTTGTCGCCGTCCGGGCCGAGAATGACCGTCGGAATCTCCGCGCGGTGGCCGAGGTAGTTGAAGTCGCCGACGCTCCGGAAGTAGCCGATTCCGGGGGGGTCGCCGGTGATCGCCTCCGTGGCCCTTGCGAGTCCCTGGACGAGCGGTTCGTCGGTGTCGAAGACGTAGGGACCGTACCGCGCGTCCGGGTGTGGCGTTTCGCGCAGCCCGACGCTGACGTCGGCGTCCAGGTCGAGGTCCTCGACGACTCGCTCGGCGTCCGCGATGACCGACTCCGTCGTCTCGCCGGGGACGACGTGGCGGTCCACGAGGAGTCGGCAGGACTCGGGCACGGACAGCGTCTCGCTTCCGCCCTCGATCTCGAGCGGGCAGACCGAACCCTCGCCGAGCAGCGGGTGCGAGGCCACCGGCATCCTCGACAGCGCGTCGGCGAGCAGTCCCGCGGCGACGACGGCGTTTCGCCCCTGTTTGGGCGTCGACCCGTGCGCGGCGACCCCGCGGACCTCGATGTCGTAGAGGAAGCGACCGCGGGCGCCGACGTAGAGCGCGGGGTTCTCCCAGTCGTCGCCATCGAGGACCGGGCCGGGTTCCGTGACGACGGCCATGTCGCAGTCGGCGACGACACCGTCGCGAAGCAACTGGTCGGTGCCGAGTCCGTACGGCCCCTCCTCGTCGACGACGGCGGCGAGGAGGACGTCGCCGGCGAGCGACGCGTCGGCAGCAGCGAGTGCAGCGAACGCGGCCATCGCCGCGGCGAGGCCGCCCTTCATGTCGGCCGCTCCCTGGCCGTGGAGCCGACCGTCTTCGACGCGCCCCGAGAGCGGGTCCTCAGTCCACCCGTCGACGATTTCGACGGTGTCGACGTGGCCGTTCAGCAGCAGGGTCGGCGCGGCGGGGTCCGAGCCCTCGATGCGCGCAAGGACGTTGTGGCCCTCGTAGCCCGTGATGTCCGGTTCGCTCACGCGGTGGTACTCCGGGTCCAGTCCCCTGTCGTCGAGCCAGTCGTGGACGTACCGGGCGATCTCGTCCTCGTGGAAGTACGGACTCTCGATCCGGACGAGCGACTGGAGGAGGTCGACTGTTTCCTCGGCGTCGATGCGGTCGGCGGCAGCCGTGGCGACCGAGAGAGTGTCGTCGGAGGCGATCGTAGATTCGTCGTCGTTCATGCTGGGTCACCCCGCGTACCGTCGATTTTCGACGCCGACGGCCCGCGTTGTACGGCCGAACCAACCGTCCGTTCGACCCTAATGCCCGCCCCTATCATGGCAGGCGACGCCGCGTGTGCGTACCCGGGGTCAGGCGGCCGCGACGGCGTCGAGAAACAGGTCCACTCCGAGATCGACTTCGCGCTCGGTCACGTCGAGGGGCGGCAGCAGTCGGACCGTTCGGTAGCCACACCCCAGTACCAGCAATCCCCGTTCGAAACACCCCGCGACGACGGCTTCACGGCGATCCGTCGAATCGAACTCCACCCCGAGCATCAGGCCGCGCCCGCGAACGTCGGTGACGGCCTCGGGCGCCTCGTCGGCGAGTCGCTCGCGGACCTGCCGGCCGCGCTCACGAACGTTCGCAAGCAGGTCCGCCTCGCGAATGACGTCGAGGGTCGTCGCCCCCTCGACTGCAGCCCGGATGTCGCCAGCGCCCCACGTGGAGGAGAGCCGACCCGTCTCCGTCGGGAAGACGTCGGCCCGCGAGACTGTCGCGCCCACCCGGAGCCCCTTCGCTGACGTAATGACGTCGGGCGTGAGATCCAGGTGGTCGACGCCCCACGTCTCACCGGTGCGGCCGAGGCCGGCCTGAATCTCGTCGCTGACGACCGTCAGGTCGTGTTCCTCGCGGATGCTGGCGATGTCCGCGACGAACTCGTCGTTCGGAACGCGGTAGCCGCCCTCGCCCTGGATCGGTTCGAGGACGAGGAATGCGACCTCCTCGGGGTCGAGGTTGCCCCGGGAGGGATGGAGTTTGTCCGCGAGGACGTTCCCGCCGGGACCGTCGGTTCGCCACCCGCAGGTACAGTCCCCGTCGCAGGCGCAGTACGGCACGGAGAGGACGCCGCCGACCTCGGGGTAGCCCTTGCGGTGGACCGTCTTCGAGCGGTTCAGCGACAGCGCACCCAGCGTCCGCCCGTGAAACGCGCCCTCGAAGGTGACACCGCGGTGACCCCCGTTCTGGTAACTGATCTTGATGGCGTTCTCCACCGCTTCGGCCCCCGAGTTCGACAGGAAGACGGTGTCCATGTCGTAGTGAGCCGTGAGCTCGGTCAGTCGCGCCATCAGCTGCGAGGGACCGGGGAGGTCCGGGTCGTCGACGGTCCCGCCGAGACTCGCGTAGAAGTCCTGGCCCGCGATCTTTCCGGGCGTCACCGGGCCGAGTCGCTCCAGCGCCTCGACAAGCCGGGGATGGTTGTATCCCAGCGGCGAGGCGGCGACGTGGCTCGTGAAATCGAGCAGAACGTTGCCGTCGACGTCGGTGCAGAACGGCCCGGCCGCCGCTGCCGACGCGTCCCAGACGAACTCGTAGACGTACGTGCTCGGGGCGGCGAACTGGTGGTGGTAGTCGGTCCACTCGCGGGCGTTCGGTCCCGGAATCTGGCGGCGGTCGGGAACGACGGTGTCGCGGTCCATGCCGTCTGGACCGTCCCGGCGACCCTGAACACCCAGCCTAGAATGACAGGGCCGTCACGGCAGCGCGTCGAACAGTTTGACTTCCGCTTTCCGGAGGTGTTCGAGGGTAGTAGCCTTCGAGACGCCGAGTTCTTCCGCGAGGTCGGTCGCGCTCACCTCGCGAGGCCAGTTGTAGTACCCGCGCTCGCGGGCCAGTTCGAACACCTCGCGCTGGCGCTCGGAGAGGATGCCCCGCCGGAGAACGCCGCCCGTTTCGCGGTTGTCCGACGTGATGTGCTGGATCTCGATGTCGGCGTCCATCTCTTCGCGGACGACGTCGAGGCTGTCCTGGATGCTCTCGCGGTCCTGCTCGATGATGACGGTCCAGTACTCGCGGCCGTCGTGGATCCAGACGGCCTTGTCGGGGATGAATCCGTTCGAGACGAGCGCGTCGTTGATGCTTCGCCTCCCGTTGTACATCACGAGGATGCTCTGCGAGACGTTGCCGGGGGTCGGCATCTCATAGTCGAACTCGTAGCGGTAGTCGAGGTGCCACACCGACTCGGTCAGCGGCGACTCGTCGATGGCCGCGATGAGCGAGTCGAGTTCGTCCTCGGAGTCGGCGTAGACGGTGAACCGTCCTTTCACCGAGTCCTCGACCTGGTAGACTCCGTGACCGAACAGCCCGCCGGGGGCGTTCTCCGTGACCTGTAGCGTCCAGCAATCGGGATGCCAGATGCTCAACGTGAGATGTGCTCCCTCCTGCTGTTCACCCACTCCCCCCTGCATTGACCGTCAGTAGAGGAGCCGAGTGTATTATTGTGTCGCACGTTCACACACCTTGCCAGTCGTCGGGGCGTCGACGGCGTGGAACGAATGTGCGAGGCGGCCTCGGCACTCGCCTCGCAATCGATCCATCGCGACTGTGAGCACCGGCACTGTCGGCCTCGCCACCGTCGTGGCCTGACCGGACGCGGTCGAGGAAAAATCAGGAGTCCTGTGAGCGACCGGGGTTTACGACGAGGCCATGTCGCGACAGGAGTCAGCGCACTCGCGGAGGACGTCAGCACAGACCTGGCAGTGTTCCGCATCGTGTTGCTCGCACTCGTCGGCACACGCCTCGCAGAGCTCTGCGCACGTCGCCGCTGCGTCCGCACTGTAGTCGGAGTCCCGAGCCATCATCCGGGCGTGGAGCGTGCTTTGATCGGCAACGTCCCGACAGAGTTCGATACAGCGAGCCATCTCCTCGTCGCCCATACGGATGCACTCGGTGGCGCACCACTCGCAGGCCTGCGCTGCCTCGAAACAGTTGTCGATGCACTCCGCCATCCGCTCGGTGTCGCTGACGTGGTCGATTTTCTGAAGTGCCATCGAGTTTTCCTTCGAGTGGCTCGATCTTTATTATAAGGTTGCAAGCAGCGAGTGGACAATTAGTGAGGTGCCGTCTAGATGGCTAGCACGGCGGCTTATTGGCGTGGCGAGTCGACGGGAAGACATGATGGATGTGATCCTGTACAGGATGAGCATCCCGTTCGCGATAGTTACCGGGACCGCGCCGGGATACTTGCGGTGTTGTCGTGGACGGTCCTCCGGGACTCCCCCTTCGGGACGACGCTGAAGCTAGTGGCTCTCGTGATGTCGGTAGTGACAGCCTACCACGGAGGGTTGTTGGTGGTCGGTTCCGAAACGCTGCTGTTGCAGTGGCTTCTGGTCCTCGGGTACGTTCTTGTCCTACTTGCCCTGGTCGCGGTGGTCGCTGAATTGCCGGACGGGGCCTGGAATACCCAGGATTTCAGGCATCAGTACGTGTTTCCCGCGCTCGTACTCGGGGCGGTCCTCTACGCGGTCGGCGGACCACTCTCCGAGCTATTCTTCCCTCGGGCTCTCCACTGGGTGCATGGCATTGCTTCGCTCTTTGCCATCGCGGGGATGTACAGCCCCGTCCAGGACGACCTTCAGAACGGGCCGTGGAACGACCTGCTCCTCTCTGATGCTGTGAAGGGGCGTCAGAAAGCCACCTGGATGGTTCCGCTCGACGACGAGATCCTCGAGGTGCTGTACTCCACCCGGCTGGTTCTGACGCCAGCGGTCATCGCCTACAACATCGAGTACAGCCGGGAAGAAGTCAACCGCCGTTTGAGGCGACTGGAATCGGAAGGCATGGTGGAGCGAGTGCAGCGCGGCAAGTATCAATTATCTGAACGAGGGAAGCGATACGTGGACGGCCACCCCGTGTCGGGAGAGTCAAACTGACCTGAATACAGTCTTCACTGAGTCCCCTCGGTGAAGTCGGTTTCAGGGGACTCCCCCTCGACGTTGCATTGGGTCGAAGTCTGGACGTGACGTACTCGGCGTAGGGTTGTCGGGGGCGGGTCGAGTAGTCTATCGTTCGCCTGTTTTGCGGGCGATGCCTGGCACGAAAGGTGTGGCCTCGGCACTCATAGGGCTCGTCGTCCCGCGGGAGCCACCCCGGGTCGGCCCGGTTGCGTCGTCATCGGCCATCTGGATATAGAGGTCGGGCCGTGAAAATGGTCCCGTCGAGAACTCAACCACTGCTGGTGCCCTGGCCTCCACGAGATATGTTGAGCGCGACGACGACCGACGGAGATTGACAGCGGGTGGGATAGCGAGTGGCCCCCGGTTAATGTAGACCCGGCTCCATATTGAGTTCGTCTGACCATCTAATATAAAATAAAAGATATGGGTCAGGTATTTCCAAATTCTTTCTGTCATCTACCCATTCAAAAACATGTTCATCTCCATTTGATTCTGAGATCCACTTGTCCACTCTCTGAATTGCCTGAGTTAAATTGCCGCTTTGAGGTTTTTCACTGAGACAGATATCCTCAACAGTGCTTATAATTTCGTTTTGATCAAGTGTAAGCTTTGGTGGATCTGACGCGATAACACGAACAATAACATCGTACACGTCACCACTTTCGCTTTTAGGGAAGTTGAATATATTTCGTTCCCCTCCGCGCTTGGCTACGCCACCACTCATAATATCATAGATAGTCGAATAGTCCATTCCAGACCCAGTTCTTCGGAGGATATTTTTGAGATCCTCCGTTTTGACATCCATAGGAGCCATTTCCTCCTGTTTTTCATAAACACCAATTTCGTTGCATAGTTCTAAGCATAATTTTTGCATTAAATGTGGAGAGCCGATTGATTCTCGCGAGAGGTTAGATAGAACCAGTTCTTTCGGATACAGGTTGAGTTTTTTGAACCCCTTTTCGCCAATTTTCTTCAAGTCCGAAGAGTCCCAATAGTCCATATTTATCGATTCAATTCTACCTGATAGGTCAGGGTTTGCTCTGGTGAGATCGTCGCTTCTGTACGGAATATATGCTACACAAATGGACATACCACGTTCGTAAGCATCCTTAATAGATTCCGAAATGTTTGTATGAAGTTCTTTGTCGATATAATGCGCATCGTCTATAAACAAAACAAATTCATCAAGCTTCACAGAGTCAATGACTTGACTAAGTCCCCGACGGTTATGAACGTCAGTTTTCTCTGTAGTTTGTTGATCCCTCTTTGAGGCTCCGCCACCAATTTCACCAACAGGGGTTCTAATCCCCGCCGACCCTTCCTTAGTAGTTTCTTCTTCCTCTGTGGAGGAAACCTCCGTACTTTCCGGGGCATATAATTCATCTAAAACATTGCCCCAGAGGTCACTAACAGAGTTAATTTTGGACCCATGTACTGTAACCAAATTATAATTCAATTTATCTACAACATTATTAAGCAGCATAGATTTCCCGGATTTAGATGGGCCAGAAAGAGAAATGATACAGGCCGCCCCACGTAGCCTAAATTCCAGATTCTTTTCATGTTCTCCCTGATCTCTTTCAACATACGTATGTTTTGGGTAATCGCCTGGTGTAAATACGTCGTGGACTCTCATAGTGTAAGCCTTCGTTAGAACCTTCAATAAATAATTGTCTGGGTGAATATTCAAATCCATTCCCACTGAAAATTCTGCCTACGGAGACCTGTTTTGGTATAGTCATCTAATGTTGCCGTCGGGGAAATACCCCCTCTCCCCACATTTTGTCAACAGGAAGATAGAACGTTGCGCCGTCAGTCGTCGTCCGCCGGGGCAGCGATGCGCTCGTCCGCGGTCTGGTCATCTGCGTCTCCTTCGTCTGCCCGCGGGAAGTGCTCGATAGTGTCCTCGCGGAACGCCGACTCGTCGAACTCGTAGTCGCCGTCGAGGAACTCGACGACCTGGCGGGCGTCCCGCATCGCGTTCTTCAGGCACGTGGACGCGCCCGGCGACGGCGTGATGTTGAAGATGACGTCGTCGCCGACGATCTTGGCTTCGCCCATGTCCAGGGACTTCTCGCTGGTGTCGACGATCTGGGGCCGGACGCCGCCGTAGCCCTTCGCGCGCTCGATGTCCTCGAGTGACGCTTCGGGCACGACCTTCTGGACGTGCGGGAGGAACGCTCGACGGCCGACGCCCGGGACGTCGTAGACGAGGTTCTTGACGACGTACGGCAGGAGGATGCGGTCCGCGAGGATGTTCGCATAACTCAGGAAGGAGGCGACGTTCAATCCGAACACGTCGAGGAAGTCGGTGACCGTGGAGATGCGGCCGCGTTCGAGCGTCGGCACGAGTTTCGCCGTCGGGCCGAACCGCGTGATGGAGTCGTCGTGGACGTCCGCGTCGCCGTGGACGGCCGCGAACGGGAGTTTCTTCATCTGAAGGGTGTAGACTTTCCCGTTCAGGAAGTCGTCCGCGAGGAAGAAACTCCCCGCGACGGGGAGCAACACCTTGTCCTCGCCGTACCCGAGGTCCTTCGCGATCTGGAGGCTGTGCGACCCAGCGGCGACGACGGCGACCTCGCAGTCGAAGGGACCGTCCTCGGTCGTGACCGTGTAGCCGCGGGCGGTCTCCGTGAGGTCCCGGACCTCGGTGCCGGTGTAGACGTCGACGGTAGCCTCCTCGCGAGCGCGTTCGACGAACGACTCCGCGGTTTTGCCGTAGTCGACGACGTAGCCGTCCGGCGTCTGGAGCGCGCGCAGTTCCGTTCCGGGGTCGCGGCCCTCGACGACCTTCGGTTCGTGCTCGGCGATCTCCTCGCGGCCGATCACGTCGAGTTTCGGAAAGAGGTCGCCGAAGCCCTCCTCGTGGTACCGGGACTCGAGACTCCGGACTTCCTCGTCGCCGACGCCGAGGACCATCTTCGAGCGCCGGTCGTGGAACTCGCGGTCGTCGTCGTAGTGTTCGAGGTAGCCAGCCAGCAGTTCCGCGCCCTCCTTGACGTCCTCGGCCTTCTCGAGCGTGTAGTTCGTCTCGATGTCCCCGAAGTGCAGGGTCTGGGAGTTGTTCGTGTGGTCCGAATTGATGGCCGCGACGTCGTCTTCCTTCTCGAAGAGCGCGACGTCCTCGATGTCCGTGAACTTCGAGACGGTGTAGAGGAGCGAGGCGCCACTGATGCCGCCGCCGACGATGATGAGGTCGTATGCTTCGTCCATTGTGTACTCCGTGAATACTCAGACGCGAACGGTCGTCGCTCGGAGGAAACCGGCGGCCGTACTAAGACCCTACTAAACGAGACAAGATTCGCGGAAACCTGGCAACGGGGACACCGTTCGGGAGCCAGGTGGGTGGTCGATAGTGAGCAGAATCCGGGCCGAGTCAGTCGTCGACGGTGACGGACGCGTCGCCTGCGTCCGGTGTCGCGCTATCCGGGACCGGACCGGCGTCCGCGGCCAACCGGTCGATTGCGTCCCCACCGACGACCGCGAACGCGACGAACCCGACTTTGCTGATGAAGTCCAGGTAGACGACAACGAGGGCCTCCATCTCCGCCTGGAGGACGCCGACGCCCGTCGGCGCGAGCAGCCACACGACGGGGTACAGCGTCCAGAGGACGACCGTGAGGTTCCGCAGCGTCGTGAACGTCGCCGCGACGCGCGGGTCCGCGTCGTCGCCGAGCGCGGCGGGGAGCATCCGCAGGAGGCCGTAGAGGAGGACGAGGTACGCGACACACCCCACGGCGTAGAACGCCCACTTCTGGGCCGACGGCGTCACCGCAGCGCCCACGCCGGCCGCGATGACGACCACGTCCGCGCCGATGAGCAGGACGTACGTGCGGACGCTCGGCTGGGAGAGCAACCCGAGGTAGAGCACGAGCAACGGCGTCGTCACCAGCCAGTCCGCGTACCGCGCGAGGTGCACGGTGTAGTCAGCGACGCCCATCGACCCGACGCCGAGCGCCATCAGCGCGTACGCGACGGCCGCGAACCCCGTGACGCCGGCGAGCACGGCGTCGTAGCGGGCGTGGCGCGGATTCTTGAGGGCGTCCCGGAGCGGGAGCGCTGTTCCGATAGCCATGCCGACCGCACCGACCCAGAACCAGGTTGCGGGCTCCATGTTAGTTC
>NZ_WUUU01000104.1 GCF_009831555.1 Halobacterium bonnevillei | reverse complement strand
GGCGATGTCGCGTGCGCGGTCGGCGGGCGCGAAAATCGCGCCGCGGTGGCCCGGCCACGCGCGGTCCAGGTCCAGCGACTGGACGCGCTCGAGGCTGTCGAGGTACCGCTGGAGCGGCCGGTCGACGCGGACGTCCGCGCCGCCGACGTTCGGCGTGTACTTCGGCAGGATTGCGTCGCCGACGAACGCCTCCCGGCGGCCGTCGCGCTCGAAGACGTACGCGACGAGGCCGGCGGCGTGCCCGGGGAGGTGAACTACGTCTACGTCGAAGGCGCCGGCTGCGAGCGTGTCGCCGTCGGCCACGGGCGTGACGTCGACGGGCCCGCCGCTGAGGTCGCGGTGGTCGGTCATGAACGCGAGGAGGTCGCGTTGCGTGTCCGCGGGCATCCCCCAGTCGGCGATGGCGGCTTCCTGCTTGGCGACGAGGTCGTGGACGTCGTCGCCCGGGGGTTCGACGAGCGGCGCGTCCGCCTCGTGAGCGTAGACGGCGGCGTCGCCGGCGGCCTGGATCGCGGCGGCGAGGCCGGCGTGGTCGGAGTGCCAGTGCGTGAGCAACACCCCGGTCGACGTCCGCGAACGACACGCCGCGGTCTGCGAGCGCGTCCCGGAGTTCCGCCTCGACGGCGGGCGTGGCGACGCCCGTGTCCACGAGCGTCGTCGGCGCACCGGGGTCGTCGCGCCCGAGGAGGTAGACGCTGTTCTGCCCCTCGAAGGCGGCGTTCGTCAACTGGATCTGGTGCACGACGCCGGATAGTCGACGCGCGGATAAATGGCTACCTGACTCGGCACGACTGTCCGGTCACCGCACGCGGAAGGACTCCGGGCCGACGAGGAACCGACCGAGGTCGGCCTCGCGCTGGTAGTCCGCCTCGCGGACCGCCCGGAGCGCGTCGACGTACGCGTCCTCGGCGCCGTCGTCCCAGTCGGCGGGGTCGAGTGCGGGGACGACCAGCCAGCCGCTCCCGTGGAGTTCGGACGCGTGAACGTCGGCCAGTTCGACGCCGTCCGGGTCGATTGCGGTGTACGTCTCCAGGACGTGGCGGGTCGCGCGCTCGCCGACCGGCAGGAGGACGTGGGCGGTGATTGCGCGCAGTTCCGCGTCGAAGAACGGTTCGAGTTCCGTGTAGTCGCGTGGCGTCGGGTCGCCGTCGGGGACGCACAGGTGGAGATACGAGAGGAAGAGGTTCGCTGGTTCGCCGTCCTCGTCGAGGAGCCCCGCGGCGGACAGGGCGGTCCTGAACCGCTCGGCGGCTGGCGTCCCACTGAAGGGGACGCCGGACTCGACGCCGCCGTGGACGCCGGGATGGTCGCCGACGACGTGGAAGTCCGCGTTCGCGTCCCCGTAGCCGGGGACGGCCTGCTCGCAGGGCGGCCGCATCCCGAACGGATTGCTGGTGCGGTCCGTGACGTTCTGCACGACCCGGGCTAGGCGGTACCGCGACTTAAGCGCCGCGAGACCGCGCCGCAGCGTCGTCGACGACGTGCATCGCGGCCGCAGACGCGATCAGTGCGGGGTACGCGATCACCACCGTCATGACGACGACCGCGACGAGGCCGCCCGCCGAGAGCAACAGCGAGACGAGGACCGAGACCAGCGCGGCGACGACCGCGAACCCGATAGAGAACGAGAGGTAGTCGCTGCTGTTGAGCGCGAGTTCGACGCTCCACGCGACGGCGTCGAGCGCGGACTGGTCGCGCGCGACGACGAGAAACGGAGCGCCCCAGAGGACGTAGCCCGCGAGCAGGAGGAACGGGAAAGCGAGGAGTGCGGTCGCGACGCCGCCGCCCACGGCGAGCAGCGCGAACGCGCCGACGACCACGAACTCGACGATGCGCACCCCCAGAATGGGGAGCGCGTCCGAGGCCGCGCTGTCCACGAAGTCCGTCTTGGACCCGTTGCCGGCGTCGTGGATGCCGCCGAGGTAGCCCGCGGTGAGCGCGGCGTCGACGAGGAGGTACACCGGCAGCAGGGACAGTGACGTCGGTGTGACGAAGTTGATTCCGGACGCGGGCGGGTCGAAGACCGTCCACAGCGTTGGGACCGCCGTCGGCAGTGCGAACTTCACGGAGATGTGGAACCCGCTGGCCGCGGCCGTTTGCGCGACGTTGTCGATGGCGAGCAGCGTCAGGGCGAACGGCACGAGAGCGTACGTGGAGACGCGGCCGGCCGTACGGGCGGCTCTGTCGAGGAGGGCGTCCGGCATACCACTTCGTGTCGTCGCGCCGACCGTTAAGGTTCCTGTTCGCGCGGCACCGGCTGCCAGCCTGGCCGACGGAACGAGGTCGCGTAGTCGACCGACGAAGCGAGTCGACCGTCGACGCAACCAGTGAGTACTTGTTCGCATGAGACTAACACACATAGTATGGCCGACGCGAACTCGAACGCTTCCTCAGACCCGCTCGCGGACGTGCCAAGAACGGTCGACGACGGCGAACTCCTCGGCGTCGACGCCACCGGCGTGCCCATCTACTACGACGAGAACGACGACCGCGCGTTCGAGGCGCTGCAGAGCGGTGGCGAGTGGACCGTCGGCGAGGAACAAACGAACGCCGACCTGGACGACGTCGTGGCCGAAATATCACGGCTCACCGGCTGGGACGAGCTCTCCGAGCTCGGCGAACAAGCACTCGAGGCCTGAGCGGCTCTCGCCAGTTGCTCGTTGCGATGAGCGAGCGACGAAGCGGCCCGCGCTCGCGGATGCCCCGAGTCGAATTGGCTTACCTACCGGTAACTAGCTATCGTGAGGTACCCTTAACTGGTCGACGGACGTAGCGGTCTCCATGAGCGAAACCGAGCAGTTGCCCGCGTGGTGCCCCGGCGACGGCTGGTGTTCGATAACCGCGACCACCGCACTCGTCGGCAAGAAGTGGCACCCCGTCATCATCCACAGACTGCTCGCAAACGGCCCGCTGGGATTCAACGACCTCCAGGAGGAAGTCGACGGCATCTCCAGCAAGGTGCTCTCCGAGAGCCTCGACGACCTCGAAGAGAAACGCGTGGTCTCCCGCACCATCGTCAGCGAGAAACCGGTCCGCGTGGAGTACTCGCTCACCGACCTCGGAGCGTCCCTCGAACCGGTCATCTTCGCGCTCGCGGACTGGGGCGAACAACACCTCGAGCCCGTCGAGGAGGAAGCCGCGTCAGTCGTCTAGGCTGGTGGAATCCACGCAGTGAAAACCCGGGCGGGCCCCAGACGACTGTCAGCAAGTCGGCAGTCGCGAGTTCCCGTCAGTAACGCAGTCAGTCGAGAGCGGCTTCGATTTCCGTTCCCTGTTCGGCGGGCTCCTCCCCGACGTCCTCGACGGTGAGGCGGTAGAGGTTCTGGCGCGCGTCCGGAATGTAGATGTCCTTCTCTACGATGTCGGCGTCCTGGAGCCGGTCGAGGGCGTCCCGAACGGTCCGCTGGGACAGCCGGGAGTTCTCCACGATCTGTTTCTGTGTGAGCCCGCCGTTGTACTCCAGTACTTTCAGCACCAGCTTCGCGCTCGGGGGGAGGTCCTGGACGAGTTCGTCGGTCGTGGTCATCTATCCAAGTAAACGGTCGCCGCCCCCTTTAGCACTCGGTAACGCCGGTGTGAGCCAGTTACCAAACGGTAACCTACCCCCTCGGTCGGGGCGGTCCGTGCACCGGTCGCCGGTGTGGTCGCCTGCGTCGTCGTCGTTAGACGGTGTCGGCGGTGACGCCCTCCGTGTACTGTCGCTTCCACGTGATGACGTCCTCGATGAGGTCTCGTCCCGCGTCCGTGATGCGGTAGTAGTTCGTGCGCGAGTCGCGCTCGCCTTTCTCCACCAGGTCGCGCTCGACGAGCGAGTCGAGATTCTGGTAGACGCGCGCGTGCAACACCTCCGATCCGTAGTAGTTCTCGAGTTCCGACTGGACCTCCATGCCCTTCGGGTCGTCCATCCCGCAGAGGATGCACAGGAGGTCTCGCTGGAAGCCAGTCATCTCGTCTCGCTTTCCCATGTCCGAACCAGCAGGGTCTAAAATTATAACTATTTCGGAGACTAAAGTAATTAGTCGTCACTCCACGACAGTCGCCTCGTAGCCCGCGACGTCCACAGCTTCCACGAGATCCCCGGGAGCGGCGTTCCCCTCGACGGTCGCAGCGCCGGCGACGTGGTCCGCGTCGGCGTCCCCCACGCCGGCCACGTCGGTGAGCGCGTTCTCGACGATGTCCTCACAGCCCGAACAACCCATGCCGTCGACGGTGAGTGTCGTCGCCATACCGAGTGAGCCTACCGCGGCCTCCGGGGAGGGCTTTTTGGCCCTGTCGGCTACCAGCCGAACAGCCGAAGGGCCCCGTCGGGCGCATATCGGCGAAACAGGCGGCTGCTCGAGAGGACGCTCGCACGGACGTCCTCGGGGTCGATGCCGGCCTCTTCGGTGACGACGGGAGCGCGCGACGACCGTCGACAGGGTCTCCGGCAGGACCTCACCGCCGATAGCGTCTCCGGCAGGACCTCACCGCCGAACAGGTCCCTCTCGTCGGGAGAGCGGCGTTCCGAGTTTCGGTCGTCTTGGACGTCAGTGGGCCGGCGAGTAGCTCTCCGAGTAGACGTTCAACACGAACACCCCCGTTAGCAGCAACAGAATTCCGGCGACTGCGGCGAGGTCGACGCTCTCGTCGAAGAACGCGACGCCAGCGCCGACGGCGCCGACGATACCGACGCCCGACCACGTCGCGTACACGAGACCGACCGGCAGCTCCTCCAGCGTCGCGCCGAGGAAGTAGAACGAACTCAGGTAGCCGACCGCTACGACGGCGGTGGGAGCGAGGTTCGAGAACCCGTCGGCGAACTTCAGGGCGGTCGTGCCGACGATTTCCGACGCGATTGCGAGCGCGAGAGCGAGATACGGACGCATGCACGAGCGGTCTCACCGCCGCGTCTTAACGGCGACTGGTAGCTGCAGCGAGCGAGAACCCGCGGAGTCAGCCGTGACTGCTCAGAGATGACCGACGACGAACGCCGCCGCGACACCGACGAGCGCGACGACGTTCAGGCCGACGGACTGCTTGTGATAGGTCGCGAACGCCTCGGACCCGGCGGCCTCCATCTTCGGAATCAGGCTGAAGCGAGCGTAGGCGTTCGCGACGAACGCGATGACGACTCCGGCCTGCGCGACGCGGTGCGGACTCGGCACGTCGACGACGAACGGCCCGGCCGTCCAGACGGCGAGCGGAACGACGCCCATCGCGACGCCGAACGCGTAGTACTTCGGGAACACGACGTTGACTGCGTCGCCGGCGCGCTCCTGGCCGAGTTCGTCGAACAGCGCGGGCGCGGCGATCAGCGAGAAGAACACGATGCTACCCAGCCACAGCCCCAGTGCCCCGTGCACGAGGAGGTCGGCGACTCCCATACGTCGGCGAGGGTGGCCAGCCTTCTCAACGTTCGGGGTTTAAGTCCGCGGCGTGGCTACGGGTGAGCGATGTCGAGACAGGGGCGTCGCGCGATCTCCTACATCGGACTCATTCTGGCTGTCGCTGCGGGGTACGCCGTCTCCTTCAAGCACGGAATGGCGGCGTTCGAAGGCCAGACCCTCAGCTACGCGCAGGCGGTTCAGTTCGTCGCCCAGACGTTCACCACCACCGGCTACGGCGCGTACGCGCCGTGGGAGTCCACGGTGATGCTGGTGCTGGTGGTGTTCATGCAGCTCAGCGGCGTCTTCCTCATCTTCCTGACGCTGCCGCTTTTCGTCGTGCCGTGGATCGAGGAGACGCTCGAAGCCGACCCGCCGACGAGCGTCGACCTCGAGGGGCACGTCGTCATCTGTGGCTTCGGCGCGCGCGACGAGACGCTCGCGACGGAACTCGACGCGCAGGGCGTCGAGTACGTCGTCCTGACCGACGACCGCCAGATGGCGCTGGACCTCTCCCAGGACGGCTGGAACGCGATCCACGGCGACCCGGAGTCCATCGAGGCGCTCGAGCGCGCGAACGCCTCGGCCGCCCGCACCGTGGTGCTCGACGAGAGCGACGAACGGAACGCCACCATCGCGTTGACCGTCGACGAGATCGCGCCGGACGTCCAGACGGTGTGCTTCGTCGAGGATCCGTCGCTGGCGGACTACCTCCGGTACGCGGGCGCGGACCGCGTGCTCAGCCCCCGCGAGCTCCTGGGCCGGAGTCTCGCCCGCAACGTCGTCGACACGATCACGTCCCGGCTCGGGGAAGCCGTCGAGATCGGCGACGACTACGAGATCGTGGAGATGCCCGTGCAGTACGGCAGCGAACTCGACGGCCGGTCGCTCGCGTACACGGGCGTCCTCGAACGCGAGGACGTGAACGTCGTCGGCGCGTGGTTCGCGGGCGAGTTCGTCGGGTCGATCGACCCGGAGCGAAGGCTCTCGAGAAACACCGTGTTGCTCGTCGCGGGCCCCGACGAAGCGCTGGAGTCGTTCAGACAGCGAACTGTCGCCGGACGGGACCGCCAGGACGTCGAGCGAGTCATGGTCGCGGGGTACGGCGAGGTCGGGACCGCCGTCCGGCAGTCGCTCGAACAGGAGGACATCGACACCAGGGTCGTCGACCTGCAGGACCTGCCAGGCGTAGACGTCGTCGGGGACGCCAGGGAGGAGGGGACGCTGCAGACCGCCGGCATCGACGAGTCGAACGCGCTTGTGCTCGCGCTAGCCGACG
Source organism: Halobacterium bonnevillei (assembly GCF_009831555.1). GTDB lineage: Archaea > Halobacteriota > Halobacteria > Halobacteriales > Halobacteriaceae > Halobacterium > Halobacterium bonnevillei. The sequence continues at coordinate 4,099 of NZ_WUUU01000104.1, read as the reverse complement.
ACACGGCGACCGTGTTCTCGACGCTGGTCGCGCGGGAGGCAAGCGACGAGGTCGAGATTCTCGCCCGCGCGAACGAGACGGAGAGCATCAGGAAGCTGTACGCCGCGGGGGCGGACTACGTGCTGGCGCTGGCGACAGTCTCCGGCCGGATGCTCGCCCAGACCATCCTCGACGAGGACGTGATGGCGCTGGACAAACAGATCGACATCGTGCGCACCGAAGCCCCGGCGTTCGTCGGCCAGACGCTCTCCAGCGCCGACATCCGGGCGAAGACTGGGTGTACGGTGGTCGCTGTCCAGCGGGACGGCGACGTGATCTCGAACCCCGGCCCGACGTTCCGGATCCGAACCGGCGACGCGCTGGTCGTCGTCGGCGAGGACACGAACATCGCGCGGTTCAACGAGGCCGCGAACGTGGCCGCTGCTGCGTCGTGACCACGTGCGGGAACACGGCCAGGGCCGGTGCCGAGAGTGAACCTCAGTCCCGCCCGAACGACGAGTCCCCCTTCAGCGGCACTGGGAACCCGCATCATCTGGTCGCCCCGGGCCCCGTTCCGCCCGTCCGAGAACACAGCAGTTTCCTGCAGAGAATTGGATTGGCGGTCGGTCGACGGCCCGGAAACCCGGCGGAGTGAACGCCATCCCGCACATACTTATGTGTCTCCGTTCCAGTAGCACCAAGCGAAACAACGCCTCGAGAGGTGTCGGTTTCGCCTGGAATAATGACGTACAACGTGGATGGGGTCCTGCCGGCCGAACTCGTCGCCGGGTTCGACGACGGCACGAACCTCCTGTTGAGTGGGCCGGCGATGTCCGGCAAGCGAGACCTCCTGCTGGAGTTGCTCGCGCGCGGCGAGCGCGACGGGGAGGGCGCGGTCGTCGTGACGTCACGCGACCCGGCCGAGGAGGTCGTTCGCGAGTACGAGGACGCGGTCGGCTCGACACCGAACTTCGTTCGAGTCATCGACTGCGTCAGCGCGCAGAGCGGCAGCGCTACGGACGGGGACGGCGTCCGGTACGTCTCCTCGCCGGGCGACCTCACGGGCATGGGAATCGAGTTCTCTGAGGTCGCACGTAGCGCCGGTGGCCAGGGCGTCGACCGCCTCCGCGTCGGGTTCGACTCGCTGTCGCCGCTGTTGATGTACGTCGACATCCAGCGGCTGTTCCGGTTCCTGCACGTGTTCACGAGCCAGATTCAGTCCCAGGGCTGGCTCGGCGTGTTCTCCGTGGACCCGGAGAGCCACGACGACCAGACCATCAACACCATCAGCCAGTTGTTCGACGGCGTGATGGAGGTGCGGGTGACCGACGGGGGCGTCCGCGAAGTCCGCGTGCGCGGCGTGACCTCGACCCCGACGCCGTGGGTCGAAGTGACGTGAGCGGCATCGTCTTCTTCCGAACGGCGGACCGCCAGCGCGTGGTTTCCTTCTACCGGCAGCGACTCGGCTTCGAGACGTGGCTCGAACAGGACGGCTGCACGATCCTCCGACACGACGACCTGAAACTCGGGTTCTGTGACGCCGACGGCGACCCAGACACCGACGGCATCGTGACGCTATACTACGACACGCGGGCCGCCGTCGACAAGCGCCGAGCGGCACTGGACGACGTCGCGACCGACGACCCGCGCGTCAACGACGAGTACGACATCTACCAGTTCTTCGGCGAGGACCCCGAGGGGCGGACGCTGGAGTTCCAGACGTTCCGCCACGACCTGCCCGACTAACCGTTCCTCGGAGCTACCGCTGGCGTTCGTGGCAGTCCCCAGCGGCCGCCGCGAGCGTCCCACGTGTCGGCGCGTACGCGAGGTGCGTCCCACAGTCGCAGTCCGAGGCGCCGAGACCGGGCACTGGCACAGCGGCCGCGGCGAGCGTGCTCGCCGTCTCGCACTCCACGTCCTCGTCCTCGGTGACGTAGACCGCGTCGACCCGCGACTCCGGGTGGCCGAGCAGGTAATCGACGTGGCCGAGTCGGCGGGCCGTCCCGCTCCCCTGCAGCGAGCTCCCGGTGGCGGTCGACGCGCTCCAGGCCGCCCGCGCCGAACGCGGACCCGGTGTACGCGTACCAGCCGGCGTCGAGGTCGTATGCGCCCTGTGCGCCGAACTCGACGGTCGCCGGCTCCGAGACCTCGACGAGTAGCGTGTACGTCCCTTGCGGCATCCGTCACTCGTGACTGGAGACCCGCACCGGTTCGTAGGGGTCCTCCAGGTAGTCGATGTCGGAGTCCGAGAGGTCGACGTCGAGGGCTTCGACGGCCTGTTCGAGGTGTTCGATGCTCGTGGTTCCGACGATGGGGGCGTCCACCCAGTCCTTGTGGAACAGCCACGCGAGCGCGATCTGCGCCATCTCGACGTCCTTCTCGGCGGCGAGTTCCTGCACGCGCTCGTTGATCTCCGGGCCGCCGCCCTCCCGGTAGGGGTGCTCGTAGAGGTACTCCTCCGTCGAGCCGCGTTCCGTGGCACGGACCTCCTCGTGGGGACGCGTGAGGTAGCCGCGAGCGAGCGGCGACCACGGGACGACGCCCACACCCTCCTTCCGGCACAGCGGCAGCATCTCGCGTTCCTCCTCCCGGTACGCGAGGTTGTAGTGGTTCTGCATGGAGACGAACCGCTCGTAGCCCTCGCGGTCGGCCGTGTGGAGCGCGTCCGCGAACTGGTGGGCCCACTGCGAGGACGCGCCGACGTAGCGGGTCTTGTTGCGTTGGACGGCGTCGGTGAGTGCGGCGAGCGTCTCGTCGATGGGCGTGTCGTAGTCCCAGCGGTGCGTCTGGTAGAGGTCGACAGTCTCCATCCCGAGGCGTTCCAGGGAGTCGTCCAGCTGGTGTTCGATGGACTTCCGGGAGAGGCCGCCGGAGTTCGGGTCGTCGTCGTCGAGCGCGTAGAACCCCTTCGTCGCGACGACCTGCGCGTCGCGGTCGTAGTCCGCCAGGACGTTCCCGAGCACGCGCTCGCTCTCGCCCTCGGAGTACATGTTCGCGGTGTCGAAGAAGTTCACGCCGAGGTCGATGGCGCGCTCGATGATCGGGCGCGCCTCGTCCTCGTCTTTGACCCACGGCCGCCACTCCGAGGACCCGAAGCTCATGCAGCCGAGACAGATGCGACTGACTTCCATGCCGGTGTCGCCGAGCGTCGTGTACTCCATGCGGGTAGCGTCGTGGCGCGGGGCCTAAGTCGTTGGCCAGCCGGCAGACGCGTCACGAGCGCAGCCACCGGTACCCAATCCAGCCGATAGCTCCCGCCACGTACCAGCAGAGGTACGACGCGGGCACGACGAGGCCGACCATCCGGTCCGTGAGGTAGCGCTCGGTCCCGAGGTGCCCTGCGACGTCCAGCACCGCCACGATTCCGGGGTAGGTGAACAGCGAGAACGGCGACTGCGGCGGGAGCAGCGACGCTGGCAGGCTGAACGCCACGAGCGCGACCAGCCCGAATGGATGCCAGCGGTCGTCGAGCCACCACGCGATTCGTCCACCGCTCGGCGCGACGCTGCGAACCCGCTGTCGGAGTCCGGTCCACTGGCCCAGCATCTGAAGCGAGGCGTCGACGACGCTCACCGGCAGGTACCAGAGCGCCACACCGACGAGGAACGTCAACACGAGCCCGAGTGACGACGGTCCGACGACGAAGTCGGTGTGCGACCACTCGTAGGCTGGCCAGTAGAAGTGATGTTCGACGGCCTCGTCGGGGTGGCGGCCCGCGCTCGTCGTCCACGTCCGCCACCGGGTCCACGTCGTCCAGGCTGTCGCCAGCGCGCTCACCAGCACGCGGCGCGCGGACGGTCTGAGAACGCGCACGACGGCGTCGGCGACGGCGTCCTCGACTCGGTGTCTCCGGAGCGACACGTGACCGGGTCGCAAATTCTCCACCTAAAACGTTCGGGCTCTCCGGAGAGCAGTTCAGCCCGTGGTCTTACCGGCGAGCCAGCGAAGCGCGGCGTATCCCGCGGCGGCAGCCACCAGCACGCCAGCGAGCGAGAGCCAGGTGACGAGGGTCGGGCTGCCGACCGCGAGGCGCGCGACGAGGTTCTGCGGGCTCTGCGGGAGCAGCGACGCGAGGCCGAACGCCGCCAGCGCCGCGAACGAGTACAGCAGTTGGGCCTCC
>NZ_WUUU01000103.1 GCF_009831555.1 Halobacterium bonnevillei | reverse complement strand
CGCCGGCGCCGACGGGCCCTGCGGACCGCCGACAGCGGCCTCCGAGGCGGACGCGCCGCCGTCGGTCTCGTGGTGGGCCGCGGCCCCTCGTCGGTGATCTCGCCGAGGTGCTGCTGCTGCGGGTAGGCCGCGCGGTCGACGTCGCCGTCGAGGTAGCGCCGCAGCGCGGTGCCGAACGCGTCCGGGATGGAGTTGACCTGTTCGCCCTTGTCCCAGGCGACCTTCGGCGACCGGATGCCCTGGAGTTTGTCCGCGATCTCCTCGGGGTCGACGCCGGAGCGCAGCGCCACCGAGATGGTCTTCGCGAGCGCTTCCGTGAACGACCCGGTGAAGCCGCCGGAGTTGCCCGTGTTCGCGAACAGCTCGAACGGCCGCTCGCGTTCGGGGTCCTCGTTGATGGTGACGTAGAGCTTCCCGTAGCCCGTGTCGATGCGCTGCGTGACGCCGTGCAGGAGGTCGGGGCGGGACTGCTTCTCGGCGAACTCGCCGTCGAAGTCCTCCTGGGCGCCTGCGAAGATCTCGCGGAGGTCCTCGCCGAACGCCGCCTGGACGTCGTCGTTGTCGAGGAAGCCCTCGATGCCGCCGAACGTCTCCTCGATGGTCTCGACGATGGCCTCGGCGGCCTCGTCCTCGTCCAGCTGGGAGAACTCGGCGTTGTCCGCGCGGGTCGTCAACACCTGCTTGCTGCGGGTGCCGTCGCGGTAGACGGTGACGCCCTTCCCGCCGTTGTCGTAGATGTAGCGGTACACCTCGTCCATGTCCTCGACGGACGCGTCGTTCGGGAAGTTACAGGTCTTCGAGATGGCGGAGTCGACGCCCTCCTGGCAGGCGGTCTGGACCGCGGCGTGGTCCTTCCCGGAGAGGTCGCTGGTGACGACGAACAGTTCGCCGATGGCGTCCGGCACCGTCGTCAGGCCGTCGACGCCGTCGAACTCGTTGTTCGCCATCTGCGCCTGGGCCTCCTCCTTGACGTCGTCGACGTCGATGTCGTTGGCCTCCAGCACGCGGAGGAAGTAGTCGTCGAACTCCACGAGCATCTCGTCGCCCTGCACGTCGTCGCTGACGTTCTTGTAGTACGCGACGTTGTAGATGGGTTCACAGCCGCCCGTGGTGTTCCCGACCATCGACGTCGTGCCCGTCGGCGCGATGGTGGTCGTGTTGTGGTTGCGGATCGAGTAGCCGTCCGCCCAGTCGGCGGGGTCCTCGCCCGTGTGGTGCTCGAACCACTCGGGGTACGCCGTCGGGTTCGCGTACTTGGACTTGTCCCACTCGTCGAAGCTGCCGCGTTCCTGTGCGAGTTCGTGGCTCGCGGCCTTCGACCCGTGGTTGATGCGGCGCATCACCTGGCGCGCGATCTCGTTGCCCTCATCGCTGCCGTACTTCACGCCGAGCTGGATGTACAGCTGCGCGAGGCCCATGACGCCGAGGCCGACCTTCCGCATCGCGGCGACCTTCTCCTCGATTTCCTCGACCGGGAAGTCGGACATGGTGACCACGTTCTCGAGGAACCGCGTCCCCATCTCGATGCGGTGGTCGAACTCCTCGGTGTCCAGCGCGTGCTCGAGGAACTGGTCGACGCCGTCCTCGAGGCTATCGAAGTCGTGCTCCTCGCTCCAGACGCGCCAGTCGGGGGCGTCCTGGGCAGCGAGCGTCGAGAGGTTGATGTGACCGAGGTTGCAGGCCTCGTACTCCTCGAGGGGCTGTTCGCCGCAGGGGTTCGTCGCGAGGATGCGGTGCTCGGGGTGCTCCTCGACGTCGAAGGAGTGCTGTTTGTTGACGCGCTCGAGGTAGATGACGCCGGGTTCGCCGTTCTCGTGGGCGCCCTCGACGATGCGCTCCCAGAGCACTTCCGCCGGGATGGAGAGCTCCTCCCCGACCGTGACGTAGTCGCCGAGGCCGTACCGGGAGTACATCTCCTTGGTCTCCTCGGTGGCGACGTGCGGTTCCTCGGTGCGGGGGTTGGTGAACGTGTACTCCTCGCCGTTCTCCAGGGCCGCCATGAAGCCGTCAGTGACGCCGACGGAGATGTTGAAATTCGAGAGGTGGCCCTCGACGGCGTTCCGCAGGTGCTCGGGGACGCGGCCGTCCTCGTCGATGAGTTCGCGGGCTTCCTCCAGGGCTTCCGAGAACTCCGTGTACGTGTAGTCGTCGGGGTCGTTGAGTTTGAGCGTCTGCGCGAGGCTGACGTCCTTGTTCTTCGCGTGGATGAACTCGACGACGTCCGGGTGGCTGACGCGCATGACGGCCATCTGTGCGCCGCGGCGCGCGCCGCCCTGCGCGATGGTCTCGCACATCTGGTCGAACGTCTCCATGAACGTGAGCGGGCCGGAGGCGATGCCGCCCGTCGAGCCGACGGTGTCGCCGTACGGGCGGAGCTTCCAGAACGCGTACCCCATGCCGCCGCCGGACTGGAAGACCTCGGCGGCTTCCTTGGCGGTCTGGTGGATGTCAGTGATGTCGTCGCCCGGGGAGTCGACGAAGCACGCCGAGAGCTGCTGGAGTTCGTCGCCGGCGTTCATGAGGGTCGGCGAGTTCGGCATGAACGAGAGCTGTTCCATCAGGTCCTGGAACTCCTCGCGCTGTGCATCGACGTGCGCGCGCACGTCGTCGTCCTCGAGTTCGGGGACGACGGTCTCGTACGCGAACTTGTTGACGTTGGACTCCGTGAGCTCGATTTCGGCGTCGTCGCTGTCCGGGTCGACGTCCTCGCCGAACACCTCGGCGGTGAGTTCGTCGCGGCGCGGGTGGTCGGGCTTGAGCTGGGCGGGGGTGACGGTGACGGGGTCGTCGCTCTCGTAGACGACTTCCGCGAGCGCGATGTTCTTCGCGACGCGGTCGAAGAGGTCCTCCTGTTCCTCGATGTGTTCGCCCTCGGAGTTCTTCCGGAGGTAGCGCGCCGGCAGGATGTTGTGGTAGGCGTTGGCAGTGAGACGCTCCTCGAGCGTGTCGCCGGTCGTGCGTTTGACGGGGAGTTCGAGTTCGCCCGCGGAGAGGTTCGGTGTGCTCATCGGCAGTCCCTCCGCAGTACAGTCGTTGGCGTGGATGATTGGTGTATCATGGATTGTCGAATTCGGGGTGTCGGTGGGGACAACGTGGTAGCCGGCACGGGACGTTAGTAGTTGTGCTTCCAGTACCCCGTGCCCTGGGTCCCCGAACCGGCCCGTTTGGGCGTGGATGAACCGTTGGGCTCGGTCGGATATAATGATACCCAAAGCGCGGTGAAAGTGACGCAATTTCTAGGGTGGCGTCGCCGGCGTACTGGGGTTTCAGTTTCGACCGGGAGCGGGGTGGGCGAGCGGCCACACCACGAATCGAATCCGGCCTCGAAACCAGCGTCAAATCGACGGGGAACGGCGGCCGAATCGGCGCGGGAGCGGCCGGCGTGGCTCGTCCGAAACTGCCACCTCGCTTAAGGAGGTCGTCTGCGTGCCACCGAGTATGTACCTGTCTGGTATCCCGAGCGTACTCGCGGCGTCACCGCTGGCGGCCACACCGCTGGTACTCCAGGGCTTGCTAGCCACTCCGCTGGGCAAACTGCTGGTCGCCCTGGTCGCCATCACGGTCATCGTGCTGGTCGGCCGGGTCGTGCTGAGCGTCGCCTGGAAACTGCTCGTCGTCGCGACACTCGTGGTCGCCGGCCTGTGGCTGGTGTCCACCGTGCTCGGCGGATTCTGACGGAGAGACCGCGAGACGAAGCAGTTCTGTACGAACTCGGACCGTCAGACCGCGGTGAGGAAGTTCTCGACGACGTCGTGGCCGGCAGCCGTGAGCACCGACTCCGGATGGAACTGCACGCACTCCAGGGGGTGCTCGCGGTGGCGGACGCCCATCGCGAGGTCGCCGTCCGCGACGGTCGCCGACACCTCGAAGCTGTCCGGAATCGACGCACACGACAGCGAGTGGTAGCGCGCCGCCGGGAACCCCTGTTCGATGCCCTCGAAGACGCCATCGCCGTCGTGCTCGACGGGACTGGTCTTGCCGTGCATCGGTTCCGGCGCTCGCCCGACCTCGCCGCCGTACTCGTAGACGGCGGCCTCCATCCCGAGGCAGACGCCCAGCGTCGGCACGTCGGGGCTGACCTCCGTGAGGACGTCGGCAGTGACGCCGACGTCGCGGTCGTTCTCCGGGTGGCCTGGGCCCGGACTGATGACGATGGCGTCCGGGTCGACCGCGCGCACGTCCTCGAGGCTCGCGGTGTTCTTCAGGACCGTCGTCTCCGGGCGCTCCCCGTCGACCGTCTGCTCGGAGACGTACTCCACGAGGTTGTACGTGAACGAGTCGAAGTTGTCGATGAAGAGGACGTTCACTGCTGGACCTCCGGCGTCTCCGCCCCGCGGTCGGCGTCCGAGTCGTCGTCGGGTCGCTGGTCGCCGTCCACCCGAATCCGGTCGACTGCGGCGAGCACGCCGTCCATCTTCGCCTCCGTCTCGTCGTACTCCGCCGCTGGGTCGCTGTCCGCGACGATGCCCGCGCCGGCGCGCACGCGAAGGGTGTCCGTCGCTCGCGGCTCGCTTTGCCCGCCGGTCGCCCGTTCCGCGGAGTCGCTTCGCGCGTCGCCGTGCTCGACCGTCGCGGACCGGATGGTGATGGCGAACTCGGCGTCGCCCGTCCAGGAGAAGTAGCCGACGCCGCCGCCGTAGATGCCACGCGGCGAGGCTTCCAGCGCGTGGATGTGCTCCATCGCGCGCACCTTCGGCGCGCCCGACAGCGTGCCCGCCGGGAACGACGCCCGGGTCGCGTCGAAGGCGTCGTTGTCGTCGGCCAGCGTGCCCGTCACCGTGGACTCGATGTGCTGGACGTGGCTGTACTTCAGCACGCGCATGAACTCGGGGACGCGGACGCTACCGGCTTCGCTGACGCGTCGCACGTCGTTCCGAGCGAGGTCCACGAGCATCGTGTGTTCGGCGCGCTCCTTCTCGTCGGCGAGCATCTCGCCCGCGAGGCGGCGGTCCTCGACGGGACTTGACCCGCGCGGGCAGGTGCCCGCGATGGGGTTGTTCAGCACGGTGTCGTCGTGGACCGCGACGAGCGTCTCGGGGCTGGCGCCGACGACGCTGCGGTCGCCGTGGGACAGCAGGAACATGTACGGCGAGGGGTTGACGTCCCGGAGCGCGGCGTACAGGCCGCGGGGATCGATGTCGCCGTCGAGTTCCCGCGTGCGGGAAACCACGGCCTGGTACACTTCGCCGTCGAGCACCGCTTCTTTGGCGTTCGCGACCGCGTCCTCGTACTGTTCGCGCGGGCCGGTGCGCTCGTCGGTGACGCGGAACCCGCCGAACTCCGGCGCCGGGGTGTCGTCGAGGCGCCGCTGGACGCGGTCGGCTTCAGCGCGCAGCGACTCGTAGACCGCCGCCGGGTCGTCGTCCGCGCCGACGACCGGCGTGAACACGAGCGAGACGGAGTTCGTCGCGCGGTCGAACACGAGCGTCCGCGTCGTCAACACGAACTCCGCGTCCGGCAGCGGCGTCTCCGGGCGCTCGACGCCGACTTCCTCGAGCCAGAGGTCGTAGACCGCGTCGTACGCGAGAAACCCCACGAGGCCGCCGTCCAGCAACTGGCGGTCCTCGTTCGGGAATCCGCGGCGCTCCACGCCCGGGAACGCGTCGCGGAGTCTGTCGAGGACGTCGGGGTCGTCCGTCCCGTCCACGCCGCCACTTCCGGGGCCACTTTCGGCGTCCGGCAGGAAGTCCGTGACGCGGTCGTCGGACAGCGACCGGACCACCGTCTCGTCGGGGTGGACGGTGACGACGGCCGCGGGGTCGTAGCCGACGAACGAGTAGCGGGCGTGGCGGTCCTCGGTGGCGTCCGAGGGCCGGAACGCGCCGTCCGGGTCGCTGGCCGACGTCTTCTCCGCGCTCTCCAGGAGGAAGCCGTAGTCGCCCTCGGTGAGCGCGGCGTACGCGGTCAGCGGCGTGACGTCGACGTCGAGGTCTGCGGCGACACGGACGACGGCAGGGTCGTCGGCCGCGAGGTCAGCGAACTCCTCGGGCGTGGTCTCCAGGCGCGCGGCGCTCGTGGGATCGGCGTCAGTCACAGTTCCACCTCCGCTGGCTGCGTGGCGTTCGCGACGAACTCGCGGACGGCGTCGTGGTCCTTTTCGCCGCCAGCGCGTTCCACGCCGGAAGCGACGTCGACCGCGAAGGGCTCGACGGTGGCGACTGCTTCCGCGACGTTCTCGGGGGTGAGTCCGCCCGCGAGCACGACCGGCGAGTCCGCGGTATCGGCGAACTCCCGGGTGGCGTCCCAGTCGTGCGTGCGCCCGGTGCCGCCAGCGCCCTCGCTGTCCACGGAGTCGACGAGCAGCGCGTCGACGACGTCGTCGAAGCGCTTCCCGTCGGGGGCTGCCGCGTCAACTGTCTTGATGACGCTCACTGGGGCGGTCGCTGCGACGGTCTCGACCTCGTCGACTGACAGGCCGCTGTGGACCTGGATGACGTCCGGGTTCACGCGCTCCACGAGGTCGGCAGCGCGCTCGGGCGTCCCCGGCATCGTCACGAGCACGGTGGTGACGAACGGCGGTGCGGCTGCGACGAGGGCCGCGGCCCGTTCGACCGCGACTTCGCGTGGTGTGTCGACGTTCACGTCGGCGATGAACCCGACGGCGTCCGCGCCGGCGTCGACGGCTGCGTGGAGGTCGCGTTCCGCCGTGATGCCACAGATCTTCGTGCGCGTCATTGGGTCGCCGTCGCGGTGGTCCTGAGCGTCTCGAGGGTTTCGGCTGCGGCGCCCGAGTCGATGGCTTCGGCGGCGAGGTCCGCGCCCTCGGCCAGCGAGTCGGCTTCGCCGGCGACGTAGATTGCCGCGCCGGCGTTCGCGAGGATGATGTCGCGCTTCGGGCCGGTGACGTCGCCGGTGACGATGCCGCGGAGGTCGCTTGCGTTCTCCTCCGGGGTGCCGCCGGCGACGGCGTCGATTGGGGCGTCCTCGAGGCCGAAGTCCTCGGGGGTGACGGTGTACTCCTCGATGTCGCCGTCGCGGAGTTCCGCGACCGTGGACTCGCCGTGCAGCGCGAACTCGTCGAGGCCGTCGCCGTGCACGACGAGCGCGCGGTCGACGCCCATGTGCGAGAGCGCGCGAGCGAGTACGGGGACGAGTTCGGGGTCGTAGACGCCGACGACCTGCGCGTCTGCGGCCGCGGGGTTGGTCAGCGGCCCGAGGACGTTGAAGATGGTTCGGAGGCCGAGTTCGCGCCGCGGGCCGACGACGGCCTTCATCGCGGGGTGGAACGCGGGCGCGTGCATGTAGCCGATGCCGTGGTCCTCGATGCTGCGTTCGACGGCGTCGGGGCTGGCGTCGAGGTCGACGCCGACTTCCTCGAGGACGTCGGAGCTCCCCGACGACGAGGACACGGAGTAGTTGCCGTGTTTGGCGACCGGGATGTCGGCGGCTGCCACGACCACCGTGGACGTCGTGGAGACGTTGATGGTGTCGTAGTCGTCGCCGCCGGTGCCGCACGTGTCGACGAGGGGGTCGCGGTCCGGGTCGATGGTGTGGGCGGCCTCCCGCATGCCCTGTGCGAAGCCCGCGATTTCGGTCTCGGTTTCGCCTTTCGCGCGGAGCGCTGCGAGCAGCGCGCCGATTTCTGCGTCGCTGGCGCCCTCGAACACCTGGGTGACGGCGTCGCGTGCGTCCGCGAGTGTGAGGTCCTCCCCGGCCGTGACGCGCTCGATGTATTCCTGCATAGTGGACACCAATGTACTCTTTCGGGTTATAGTGTACAAGTCTGTACAGAGACTTAAGTGTGTCGTGGGACGAAGTGACGAAGCCCGCCGCGGCGAGGTGGCGATTCGAAACCTTCAACTATACCCCCGGACTACGAACGAGTGCAACAGAAGGCCACGCGGGTTGGTGGTCTAGTTCGGCTATGACACCTCCTTGACATGGAGGAGACCGGCGGTTCAAATCCGCCCCAACCCACTACTTCTCCCGAACTCACGCCGACAAGCACCGCGTATCGTGTGCGACGTCGCGTGAGGAGGTGGTGTGGGTGGAGCGGATTTGAACCCTGTCACGAGCGACCGACGGGAGCGAAGTGACACCGGCTCAAATCCGCCCCAACCCACTCCTCTGCTACCCACACCGCGAAGCGAGTGCCACGTCGCTTCGCGTGTGGTACGTCGTGAATGGCGTTCGGTGGATTTGAACCCTGCAACGCACGCGCAGCGAAGCGAGCACGGCTTGCACCGGTTCAAATCCGCCCGGCTCAGGTCCGTTGCCGAGAGAGACCGCCACAACGGACCGAGCCAGCCGAGGGACTATATCTTCGGCGGCCCTCCTAGTCCCATGGTTTCACGAGTTCTCGTGCCGATGGACGACTCCGAGATGGCTCGCGAGGCGCTGGAGTACGCGCTGAGCGAGCATCCGGCCGCGGAGATCACGGTCCTGCACGTCGTCGGCGGGCCGTCGCCGATGATGGGGGCGGCGGCGTCTGTCGCGCTCTCCGAGGAGTTCGAGGAGAACGCGCGGGAGCACGCGAACGTGGTGTTCGACCGCGCTCGCGAGATCGCCGAGGACTACGACCGGGAGATCGATACGGAACTCGCGTTCGGGAACGCAGCGCGCGCCATCGTCGAGCACGCCGAGGGGTTCGACACGGTGGTCATCGGGACGCACAGCGGGTCGCTGTCGGACCGCCTGTTCACGGGGAACGTCGCGGAGAAGGTGTTCCGGCGGTGTCCCGTGCCGGTGACGACGGTTCGCTGAGCGAGCCTCCGTGTCCCGGGTGAGTCGGTCGACGACTGCCGGCGGCCGTGACCGCGGGTCAGTCGACCAGTGCCGCTTCGAGCAGTTCCAGGGGATGACGGACGTCGTAGCCCGTCCCGTGTTCCATCTGCATCGCGCACGTCGGGCACTCCGTCATCCCGGTCTCGCCGTCGACGTCGGCCATGTGGTCGAACATCTCGGCGCCGATCTGCATCGACGTCTCGTACTTCTCGGCTTTCCAGCCGTACGTCCCGGAGATGCCCGAGCAGGAGTCCCCGACGTCCTCGACGCCGACGCCGTCCACGTCCCGGAACAGCTCGACGGCCTGCCGGTCGAGGCCCTGGTTGCGCGCGTGGCAGGGCGCGTGGTACGCGAACTCGGCGGCGAGGTCGCCGCCCACTTCGACGTCGTCGAGGGCGCCCGAGAGGTCCTCGTGGATGCGGAGGTATTCGATGCTCTCGAAGGTGTGTTCGGCGACGGCGTCGATGCCGTCGATGTCGAACAGTTCGGGGTACTCCTGGCGGAGCGCCATCGAGCACGACGTACAGGACGCGATGGCGTCGTAGCCTTCGTCGACGAGGTCCGCAAACGAGGAGACGTTCACGTCGGCGTCGCGGCGCGCGTCGTCGAGCATGCCGTTGGCGAACATCGGCGTGCCGGAGCAGCCCTGTTCGGGGACGACGACCTCGTAGCCGAAGTGCTCGAACACGCGCACCATCGCTTTCCCGACCTGTGGGGTGTTGTAGTTCGCGTAACAGCCGTGGAAGTACGCGACCTTCTTGTCGGCGTCCAAGGGGTCGCAGCGGCGTTCACGGTGCGCCCGGGCGCGCTCCCTGGAGGCGGCAGCGCCGCCCTCGCTGGCCCACCACTCGCGGAACGTCTCCCTCGCGAACGCCGGGAACTCGCGCTCGCTGGTGACGCCCATCGTCTTCTCGATGAGCCAGCGCGCCGGCCCGAAGTTCATCGCGGCGTTCGCCAGCCGCGGCACCTTGCTGGCGAGCCACGCCGACGTCCGGTAGTTCGCGAGCAGGCGGTTGCGGACGTACTCCACGGAGAGCTTGCTCATCTCCTCGCTGACGTACTCGCCGCGCGCGGTATTGTGCATCTGGGAGAGCGGGACCCCCGACGGGCAGGCGTTGTCGCAGCGCATGCAGTTCGAGCAGTCCATCACCGAGTCGTCGACCGCGTGGTCGTCGTCGCGGCGCTTCAGCCGCCACTGCTCGGGCCCCTGGAACTTCGGGCCGGGGAAGTCGTCGTCGACTTCCGCGACCGGGCAGTTGGTGTCACAGGTCGAGCACTTGTAGCAGGAGTCCGCGCCCGGGCGGAGGTCGAAGTCCGCGCTGTCCTCGAACACGTCGACGGGGTCGAAGTCGTCGCCGGTGTTCGGCGTCTCTGGGTCGAACGTCGTGGTGCTGGATTGGCTGTCACTCATCGTGTTGCCTCCGCCGCGCGGCGGCCGGCGGCGTAGCCGGTCGCGATCGAGACGCCGCTGCCGGACTTCTCCGCGGCGAAGTCGTAGCCGCCGAGGACCGCACCAGCGGCCCGGAGGTTCCGGAACTCCGGGTCGCCGGCGGCGTCCAGCGGCCGCAGGTCGTCGTCCGTCGCGACGCCGAACCGCGGGAACTGGTGGTCGCCGAACGCGTCGTCCGCGAACCACTCGTAGCGGTCGGCGTCGTGGGCGACGTGGCAGTCGAAGACCGGTTCGGAGACGCCGTCGCGGTCGGACTCCACGCCCTTCCCGACGAGGCCGCCGGTCGCGAGCACGTACTGATCGGCGCTGTTCGGTATCTTCGCGCCGTTCTTCTCGACGTAAACGCGCTCGATGCTGTCCCCGCTACTGGCGGCCGTTGCGTCGGATTCCGTGCCGAAGGAGCCCGCGGTGTCGGAACCCGCGGAGTCGGAGCCGTCGACGTCGAAGTCCGTGACGGGGTTGCCCGTCTCGATGCTCGCGCCGGCGTCGTCGAGCGCGTCGAACAGCGCGTCCTCGAGTCTGAGGCCGGGCAGCGAGGGCGGCCCCATCGGCACCTCGAAGACCTCCGCGCCGAGTTCGTCGGCGAGCGCGGCCCGGACGCCGCTGGGTCGTCG
>NZ_WUUU01000102.1 GCF_009831555.1 Halobacterium bonnevillei | reverse complement strand
CGGCCGTGGCGCGCCGCCGGCGTCGCGTTCGGGTCCGTCGCGCTCGTGAAACTCTTCCCAGCGCTCGTGGGCGCGTGGTTGCTCCGGCAGCGCGCGTGGCTGGCTATCGCCGCGGCCACGGCGACCGGTGTGCTCGGCCTCGCCTCGGGCAGCCTCGTCTTCGGACCCGAAACTACGGCGGCGTATCTCACGGACACCCTGGCCCACGAGGCCTCCGTCGGGTCGTTCACGGGCGGACCGGACCCGACAGCCCCGTTCGTGACCGTCCGCCGCCAACTCACCGCCGTCTTCCCGGGGCTGCCCGCGGACTGGCTCCTCCCCGCGAGCGCATTCGTTCTCGCGCCCGTGTTCGTCGGCGTGAATCGCGTCGTCGACACGCTCCGGAGCCGACTCGTCGCGCTCAGGGCACGCTGCTCGCCGCACTCGCGATGTTCCCGCTGGAGCCGTTCTACGTCGTGCTCGCGTTCTTCCCCCTCGTCCCACTGCTGTACGTCCTCGACGCGGGACGCGAGCGGCGGTTGTTCCTCCCCGGTGCCCTCCTCCTGGCCGTCCCGGTCACCTGGGAGAGCGTGCTGACCGTAGCGACCCTGCTGCCCGGCGGCGTCGAGTCGGTCGCGAGGCGCGCCGCGGGCCCGCGTTCGGCTTCGTCCTCCCGCCGACAGCGGGGATGTGGCTCGTGCTGGCGGCCTGCCTGCTGTTCCAGCACGGCGCGGCGAGCGAGGCGAACGAGGCCGTGTAGTCACGTTCTTACGCGTCGAACTCCAATCTGGTTGTATGATTGACCCCGCGGAGCTGGACGTGACGCTCGTCGACGGGTACGTCGACGAGCCGGCGCACTTCGGGGTGCCGCCGTACATCTCCACGTATCCGCGGTACACGGCCGGCGCGCTCGTGGACGCCGGCGTGCCCGCGGACAACGTCACCTACCACACGATCGACGAACTCCGAGACGACAAGTCGAAGTTCAACGACGTCGCGGACGCCGACCTCTTCGTCTACGTCGGCGGGATGACGGTGCCCGGGAAGTACGTCGGCGGGACGCCCGCCGAACCCGACGAAGTCCGGGAGCTGGCGTGGGTCGCGGAGGGCACGAGCGTGATGGGCGGACCGGTGCGGTTCGGCGTCGGCGAGGAGAACGCGGGCGCCCAGGAGATGGAGCGGTCGGACCTCGACTTCGACTTCCTCGCGATGGCGGACGTGGAGGCCGCGGCCTACGACCTCGTGTCCAACGGCCTCGAGGGGTTCGAGGACCGCTACCGGGACAACGAGGAGATCGACCGGTGGGCCGCCGACGGCGCGTTCGTCGTCGAACAGCACCCGAACTACCCAGACTACCTCATCTGCGAGATGGAGACGTCGCGGGGCTGTGCGTACCGGTGTTCGTTCTGCACGGAACCGATGTACGGCGACCCCGCGTTCCGGTCCGCTGACAGCGTCGTGCGGGAGGTCGGGAACCTCTACGACCACGGCGCGCGCCACTTCCGACTCGGCCGGCAGGCCGACATTCTCGCGTTCGGCGGGGACGGCGAAGCCCCGAACCCGGACGCGATTCGACGCCTCTACGGCGGCATCCGGGAGGTCGCGCCCGACCTGAAGACGCTACACCTGGACAACATGAACCCGGTGACCATCGTGGACTACCCCGAGAAGTCCAAGGAGGCGATTCGGGTCATCGCCGAGCACAACACCGCGGGGGACACCGCGGCGTTCGGCCTCGAGTCCGCCGACCCCGTCGTCCAGGCGGAGAACAACCTCCTCGTCAGCGCCGAGGAGTGCCTGGAAGCCGTCCGCATCGTGAACGAGGTCGGCGGGTGGCGGCCGGGCGAGGACCCCGCGGACGCGCCGACGTACGGCGACGAGGCGGCCGACCGCCTCCCGAAACTGCTGCCCGGCATCAACCTCGTGCACGGACTCACGGGGGAGCGCGAGGAGACGTTCGCGCACAACAAGCGCTTCCTGCAGAGCGTCCTCGACGAGGGCCTCCTGCTGCGCCGCATCAACATCCGCCAGGTGATGACCTTCGAGGGCACGGACATGGCGGAGACGGGCGTCGAACTCGCAGAGAACCACAAACAGCAGTTCAAGCAGTACAAGCAGGCGGTCCGCGAGGAGATCGACAACCCGATGCTGAACCGCGTGGTGCCGCCCGGGACCGTCCTGAA
Source organism: Halobacterium bonnevillei (assembly GCF_009831555.1). Classification (GTDB taxonomy): domain Archaea; phylum Halobacteriota; class Halobacteria; order Halobacteriales; family Halobacteriaceae; genus Halobacterium; species Halobacterium bonnevillei. The sequence continues at coordinate 8,650 of NZ_WUUU01000102.1, read as the reverse complement.
GGACGTCACCCTGGAGTACCACCAGGACGGGAAGACGTTCGGCCGGCAGCTCGGCACGTACTCCCTGCTCGTGGGCATACCGGGCGAGCGAGAACTCGGGCAGACCATCGACGTCGCGGTCACCGACCACGGCTACCGGTCCGTGACCGGCGTTCCGCACCCGCTGGACGTCAACGACGCGTCGATGGACGAACTCACCGCGATTCCCGGCATCGGCAAGCGCACCGCCGGGGACATTCTCGTCGACCGCCCCCACGAGTCAGCGCCGTCCGTCGACGAAATCGACCTCGCGAAGTTCACGCAGTGAGCCGGGCACGGGACTGACAGCGGCGCCCGGATCGGACGGTCCGCTCGCGTGAGGCCGTCGCTACGTGTCGACGAGAGCGCGGCCGCCGGGTGGCCGCAGAGGACTTAGTACTCGTCTTCGATGATTTCGCCCACTGCGAAGTTCGACTTCACTTCGGTCACTTCGACTTTGACGCGCTCGCCGATCTCGGCGTCCGGGACGATGATGACGTAGCCGCGCTCGACGCGCGCGATGCCGTCGCCCTGCTTCCCGATGTCCTCGATTTCGACGTACCGGATCTCCCCCTCCTCGACTGGTGGCTGGGGCTCGGAGGACGCGGGTTCGCTGGTGGATTCCGTCTCGTCCCCGGCTTCGGCGTCGGCCTGCGAGATGAGCGCGACCCGATAGACGTCCCCCGGGTCGACCGCGCCCGCCTCGACCTCACTCCGAGGGACTTCGACGACGTATTCGTCGTCCTTGACGGTGACTTCCGCACTGAACAGACAGAGGAGTTGGTCAGAGATTTCCATGACGAGCCTCCAATGGACGGTGTTTGTCCCGCGACTTAACAATTTGCACGACCACGATGGGCACGCGGTCCGCAGCGTCACCCGTCGGTGACGTAGAAGTCCGACCGCTCGTCGATCGGGTTGGCGTTCTTGAGCTTCGCGATCTTCGACGGTGCGCGGTTCCGGACGATGACCACGTCGTAGTCGTCCTGCGCGGTGACCGCGCTCCCGACGCTCCCGAGGCCCGTGACCATCCGGCCGGCGTTCTCGCTGCCGACGAACACCATGGAGGCGTCCACCTCGCGGGTGACCCGTCGGATCCGGTTCGTGATCGCGCCGACGGGCGCGTACTTGTCGATGACCTCGTGCTGGAAGTCGACGGCCGGCACGAGGTCGGTGACCTGCTGGTGGAGGGTCGCGACGACGGACTGCCTGTCGAAGGACTCCGATTCGCCGATCCATCCTCGTTCCCGGGCGTACCCCGTGTTGTTCTTCGGGATGACTGCGACAGCGAGCACTCGCTCGTCGAGGACAGTGCTGAACTCGGCGGCGCGAACGAGTGCGGCTTCCGCGAGCCCCGATCCGTCGAAGGGGACGACAAACGTCATGACGGGGTCTACGAGGGGGCGGGCAAAATGTCTACCCGGTGACTTTCAGGCTCCGGGAACGACCCGTCGGTCGCCCTCCTCGGGTTCGGCGTGCGGGGCTGCGTGGCTCAGTGCGCCACTGATTTGCCGGTGTGGGTGCTCTTTTCCCCGATTTACGGCCGCTGCTACGTTCTCTCGTAGGCGGTGCCGTCAGGCCGTTTCGCGCCCTCGGAGTCGTGGACGACCGTCTCGTCGGGCGCGGGGTCGGCCGGTTCGTAGGTGTCCCGGACGGCGATTGCCTCCTCCAGTTCCCGGACTGCGCGCTCCTTCAGGGCTGCAGCGAGGGATTCGGCGTCGTCTCGGGAGATGTCCCGGCCGAGCCCCTCGCACTCGTGGGCGCGGACCATGCCCTCGGCGTCCACGGCCTCCCCCATCGGCTGGCTGGTGCCGCCGAGCGCGACGCTGAACGGGTAGGTCCGGCAGATGAGCGGCCGGCTGTCGTGGGCCGTGCACTCCCCAGTGCCTCCTTCGACGGCTTCGCCGTCGCCGTGAGGCGTCTCCGACGCCTCTCGCTCCTCGTAGAACACGCAGTCGCCGCAGGCGTCCGTCTGGAGCGCCCACTCGAACGTCTCCCCGGTGCCGTCCTCGTCGAGGCCGTACGGCATCGGGCGGGCGACGTCGCGCCAGTCACGGTCATCGGTCTCTTCCAACTCCCGTACCTCGTCGGGGAACACGGTCGCCGTGTGCGGGTCGTCGTCGTCGGACTTGCAGCACGCCCCGCAGCGCGTGCACTCGAAGCCGATGGACTCGATGGCGTCCGCGAGGTCGGCGAAGGCGAGGTCGCGGGCGCGCGCCAGTTCGGCTTCGAGTTCCTCCATACTTCGGGTACGGCGGGCGCGGGGAAAAGCGTCGCGGGCCGGGCCTGTCACAGCGTGCGGCGGCGACTCGAACTAGGTCGGTGTCGCGCGTTCGCCGTCCCACTCGATGCGTCCCTCGACGGCGAGTTTCTCGAGGTGCGCGCGGACCGACGCGGCGGCGAGGTCCTCGAACCCTCGGAGGTCCTTCGCGTACGCGTCGCCCACGACGTCCGGAACCGCGGTCGAGCCCCTTCGCACTGCGTCGAGGACGCGCCGTTCGCGGTCCCGGCGGTGCGCGTAGAGCTCGTGGAGTCGCTCGCGGGGCGAGTCCACGACGTCGCCGTGGCCGGGGTGGAGGCGGTCGAAGTCGCGTGCGGCGGCGCGGCGGAGCGACGCGAGGTACGCCCGCATGTCGCCGTCTGGCGTGCCGACGAAGACGCTGCTGTCGGCGAACACCAGGTCGCCAGTGACGGCCTCGCCGCCGACGCAGAAGGCGACGTGGTCGGGCGCGTGTCCGGGCGTAGCCATGGCCGTGACGCCGCTGGCTCCGAGTTCGTCGCCCGGGCGGAAGCAGCGGTCCGGCGCGACGCCCGTCGTCGCCTCGAAGCGGTCCGCGAACGGCGCGAACGCCCAGACTGTGGCGTCCGCCGCAGCTGCGGACGCTCGGACTGCGCCGACGTGGTCGGGGTGGGTGTGGGTGACGGCGACGTGGTCCACGTCAGCCGCGGCGTCGTCGAGTTCGGGCGTCTGGCCGGCCGGGTCCACGAGCACCCGTTCCTCGTCGCCGAGCACGTACGCGTTCGTCGCGCCGCCGGGGGCGCGCGTCTCCACTGGGACGGCGAAGCGGTCGATCACACGCTCGAAGACGGGAGCCGGGAGGAAAAGCGCGGAGGTTACTCGTCAGCCAGGAAGTACACCTGCTTGCGGGCGTCCTGGAAGCTGTAGCGGGAGCCGACGAGGTCCGCGTCGTCGAGGCGGTTGAGCGCGTAGCGGACGGTGCGGTCCGGCAGCAGCGACTCCTCGGCGAGCTGGCCCTGGGAGAGCGGCGAGTCCATCTCCAGTACCTTCGCGACGAGCTTGGCGCTCGGCGGGAGTTCGCTGAGGCGGTCGCGGTATTCTTCGTCGTCTTCGATTAGTGAGGTGGCCTTTGACGCGGACGTGCTCATGCAACTGCGTCACATACAGGTGAAGGTAAAGGTTGTCTACCCGTGCGACTAAATTCCTTATATCGTAATAGGGGTTCTGCGGCGGCCTCGACACCCGACGTGTTTTCAGGCTGGCAGTTTCAATCGCGGGTATGTCGTCGATTCCATCCGAGTACCGCGACCTCTTCGAGAAGCGGTCGTTTCTCAGCCTCGGGACGCTCACGCCGGACGGTTTCCCGCACGTCACCCCGGTGTGGGTGAGTTACGACGAGGCCGCGGACCACATTCTCGTGAACACGGCCCGCGGCCGCCGCAAGGAGAAGAACCTCCGACAGAACGAGCGCGTCGGTGGGTGCATCCTCGACCCGGAGGACCCCTATCGCTACCTCGGATTCCAGGGGGAAGTCCGCGAACTGACCACCGAGGGCGCGGTCGACCACATCGACGAACTCGCGCAGAAGTACATCGGCGAGGCGGAGTACCCCTACCTCGATGACGAGGAGGGCGAACGCGTGCTCGTCCGCATCGAACCGACGCGCGTCTTCGGGTAGGCGGTCCGGGTGCCGTGACGCCGCACCCGGAGTGACCGTCGCTATCGGCTGTGTTCGTTTCTTCGGGTAGGCGGTCCGGGTGCCGTGACGCCGCACCCGGAGTGACCGTCGCTATCGGCTGTGTTCGTTGTACGTCCCGAGGTGGCGGTCGCACTCCGGGCAGTGCACGTGGTGGATGCCGCCTCGTTCGTGGTGTTCGAGGTCGGCCGCCTCGAACTCGCCGTCGCAGCCGGGGCACGTTACCATACCTCACAGTACTGTCGGACCGACCAAATTCGTTGTGCGATTTCCAGTACGGTTTTAACCACCCAAACTCGAAGTACGCTCAGAAGCGTGAAGGGACAGGAGTGGTACCAGGCCACGGAGGTCGCCGAGGAGTACGACGAGAAGCGATTCTCTCGCGGCGGCCGGCTCATCGACCGGCGGGAGAAGGAAGCCGTCCTCGACGCGGTAGGGCCGGTCGAAGACCAGCGGGTTCTCGAGATCGCGTGCGGGACGGGGCGGTTCACGGTGATGCTCGCGGAGCGCGGCGCGGACATCACCGGCCTGGACATCTCCGGGCCGATGCTCCAGGAGGGTCGCGAGAAAGCCAAACGGGCGGGCGTCTCGGACACCCTGGAGTTCATGCGTGGCGACGCCGCCCGTCTCCCGTTCCCGGACAACCACTTCGACACCGTGTTCGCGATGCGGTTTTTCCACCTCGCGGACGCGCCGGTGAAGTTCCTGACGGAGATGGCCCGGGTGTCCGACGACCAGGTGTTCTTCGACACGTTCAACCGGTTCAGCGCGCGGTCGCTGTACAACTGGCTGCTTCCGATGGGGTCGCGGCTGTACGGTGACAGCGAAGTGCGGCGCATCGTCGACGACGCCGGCCTCCGGCTCGAGGACGCCGAGCACGACTTCGTCGTGCCGTACGGGTTCTACCGGAAAGTCCCGGACTGGGTCGCGGGGCCGTTCCGGAGTGGCGACACCGCTCTCGGGAAAACACCCGTCGGTCGGACGCTGGCGACCGTCTCCTACTGGAACGCCAGCGTCTGAACGCCCGGCTCGCACTGTCGGTCCGCGTTTGAGCCGAGAACGCCAGAACTCGGCGTTCCTGACGGCTATCGGACCATTTCTGGGGGGCGAGAACCCCGGATGTTTTTACCGGCGCGTAGACTGGTGTGGACTATGGACCTCTCGGTAGTGGTGCCTACTCTCAACGGCCGCGACGTGCTCGCGGGGTCACTAGACGCCCTCGCGGCCCACGCACCCGACGCCGAGGTCGTCGTCGTGAACGGCCCGTCAGTGGACGGGACGAGCGGCATGGTGCGCGACCACGACGCGGCGACGTTCTCCTGGAAGTCTCCGAGCGGAACCTCAACGCCTCCCGGAACGCCGGGATCGCCGCCGCCACCGGTGACGTCGTCGCGCTCGTCGGGCAGGACTCGCGCATCCGCGACGACTGGGTGGGCGCGGTCGCAGACGCGCTGGCCGCCGGCGCGGACGCCGTCACGGGGCCAGTGCACCGGCGGGTCGAGGGCGGCGTCACGACCGAATCCGTCGAGGAGACCTCCATCTGTGGCTGCGAGGTGCGATACTTCGACGGCGGGAACGTCGCGTTCACCCGGGAGGCTATCGACGCCCTGGACGGATTCGACGAGTACCTCCAGACCGGCGCTGCGCGGGACGCAGCCCACAGGCTCGCGGGCATGGACAGCGACGTCGAGTGGGGCGCCGACGCCGTCGTGTTGCGCGAGGAGAAAGACGACATCCGGCACCGGCTCCCCGAGGACGCCGACCAGTCGACGTGGGGGCTGAAGTACCGCTCACTGGCGTACCGCCTCGTGAAGAACTACGGCGCCAGCGCCCGCGTGATGGCGCGCATCTTCCGGCACGCAGTCGGCGACGCGTTCTCCGTCGGCGCCGACGTCGTCCGTGGCGAAGCGAAACTGACTGAATGGGCGGCCGCCGGAAGCGCCGTCGTGCCAAACATCTGGACGGGCAGCCAGGACGGCATCTCCGCGCGGATGGCCGACCGGACGCCCCGCCGCAACCCCAACGGGGTGTCCGCGCGCATGGACCGGACGATGGTGCGCCACGACTGCAACGTACGGGAGTAGCGCTGCTGGGAAGACTCACTTTGACTGCAACACCATTGCACAGCGCCGCGGACGCAGTTCGATCCGCGCTCACTCGCGGTCGAGGCCGGGAACGACGCGCACCGGATTCTTCCCGAGGACCTTCGTCATGGCGTCCTCGGTGACGTCCAGGGTGAGAATCTCCATGACGGCGACGTTCGGGTGAGTGTCTGGGACGCCGCTGCCGAACAGCACGCGGTCGGGGTGTTCGACGATGGCGCGTTCGAGGAGTTCGCGGTAGCGGACGGCGGCGGTGTCGAGGTAGAGGTCGTCGTAGGCGTCGAGCAGGCCGATGGCGTCGTGCATTAGCCCGCGGTCCAGGGGGTGGCCGCCGAAGTGCGAGAGCACGACTGGGAACTCGCGGTCCAGCAGCGCGTCCTCCAGCGCGCTCGGGGGGAACTGCTGGCCGCCGTGGACGAGCAAGGGGAGGCCGACGTCGTCGAGGACGTCGAGGACGTCCGGTTCGGGGAGGCCGTCCCGCGTCGGGTCGAGTTTGAACCCGTGAAAGCGGTCGTCGTAGGCGTACTGTTCGATGTCTTCGGGGGAGGTCTGCCAGTCGGTTCGCGACGACCGGAGGTTCTTCAGGCGGGAGGTCGCGCCGTCGCCGGGGTCGCGGGGGCCGTCGATGCGCGCGAACGCGATGAACGGCCGCTGGACGGCCTGACGGGCGACCGCGTTGTTCGCGCGGAGGTAGCCCTGTTCGCCCTTCCGCGGGCCGGGGAAGACCACCGAGCGCACGATGCCGGCCTGGTGCATCTCGCGTTCGAGGTCCTCGCCGTCGATGGTGCTGCCCCGCACTGGGCGTCCGGGACCGGCGTGGAGCCGTGCGTGCGCGTCCACGATGCGGAACCCGTGCTCCAGTTCGAGCATACGCGTAGGTGACCGGCCGGGTATTTCGACTTGACGGTGGGTGGCAACGCTTATGAATCCTGATTGAGTACTCAATCAGCATGACCGAGGCGGCCGACCGCACCGACGCGGAACGGGAACTGCTGGCGGCGACCGAACGCGCAATCGCCGAGTACGGCGTGTCGGCGGTGACCACGCAGAAGATCGCCGACGAGTGGGGGCGCGCGCAGTCCCTGGTCCACTACTACTACGACACCAAAGACGACCTCGTCGTCGCGTACATCGAGTGGGTCCGGGACGGCTTTCAGCAGCGGTACGCCGAGCACGCGGACGACCCACCTCTGCAGCGACTCCGCTGGGCGGTCGTCGGTGACCTCGACCGAGACGACTGCGCGGACCCGACGACAGCGGCGCTGTACGAACTGCACGCACAGGCTCCCCACGACGAAGCGTACCGCGCGGCGCTGAACGACCTCGAGGACTGCGCCCGCGAGTTCGTCGAAACCGCAATCATCGACGGCGTCGCCGCCGGCACGTTCCGGGACGTCGACCCCGCTGACGCCGCGACCTTCCTGCTGTCCGCCCACGACGGCGGCGTCGTCCGAACCGTCTCGCTGGACCGGACGGCGGACGCCGACAACCTCCGCGCGGGCGTCGAACAGTACGTCCGGCACGTCCTGCTCACCGACGACGCCCGCGAGGACTGGACGGGCTTCGCGGAGGCCGGCGACTGATGGCGTTGGCCCGAACGCTCGGCCACAGCGGGTTCCGGCGGCTCTGGTTCGGCCAACTGGCGTCACGCATCGGGGACAGCGTCCACGAGATCGCGCTCGTCTGGGTCGTCTACGAGGTGACCGGCGACGCGACGCTGCTGTCGCTGACGTTCGTCGCGAGCTTCCTCCCGACGGTGGCCCTGTCGCTGCCCGCGGGCGCGCTCGTGGACCGCGTGAACCGGAAGTACGTGCTCGTGGTCTCTGACCTCGTGCGCGCGGCGGCCGTCCTCGTCATCCCGTTCGTCGGCCGCGGGCCGCTGCTCGTGCCGACTGTCCTCGCTGTCGCGTTCCTCACGGGCGTGGCCGACGCATTCGACGGCCCCGCGCGAAACGCGTTCGTCCCGCGCCTCGTCCCCGAGTCTGACCTCGACGGCGCGAACTCCCTGGTCCGGATGACCTCGACGCTCTCGCAGGTGCTGTTCGCCGCCGGCGGCGTGGTCGTCGCGGTCTTCGGGTCGTTCGTGGCGTTCTACGTCGACGCCGCCACGTTCGTCGTCTCCGCGCTGTTCGTGGCGTCGATTCCCGGCGAGCACGGCGTCCCCGACCGCGAGGACGCCGAGGAGGCCGCCGCTACGGGCGCGGGCTTTGTGCGGTCGGCGGCCGCCGAGATGGTCGCAGACGTCCGCACGGTCCTCGGGTTCGTGCGCGACCGCCCGCTCCTCCGGAACCTCCTGGTGCTCGGCGCCGTCCTCCAATTCGCCGTGGCGCCCGTGAACGTCGCCGTCCCCGTCTACGCGCCGACGCTTCCCGTTCCGGGGAGTCTCGCGCTCGGGCTCGTTTACTCGGCGTTCTTCTCGGGCATGACGCTGGGCACCGTCGCAATCGGGCGCTTCGACGGGTTCGTCGACGCGGTCCGCGGCGTCCTCGTCGTCGCCGGTATCGTCGGGTTCGGCGTCGGACTGCTCGCGGCCGTCCTGCCCGTTCCGAGACTCACGTCGGTGTCGCGGGCGTGCTCGCGTTGTTCGCGTTCGCG
>NZ_WUUU01000101.1 GCF_009831555.1 Halobacterium bonnevillei | reverse complement strand
TGCGGCTGCCGTCGTCGACGTCCTCGAGGACGCCTCCATCCTCGACGCGGACGACGCCCTGACCGGCGACGGCGTGTACGGGGACCGGGCGACGATTCGGGCGTTCTTCGACGTCAGCGACGCGGAGCTGGACGCGGCGGCCGGCGACTTGGCCGGCGTCGTCCGGGAGCGCGTGGCGCTGCTGGACGTCGAGAAGTGAGGCGGTGTAGCCGTCAGCGGGCGGGAGAACCCGGCCGGCATTCATTTTGTGGCACGCGTCGAACTAGTACGTATGAGCGAAGATCCCGACGACTACGTGCCCGAGACGGACACCGAGGAGTTCCCGGACGAGCACGAACCCGACCCCGCGGAGCGCGTCGAGGGGACGCTGCAGGCGGTGGAGGCGGCCGTCGAGGGGTCGAAGTATCCGACGAACGCGAGTTCGCTGAAGGCGGCGTACAGCACGGCCCGGGACGAACTGCCCAACGAGACGGAGTCGCTGGCGGACGTCTTCGACCGGCTGGTCCCCGAGGAGTACGACACCCCCGAGGACGCCCGGGAGGCGATTCTCGGCGAGTTGACGGGGCGTGCGGGCTACGAGCACGGCGACCTCTCGGAGTACAACCCCGAGCGCGAACTCGACGCGATGGACCTCCGCGGAGACGAGTGAGTGCAGCGGTACCACACACCGTTCCAGTTGAAACGAAGGGGTTGGTCCCCGGTGCAGTACCGTGGTTTTTGTGAATGGAACGACATGACGAGTCGTTCGACCGCCTAGCTGTCAGCGATTTTCCAGTTGAAACGGCGCCCGCGGAGAGCAGACGTGCGTCAGACGTTACGCGAACACCGCGTCCGCGACGGTCTCGCGGTCGTAGCGGGCGTCGCAGTCCGGGTTGCCGCACGTGTAGTCGTCGCCGCGGAGGTTCCGCATCCCGCCGTGCCCGCAGGGCAGGGTGTCGCGGTCCTGGCGGATTTCGCGCGCGACCTCGTAGGCGCCCGCGTCGGTCCGGTACGTGTTCGCGCCGTCGCTGGTGCGGCCGACGCGCTCGATGACGCCGTGCTCGCGGAACCGCTTGAACACGCTCCGGACTTCCGCGGGGAGCGTCGAGAGGCGGTACTCCTCAGCGGGCGACGGCAGGCGCGCGGTGGCGGTCCGGGTTCGCGCGGAGAACGCTGCGCGCGCCGTTCGCCACCGCGTTCGTGCGGGGGTCTACGGACATCGGTCACCCCCGCAGGTCGGTGTCGTCGTAGTGCCGGTCGCAGCTCCGGCAGTAGTACCGGCCGTCGCGTTGCCGCCGTAGCCGGGTGTGGCCGCGGGGGCACTTGACGCGCCAGCCCGCGTCGGTCGTGTGGTCATCCATGAGTCACCTACTGCCAGCTGAGGGGCGTACGCCACAAGTACCGAATCCTGCCGCGGGGTGAAAGTGAAAGTAGACCCGGGCGTGCCGGCAGCCGGTGACGTGACCCCCGAGGTTATCCACCCACCCCGCCTCACGTCGGGTATGACGACGTCCAGCACCGACAGCCGGAGCGTCCCGCCGGAACGCGGGCCGAGCGGCCGTGCGCCGAAACGCGGGTCGAACCGCCCTGCATCGGGGCAAGGACCGAACTCCCGTGCGTCGGCGCGTGGACCGAACCCCCGCTCGCCGAACGGCGGCGGGAAGCACCGTGTGTCGGGCCGCGGGGCGGCCGCATAGATGGTCGGCGCAGAGCTGCTCGCGCCGGAACCGGCCGCCGTGCTCGCGGTCTCCGGCGACCTGTTCCCGCGGGGCGTCAGCCAGTACCTCGTCGGCGGCGTGCTGATCGGTCTCGGCACCGCAGTCATCTACTTCGGCACCGGCATCACCGCCGGCGCGAGCACGTTCCTCGAATCCACGCTGTCGTACGTCTCCAGCGTCGAGCGGTTCAACCAGGGGACGTACGTCCGCTCGCGGGACTGGCGGGTGGTGTTCACGCTCGGTATCGTCGCCGGCGCGGCCGCCTACACCCTCGCTGTGGGCAACACCGCGTGGACGACGGACGTCCAGTGGTGGCGGCTGTTCGGCGGCGGCGTGCTCGTCGGCGTCGGTACGCGCGTCGGCAAGGGCTGTACGTCCGGTCACGGCGTCTGCGGCGTCGGGTCGCTGTCCGACGCCTCGCTGGTGAACGTCGCGACGTTCCTCGCGCTCGCCGTCGGCACCGCGCAACTCGTGCAGGCGCTGGGGGTGAGCCCGTGACGTCGAGGCCGAACGCCGACAACGCCGAGGGCAGCCCGCTCGTGCTGCTGGTCGTCCTGCTGGGCGGCCTCGTGTTCGGCGTGGGGCTGGCGGTCAGCGAGATGGCGAAACCCGAGGTCGTCCTGGACTTCCTCCAGTTCGACGACTTCGGCCTCCTGTTCGTGATGGGCGGCGCGGCCGTCGTCTCCGGGCTGGCGTTCCTCGTGGGGACGCGGCTCCTCGACCGCGCGCCGCTGACCGGCCGGGCGTACGGCCGCCGTCTCAAGGACCTCGACCAGAACGTCGTCGTGGGCGGCGTCGTCTTCGGGGTCGGCTGGGGAATCTCGGGCATCTGTCCGGGCGCGGCGTACGCCAGCCTCGGCATCGGAAACGTCCCGATTCTGTGGGGCGTCGCCGGGATGTTCCTCGGCGCCTACGGGCAGGGCTACTGGCGGAGCCGGGACTGAACGCACGGTAGTCGCGTCGTCAATACCAGCGAGGGGAAACGTGTTACCGTGCCCGTCGCAATTGGCGCGCATGGTAGCAAACGACGTGGTGCTGTCCGGGGCCGCGCTGGTCGTCGCGCTCGTCGTGCTCGTCGCCGTCTGGCGACTCCGACGCGACCTCCGGCAGAACGGCGGCGTGGACACCGACCAGCTGTCGGCGGCGATCAGCGAGACGTGGCGCGAGATGGACTTCGACCGCGCCGTCAATCAGGTGGAGACCCACGCCAGCGAGATGCACGACCTCCACAGCGACATCGAGCGGCTGCTCCGCAGCCCCCAGGCGCGCGGCGAGTTCGGCGAACAGCAACTCGACGTCCTCCTCAGTGACCACCTCCCGCCGGACATGTACGGCCTCCGCCAGCAGGTCGTCGACGGGAAGACGCCGGACGCCCACGTCCGCGCCGCCGCGGGCGTCATCTGCATCGACTCGAAGTTCCCCCTCGACAACTACGAGCGCGTCCTCGACGCCGCGACGGACGACGAGCGCCAGCGCCACGCCCGCCAGTTCCGCCAGGACGTCGACAAACAGCTCGCGAAGATCGAACGCGACTACGTCCAGCCGAGCGAGGGCACCGCGGACTTCGCGTTCGCGTTCATCCCCTCGGAGAGCGTCTACTACCACCTCATCACCGAGGAGTACGACCTCCTCCGCGACTACACGAAACGCGGCGTCCAGGTCGTCTCCCCGCTCACGTTCGGCCACAAACTCGAACTCATCAAGGCCGACGTGCGGGCGCGCAAGCTCTCCGAACAAGCCGAGGACATCCAGGCGAAACTCCAGACGCTGGCCGCGCGCTTCGACGACCTCGAGGCGGAGTGGAGCACGCTCTACCGACACGTCTCGAACGCCCAGAGCAAGGCCGACGACGTCGACAACGAGTACGACCGCCTGCGCGCCGAATTCGACCGCATCGACCAGCCGACCGTCGAGGACTGACGGCTACTCGAAAGAAGTCGCAGGAGAATAGTTCCGGGAAGATTCGAACCAGTGGCAGACGTGCTCGCGTCGCTGCGCGCGACTGCCAGGGCTCGAATCAGGACGATTCGCCGCTCGCGTTCACTCGCAGCAGAAATAGTCCCGGGAAGATTCGAACTTCCGTCGTTGCCCCCAGAAGGCAACAGGATTGGCCACTACCCCACGGGACTGCTCGCACTTTCTCGAAGGCGATTGTCGTTTATGAGTGTTGCGAACCCCGACGACGAGCATCGGGCGAAGCGGCAGCTACTGACGACCGAGCACCAGCAGGAGTACGCCGCAAACGTGGATATTTCGACGGCTATTTGCCCGCCGAGGATGCACGTTCTCGTATGTACATCGGACGGTTCGTCGTCGTGGGCCCGGACGTGGCAGCGTATCGAGTGTCGTCGCGGTCGTTCCCGAATCGGCGCGTTGTCGAGCGCGAGGACGCGTTGACGGTGGCGCCGACGCCGGACGCGCCGGAGACCGACAACCCCTACGTCTCGTACAACTGCTACCGGGAGGCCGAGGGGCACGCGGTCGTCGGGAACGGCAGCCACGTCGACCCGATCACGGAGAAACTCGGCCTCGGCTATCCGGCGCGGGACGCGCTCGCGGAGTCGCTGCTCGCGCTGGACTACGAGAAGGACGACTACGACACGCCACGAATCGCGGGCGTGCTGACTGCCGACGGCGAGGCGTTCGTCGGCACCGTGCGGAAGGACGCGCTGCTCGTCGATCAGGTCGACGAACCGACGCTCGTCGCCACCTACGAGAAGGACAGCCCGGAGCCCATCGGGTTCGACGCGGACGCCGCTGCGGACGCGGCCAGCGAGGCGTACAGCGCGGCGTTCGAGCACGCGGTCTGCGCGGTCGGCGTCGTCCGGGACGACGGCGGCTACGCGACGGCCATCGAGAACGGCCCGGACGAGTAATCGCTGGCGGAGAGTGCGGCGACGGGGCCGAGCAGTAGCCGCGAGCGGGCCGGACAACTAAGGGCGGGGCCGCCCGAGTACCGGACATGCAGGTCGGCGTCATCTCCGACATTCACTCGAATCTAGTCGCCCTGGAAGCCGTCCTCGAGGACATGCCGGACGTCGACCGGCTGGTCTGTGCCGGCGACGTCGTCGGCTACAACCCGTGGCCGGCGGCGTGCGTGGACGCGATGCGGGAGCGCAACGTGCCGACGGTGATGGGGAACCACGACCGGATGGTGGCGACCGACGGGAACTTCCACGGGAACTCGATGGCGCGGGCGGGCGTCGAGCACGCGAACGCGGCGTTGAACGACGTCCAGCGGGCGTGGGTGCAGAATCTGCCCCGCGAGAAGATACTGTACGACGGCCGCCTGAAACTCGTCCACGACCACCCCGAGGTGCAGGACCGCTACACGTACCCCGAGGCGTTCTCGCCGTCGCTGCTGGGCGACGAGGACGTGCTCGTGCTCGGGCACACGCACGTTCAGCACCACGAGGTGTACGACGAGGGCGTCGTCCTGAACCCGGGGAGCGTCGGCCAGCCGCGGGACCGCGACCCGCGCGCGGCGTACGCGGTGCTGGACCTCGACTCGCTTTCGGTCGCGGAGCACCGCGTCGAGTACGACGTCCAGCGCGTCGCCGACGAGGTGCGCGAAGCAGGGTTGCCGGCGGCGACGGCGGACCGACTCCTGGACGGCCGATAGCTGGATTCTGGCGGCCGCTTACTGCGATGGCGGCGATTTCGGAGTTGCCTCGTCGAGGGGTCGGAGTTCCGCGGAGAAGTGCCTGAGTTCCGGCATCGAGGGCTCGGAGACCACCTCGTAGCCGGAGACCTCCTCGCCGCGCTCGCAGACCGCGGCGGCGGTGTCGGCGACGTGTTCCATGTGGTCGGGGCCGTACGTGCGGCGCGGGACGGCGAGGCGGACGAGGTCCGCGCGGTCGGTGCCGGGGAACGCGAACCGGCCGAGTTCGACGGCGCGCACGCCGCCCTCGCGGTAGAGCTCGCAAACGAACGCCTGCCCGGGGTACTGGTCGCGTGGGATGTGGGGGAGCGCCTCGTTGGCGTTCACGTAGACGGCGTGGCCGCCGGCAGGCTGGTAGACCGGGACGCCGCGGTCGTCGAGGGCTTCACAGAGCGCCTGGACTTGCGCGACGCGCTCCTCGACGTACGGCGGGTCGACGGCTTCGCGGAGGCCGACCGCGAACGCCGCGAGGTCCCGGCCGGACATCCCGCCGTACGTGGAGAAGCCCTCGAAGAGGATGCCGCGCTGGCGGCACTGTTCGTACAGGTCGCCCCGGTCGGCGAGACCGACGAACCCGCCGACGTTCACGAGGCCGTCTTTCTTCCCGCTCATCACGCAGGCGTCGGCGTACGAGAGCTGTTCGCGCGCGATGGCGGCGACCGAGGCGTCGGCGAACTCGGGTTCGCGCCGTTGCACGAAGTGGGCGTTCTCGGCGAACCGGCAGGCGTCGATCACGAACGTCGCGTCGACCTCGTCGGCGAACGCCGCGACTTCTCGGGTGTTCGCGACGCTGACCGGCTGGCCGGCCATCGAGTTGTTCGTGATTGTGAGGACGACCACGGGGACGTTCTCCGCGCCGACGTCGTCGACGACCTCGCGGGCGGTCTCGACGTCGAAGTTCCCCTTGAAGGGAGCGTCGGAGTCCATGTCCGTGGCCTCGGGGACCGGACAGTCGACTGGGTCGCCGCCGTTCGCGGCGATGTGGGCGCGCGTCGTGTCGAAGTGGGCGTTGTTGAAGACGACGTCGCCCTCGGAGACCAGCGACCCGTAGAGGACGTTCTCCGCGCCGCGTCCCTGGTGGGCGGGGACGACGTGCTCGAAGCCCATCACGTCGCGGACGGCGGCCTCGAGTTCGTGGAAGCTCTCGCTGCCCGCGTAGGCCTCGTCGCCGCGGAACATCGCGGCCCACTGGGCGTTGCTCATCGTGCCGGTGCCGGAGTCCGTCAGGAGGTCGACGAACACGTCCGCGCTGTCGAGGTTGAAGACGTTGAAGCCGGCGTCCCGGAGCGCGGCCTCGCGGTCCTCGCGTGGGAGGAGCCGTATCGGGTCGACCATCGTTGCCTTGTACGAGCGCACGCCGAGAGAGACGGCTCGAACTGCGATAAAACCGGCGTAGAAGACGTGTACGCGAGTGTACTGGGTTGTACGATGGTCGGCAGCAGTGAGTGCTAGTGCGGGAGTCGGGGGTCCGTATAGTACCAGTAGTTGATCGCGGAATATTTACACTTAGGGGAGTCGCCAAAACTAAAGCAGCAAAATCGATCCGTAGGAGTGAGAACACCGGACGAGTGATTTTACCCTTGATAAATGTATAACTACTCCAGCAGCATCTATGAGGAAACAGCATAAAGAGTATAACCAACCCCATGTTTATTTAGTCTATGACCAGGTCGAATTTGACTGCCCAACGTTGGCTTGCATTGATGATTATCGGCCTCCATGTTTCGCTGTTTGGTGTTGAAATCGGATCGACACTCGTAGTTGTACTTGGATTTATTTTCAGTCTGATAGTTTTCTTCGTGAATTTCTATGAGAATAGACCCGCTTCCTGAACCCAATCACACTACTTAGTAAACTAGTCTAGTGGAATAATAATTAGCTGCTAGCGAGACGATTCAACTGTATTTAGTTTTAGAATATATGTGTGCCTGGAAAATCAGACATTGAGAACGACAGTAGTCGACGATCATTTCTGAAGAGTGTGGGGGTTAGTCTGCTATCAGTTGGAGCGTTCGCTGGTAGTGCCCAAGGAGCTGCCACAGACAGTCTATTAGATAGATCCCTTGCTCTCCGGAAAGAGAACAAATGGACAGTTGAAGACTGGGCAGAGTATATCAGGAGCCATGGAGGGAACGTATACACTGCTTCTGGTCGACTACCCCTCCCTTCTCAAGATGGTCCAGGGGACATCCAACCACAAGAAATAGATCGTGCTTGGATCACAATCACCCTCTCCTATGCCGAAAATATCGGTTCCGATGATTATATCGACATATCATGGGTGTTCGAGTATCCAAGCGTCCACGCCGAACCTCCATTAGACCAGATCCGGATCGGTTGGTCTGATGATGGTTACGTCAGGAGCGGCGACCCGTGGTACGGTTCCTATGTAAGTGAAATAACCGACCAGGAATCCGTATTCGCTACTGGATTCGTCGCGGAATACGATAACAAAGCACAGGAGGATGCCAATTACGAGCCGGACCCATATGAGAACACAGTATATGGAAGCGGATGCGGTATTCCGGTAAATGTCAAAGGTTCAAGTCCGTCCCTCCGCCGTGTAGAATTCGCATACCATCATACGTGGTCGTCAACGAGCTATTCGATCGGGATCGGTCCAAACGGGCCCGTAATCTATCCGAATTCAACTACGGAGCGTTGGGTTGCGGAGGACGGTGCTTTCGAAGACGAGATCCGCGACGACAAAGAGTTCACTTGGGATAGCGCTTAATTTCATTTTGACTCTTTTCTCGTAGCTTTTAAACGGGCACATATATATTGGATGTAAAACTGATATTGAATGGACGTAGCGGTGCGTCCGCGGATAGTGACTCGCAAGAGTCATCCCTGCTGGTCAACAGATGCATTCGTGGTGTTGGCCGGCCAGACGCCCGACTTGCTCGTGGATGCTTTTGGCGAGCGCGAGCATCGTCGCTGCTCGTTCCCGTGTCGCTATCCCGTCCTGATAGTACGTTTGTGCACGGTTATCCGTCCAGAGATCGTCGAGCCTGGCGGCGAGCTCTGCACTGATGAATCCGACGTCGGCACTTCGGTTGATTGCCGTCGTGTGTGATTGGGGCGGGTTCGCTGGGTCCTGATGGCCCTCGTCGATCAGCCAGAACAGCAACGTCTTCTCGATGGACGTGAAGGCGGCTTCGATCGCCAGTGTGTAGTATCCAGCAGCCACGAGTTGTTCGGCCCCGGCGAGTGATCGACAGGCCTTCCGCAACTGCACGAAGGCAGCATCAGCCACCTCGAGTCCTGTCTCCGGGTTCTGGTTGCCGTGACGGAAGGCGGTTTCAGCCTCTGAGAGTTCCGGTTCGACGTCCTCGAGTGCGAGTGGCATCACCCCGTCACCTCCCCGTCGTTCCGGTAGACTGTCGCCCGAACGTCAGCTAACGCGTCAGTTCGCTCGACGACGATGCCGTCGTCGAATATCTCTCGGAGGTCGTCGCCGTGGGTGGCGGCCGATTCGGGTGTTTCGACGAGGACCTCGAACTGGTAGCGATCGCCGTCGAACGTTCGGTCCTCAAGGTTCCTGGCGAGTTTCGACGTGAGGCGACGCGCGTTCGTCGCGTCGCCATCGACGATCACGAGCAGGTCGATGTCACTGCTCCGGTCGGCAGTCCCGCGTGCGACGCTCCCGAACAGCACCACGCCAACCAAGTCTTCGACGTTCTCGGCGTCGTCGACATTGTCGGCGAGTTCGTCCAGATACGTCTGCACGGGTTTTCGGAACTCCTCCTGTGGGATCGCGAGGAGGGGATTGGACGCGGTGAGATGGTCCTGGTCGATCCCGATTTTCGCGGGCGTTCCCTCGGAGACGGCAACGGTTCCGAGCTGTTCGAGGAGGTCGATCGACCGAGAGATCGACGAGACGTCGGCCCCAGTTACTGTCGCTAGCTCCTTCTGCGTGAATTCCTCGAACGGATTGTTGACGAGGTGGTGGAGGACGTCTTGCATTGCCTGGTACCGGAAAATCCGCTCTTCCGGGAAGGGGAAGTCCAGTAGTACACGCGTCCGTTCTTGCATAATAAGAAATGAATTGCAGTATGTGCAAAAGGTTTGTGGTGTGTTCGGGCGTATTCTCCCGAAACAGCCTGTGAGGGGTAGTTTCCCGTTCCACCAGAATCGGAGGTGCTGCGGCGAGGCACAGGCCGGCCGGCGCTGACGGCTACGACCCGAAGTGGTCCTGGACGATGTCGAGGGTCTCCTCGCGGTCGCTCCAGTCGACGAAGACGGCGACGGAGGTAGCGCTGGAGATGATGTCGATGACGTTGATGCCGGCGTCGGCGATGGGGTCGACGATGCGCCGGAGGACGCCGGGCTGGTTCGGGAGTTCGCCGCCGAGCACGCGGACGACGGCGACGTCGTCGCGGACGGTCACCGAGGAGAGTTCGCTGACCTCGATGACTTCCCGGTGGAGGATGTTCTCGGCGCGCTCGGCGATCTCCTCGTCGACGTAGAACGTCATCGAGTCCATGCCCGAGGCGACCGCGTCGACGTTGATGTCGGCCTCGTACAGCGCCGTCGACAGCGTGGACATGATGCCGGGGCGGTTCCGGATGGCGCGGCCGGCGACGGTGAGACACGCCAGCGGCGACTCCCGCATGTCGATCATGTTCTCGAACTGGCCCTCGATCTCGGTGCCGCCCGAGAGCAGGTCGCCGTGCTGGTAGTGGATGACGCGGACGGCGAGTTCGTCGTCCTTGAACGACAGCGCCGACGGCGCGACGACTTCCGCGCCGCGGAAGGAGAGATTGCGGAGTTCGTCGACGGTGATTTCGCCGACGTTGCGGGCGCCCTCGACGACGTGGGGGTCGCCGGTCATCACGCCCTCGACGTCGGTGACGATGACGACCTCGTCGGCGTGGGCGTACCGCCCGAGCATCACCGCGGTGGTGTCGGACCCGCCGCGGCCGAGCGTGGTCACGTTTCCGTCGTGGTCCTCCGCGAGGAAGCCCGTGAGGACCGGGACGACGTCGTCGAGGTCCGCGGCGAGCGCTTCGACGCGGCGCTTGGTCTCCTCGGTGTCGACTTCGCCGCGGTCGTTGGCGACGACGGGCCAGTCCTCGTGGCCGGGTTCGAGGAAGACGGCGTTCACGCCCCGGGCGGCCAGCGCCGCCTTCAGCATGCGGACGCTGGTGCGTTCACCCATCGAGACGATCTCCGCGCGGTCGGCGTCCTGGGCGTCGAACGTGATGTCGTCGAGGAGTTCGTCGGTCGTGTTCCCCATCGCCGACGCCACCACTGCGATCTCGTGGCCGGCGGCGACGGCGTCCGCGACGGAGTCTGCGGCGCGCTCGATTCGCTCGCCGCTCCCGAGACTCGTCCCGCCGAACTTCGCGACTACGCGCATCGGCGCTCACCTGCTGATCGGGCCGTGCTACTCATTGACGGGCTGTAGGGACCGGCGCGGTGATAACTGCTTGCATGCACGAAACGGTTGCCGCGCTCGAATCCGCCCGACGTGGCGGCGTCGGGTGGGGCGGTGGTGCCGCCGCCGGCCACGGCGTTAAGTCACTGCCACTCCTAGGCCGGCGTATGCAGATTCGGGACGCCACGGCCGACGACGTGGCCGCGCTCGGCGCGCTCGCCGACGAGGAGGTCGACCTCC